>JAILGH010000082.1 GCA_024697025.1 Pseudobutyrivibrio sp.
AACAAACCTTAACGTTGAGAAGGCTCTCGTAGTTCATGATTCTAACGATCAGTACGTAGTTATGTCTGCAAAGAACATTCCTACAGTTAAGACAGCCCTTACAAACACAATCAACGTTTATGACATCCTTAAGTACAACACAGTAGTTGTTACAAAGGCTGCTGTTGATCAGATTCTGGATTACGTCATAATAGTGTACATTTGCCATTATGCATACACCTCCTGAATCTGATCAACAGCAGCCTTTGTAACAACTACTGTGTTGTACTTGAGGATGTCATAAACGTTGATTGTGTTTGTAAGAGCTGTCTTAACTGTAGGAATGTTCTTTGCAGACATAACTACGTTCTGATCGTTAGAATCAAGAACTACGAGAGCCTTATCAACGTTAAGGTTTGTTAATACCTTTGCGAAATCCTTTGTCTTAATAGCATCGAGCTTAAGCTCGTCTACTACGATAAACTTGTTGTCATTAACTACAGAAGTAAGTGCAGACTTAAGAGCCGCTCTCTTTTCCTTCTTGTTAAGCTTAAATGAATAATCTCTTGGTGTTGGAGCGAATACTACGCCACCACCTGTCCACTGTGGAGCTCTGATAGAACCCTGTCTTGCATGACCTGTTCCCTTCTGTCTCCAAGGTTTTCTACCACCACCAGAAACCTCAGAACGTGTCTTAGCCTTCTGTGTTCCCTGACGGTTATTTGCAAGCTGCTGGACAACTGCCATGTGAACTAAATGCTCATTGATCTCAACTGCGAAGATGCTGTCGTTAAGATCCATGGTGCCAACTTCTTTGCCTTCCATATTGTATACGGATACTTTAGCCATCGCTAAGTTCCTCCTTTCCTATCGTAAGATTACTTGCCTGCTTTAACTGACTCTTTAATTGTAACAAGAGACTTCTTAGGTCCTGGAACAGCACCCTTAACTAAAAGCAGATTGTTTTCAACGTCAACACGTACAACCTCAAGATTCTGGATTGTAACCTTTGTTCCGCCCATCTGACCAGGCATACCCTTGCCCTTGAATACACGGCTAGGTGATGAACAAGCGCCGTTTGAACCCTGGTGTCTGTGGAACTTAGAACCGTGAGCCATAGGACCTCTATGCTGACCTAATCTCTTGATAGCGCCCTGGAATCCCTTACCCTTTGATGTAGCTGTTGCATCAATCTTGTCACCAGCCTCAAAGATATCAGCCTTGATTTCCTGAGCGAGTGCATAATCTGCACAATTATCAAATCTGAACTCTCTAACAAATCTCTTTGGCTCAACACCTGCCTTATCGAAGTGGCCCTTCTCAGGCTTGTTAACGCCATTGCGATGAATGATTTCTTTGCGTCCGTTAGCATCTTTGTTAACCATCTTTGTCTTCTTGTCAACAAAGCCAACCTGAACTGCATCGTAACCATCGTTCTCTACTGTCTTGATCTGTGTAACAACACAAGGACCTGCAGCAAGAACAGTTACAGGAATAAGCTCGCCGCCTTCATTGAAGACCTGAGTCATTCCGACCTTTGTAGCTAAAATAGCTTTCTTCATGTTTCTTACCTCCATTTTCTACAGCGGAACGCTTCTTGCCCATACTATGGGGTAGCGGAACCGTTCATCCTAGAACAGTGTCATATAAGTGGAATAAGATAATGACGCTCGCCATTATAATTCGCCATGCGAATGAGGCTCGCGGATGTTCATGATTTTAAGTTAAAATCATGAAAAAGCTTATTACTTCTATATAAAACCATCTTGGATGTTAACTAAAATTGATTGAACTCATAATGTGACTTGCCATCAAAATTCGCTTCGCGAATAGACTCGTCGCTGTTCACGATTTTCTGCGTTTCACTAGAAAATCCTGAAATTAATTACTTGTTCTTGATGCTGATTTCAACACCTGCTGGCATCTCTAACTTAGAAAGTGCTTCAACAGTCTTCTGTGTTGGATCAATGACATCAATTAATCTCTTATGAGTTCTCTGCTCGAACTGCTCACGAGAGTCTTTGTACTTATGTACAGCTCTAAGAATTGTAACAACTTCCTTCTTAGTTGGAAGAGGTACAGGACCACTAACCTGTGCTCCGTTCTTCTTAACAGTCTCGATGATTTTCTTGGCAGATGAATCTACTAACTCATGATCATAAGCCTTGAGTGTGATTCTCATAACTTGTTTTGCCATAAAAAAAGTCTCCTCCTTTTTCGTTTTTCTGATTACTGAAAAATCGAACAAGTGGCGACTGTACACTTACCCGTGTGTTTCATGATTCAAATTTATAAAAAGAACCAAGTTCTCACACGTCGTCTCCGCGAATGCGGACGGTTTTCTGTTGTACAGTGACTTGTCGTCAGTTTCCTAACTTGACATTCGCTCCACGGAAAACCAACCTGAGTAACTAGGTTGCAACCTCACGCTTCATCGCTATCATGTCACAGCAAGTAATAATATACACGAGAATGGGAATAGCTGCAAGAAAAATAATAAAAAGATTGTATTTTATTTAGTACAATTTGAAAAACCACCAAATATTGTGGTGAACAAAGAGATTTTTTACTATTTTACGTTGAAGATTCAAAATCTTCAAGTATAATATTCGAAGTGAAGATAAGACAACAATTATGAAGGATTCCCCTCATCCGCCTCTTCGAGGCACCTTCCCCCAAAGGGTAGGCATAATATTGGCCCCCAAAAGTGGAGCTAACAGATCGGGAATTCTTACTTATAAATAATTATTAGGAAGGAATTAACTCAAGATGAACATAGCATCTAATTGGAAAGATTACGAGATAATAGATTGCTCTTCTGGGGAGAAGTTGGAGAGATGGGGCAAGTATGTGCTTCTTCGTCCAGACCCACAGGTAATTTGGAACACTAAAAAGAGCTCTCCTTATTATAAGAAGCTAAACGCTCATTATCATCGTTCAAATAAAGGTGGCGGAGAATGGGAATTCTTTGATTTGCCAGAGCAGTGGACAATTAGTTACCCTATTTGCGGCCACGATTTAAAGTTTAACTTAAAGCCATTTGCTTTTAAGCATACAGGGCTATTTCCTGAACAGGCTGTTAACTGGGATTGGTTTTCTTCTATTATAAATAAGGAAGTAACTGAAAAGAAACGTCCAGTGAAAGTGCTTAACCTTTTTGCATATACAGGCGGCGCTACCCTTGCCGCAGCTGCAGCTGGGGCGCAGGTCACTCATGTAGACGCTTCAAAGGGTATGGTGCAGTGGGCAAAGGAAAATGCTGTTTCATCTGGACTTGCTGATGCGCCAATCAGATGGCTTGTTGATGACTGCCGTAAATTTGTTGAACGTGAAATCAGACGCGGCAACAAGTATGACGGAATCATTATGGACCCACCTTCTTATGGCAGAGGTTCTAAAAACGAGATTTGGAAAATTGAAGATGACATTTTCCCATTTATTGAATTATGCGAGCAGATTCTCTCTGACGATGCTTTATTCTTTTTAGTTAACTCATATACCACTGGTCTTCAGCCAGCAGTTTTAAACTATATGATTAGCACAGCTCTTCTAAAGAATCATCCAGGGGAAGTTGCTGCTGACGAGATTGGCTTACCAGTCACAGAATCAGGCCTTGTACTTCCATGTGGAGCCAGCGGACGATGGGTTAGAAAGGAAACTTTATGAATCAGACAACTATGAATCCATTGGGAACAGAGCCAATTGGAAAGCTTCTTAGAAAATTTGCCATACCAAGTATTATTGCAATGCTGGTGGGCTCCCTTTACAACATGGTGGATCAGCTTTTCATTGGTAACTTTGTAGGACCTCTTGGAAATGGTGCCACAAATATCCAGTTCCCACTTTCTATATTAAATGTATCTATCGCACTTTTGTGTGGTATCGGTGCCGCTTCCACCTTTAACCTTGCCATGGGAAGAGGCGAGACCAAAAAGGCCGGTTTTTATGTAGGAAACGCTGTAAGCGTTATGCTTCTCGGTGGATTGTTCCTTACAATCGTTACTGAGCTTTTCCTTGAGCCAATCCTTTTGGCATGTGGTGCAACTGAAAATATTTTGCCTTACGCAATGGAATACTCTCGCGTGTGTGCTTTAGGTTACCCAATGTTTATTCTTTCTGCCGGCGGAAGCCATATTGTTAGAGCCGACGGAAGCCCAAATATGACAATGGCTATCAACGTTGTAGGTGCTGTTGTAAACACTATTTTAGATGCTTTGTTCGTTGTTGTGTTCCACTGGGGTATGACCGGAGCTGCTGTAGCGACAATCATCGGTCAGTATGTTGCTGGCGCCATGGTGCTTGTTTATTTAAAGAAGTTTAAGACTGTTAAGCTTGAGAAGGAGCATTTTATTCCAAGCGGAGTTATTATCGCTTCTGTATTGTCTTTGGGTACTGCTCCATGTATCAACCAGATTGCCATGATGCTAGTGCAGATTACAATGAATCATGTTATGGGGCACTACGGCGCTTTGAGCAAGTATGGCGCCGACATTCCTATTACTTGTGCAGGAATCATATCTAAGGTTACTGGAATTTGCTTTTCATTTATCATAGGCATCTCTCAGGGCTTACAGCCAATTGTCAGCTTTAATTATGGTGCTTCTAACTACAAGCGTGTTAAAGATGCCTACAATCTGGCCATCAAGATTGCAGCCGTTATAGCAATCGGCAGCTGGGCTTGCTTCCAGCTGTTTCCTAGACAGATTGTTTCTATATTTGGCTCTGGTAGCGAGTTGTATTTTGATTTCTGTGAGACATACTTTAGAGTATTCCTCTTTGGAATCTTTACCTGCTTTTTACAGCCACTTACATCAAACTTTTTTACGTCAATCGGCAAGCCTTACAAAGGTATTTTCATGTCTCTTACTAGACAGGTGCTTTTCCTTACACCACTTATCATTATCTTGCCATTGATATTTGGCTTTAGCGGAGTACTTTACGCCGGACCTATTGCAGATGCGCTGTCATTTACAATTTGTTTCATATTAATCAGATTAGAAATGTCAAAACCTGAATTTAAAAATGCAAATTAGCACTGCAAAATTTTTAATTAATCAATTTCAGATTTAAAGTAATCATAAATGGCATCAGCCATCTCTTCTAAGTGCATGGTGTAGCAATGATCGTCGCCACTGATTGTAACTAGCTGCGCATCATTATAAAGCTCGACGGCTTTTTGCGAGTAAGCATATGGCACAACCTCATCTGCATCGCCGTGCACTATAAAAACTGGGCCTTTAAATCGTGCTATCGCGTCTTCTACATGAATTGTTTGGGCTACACGTATGTAATCACCATCAAGACTCCAATCATCTGAAGATACCTTTTCTGGAATATGATTTGGGTCAAATGAGACGCCAAGCACTTCGCCCTTTCTACAATATTCAGGAATCATCCAAGCAGGAGATAAAGGCAAAATTGCATTGAAATCGTCTGCACACATTCCCCCAATCAACATTGTTAATAAACCACCTTGTGAGTGACCGCACAGATATAAATCAGTCACAAAATCTAAGGTCTTTGCGTATGCAACCACAGCAAGTGCATTTGTAACCCATTTGTACAGTGTGTGCTTTTCAAACTTTCCATCACTATTACCATGACCATACATTTCAGCGCGAAGAACCGCAACCCCAGCTTTATTCATAGCCTTTTGAGCAGCTATAATGTGGTCCTCCTCCATGTGGCCCGTGAATCCATGAATCAATATGCAAAGCGGTCCCTTTACCATCCCCTCTGGGCAATCAAGCTTTGCATGTAACTTGACGCCGTCACTGTCGATATAAAATTCTTTCATGCCTTCTCCTTTTAATTACTAAAAAATCCACCCTCTCTATTGGTATGTTTCCTCTTAACAGGACTACCTGTAAGGCGGTGCATATCCATATGTGAGAAGGATGGATTTATCATATATATTTCTATTTTTAATTATAAAACTTCTTGATATTTCGGCAAGGATAAAATCCCTAGTAATCGTCCTCGTTCATTATCTTGGAGCAATTAGAAAGCACATCCTGCTCCTGAAGTAAGTCTCCGATTCTGCTATGGACCTCATCTATTTCGTGAATTAGTTGGGTGATTTCTTTAGTCAGGTTATCTTGCGGGTCCTGGCCTGTGTTTGTCTCATCTAGAAAATTAATAAAAATCTTTTTATTTCCTACAGCATCCTGCTTAATGTATTCCTGACCATATATCATATCCTCATATTCATTTATCAGCTTATTAGCATCGAAGTTATTACACATATTCTTGTACTTGTAATACTCCAACGTATATATTCCCTTATTTAAGGCAGCTTCAGATTGCTCCACGGCTTGGATTATTTCCTCTGCCTTATCGATTGCCTGGCGAACGAGTTGCTTAATTTCTGTGTTTGCCATGATTCATTACTCCTTATTACCATATTTCTTCCTATTAATAATTCAAAAAAAAATTATGTTTTTTTCGTTTTTAAGAGTATTTTTTTGTTTTTTATTGCCATAAAAAATCCCCATGGATTTGAAATATCTCTTCCTTACTGGTCGTCCAATAAAGATGGGGCATATCGAATTCATGGGGAGGTATATATATTTACTTCAGCAATCTGCCTCGGGCTCTTGCGCTTCGAATTTCATTATCGTCTATACGAATTTTTACAAGCTGTTCGCCACGCATAATTGCCTTTATAAATATATCGTTTTCACGAAGTATATCATCCCAGGTTTTAGGCATAGACATAAGCAACTCATATGCATGGCGGGTTTTATCAATTATTAACTGATAATGACCATGTAGCATCTTTGGCAGCCTGCCTTCCCTAGCGATGGTATCCTGAAGAGACTTCAACTCAAATTTAGAATCCAAGATAGTTAAAATCTTGGCATCAGTCTCCTCCAACTCGTGCTCATAGTTTGCTATTACTTTGTTCAGTTCCTTTTTATTTATTGAACCCTTAAGCTCCTTATCGGAATCAATCACCTGTCGATATGCGTTTAATGCATCATGCATTTTGTTAAGCAGCACATCGTGAATGTTGATACCTACTTCGGGAGAACCTAAAGCTTGGTTAATAACGGATCTGATTTCCTTTATTTCTCGGAGGATTTTCTTCCTTACATCGAAGTTAGCCCAGTTTCTTTTCCACTGATTAGAAATTTTAATCAGCTTATTTAACCGGTAGTAATCGTATCGATAAAGGTCCGGTATGCCTTGGTTTTCTGTGATGGCCTTGGCCAAAGCTGTGTATTTATCTAAACCGTTTTTTAGAAAGGCTATTTCCTTTTTAAGATATTTACTTACAGCTGTGTCATAGTCGGTCATTGGCATGTTGGAATCCTCCTTTCCCCGTTATTAAAAATAATCCATCCAGCCCAATTATGGGTTGGATGGAATGTAATATATTTTAATCTTTTTGAGTATTGAATTATTTTATTCAATCAAATGTTAGAACACTGTATGAGCAATCTGATTACCAACAGGATCAAAATAGGTGAAATCATAAACAATATCTTCGCTATTAACTCCTACATGTTCGCCTAGATTTTTCTTGGCTCCATCTACCACTGATTTAGTATCTTTATTTGAAATATACTCGCCTATCCTTGCCTTGTAATCCTCTATTTCTTCATCAGTTTTCCCCTCTGGTATCGTATATGAAATATACATCGTATTATCTTTTGGTACAATATTTAACACGAATTCTTCAGTGGAGTTTACTTCAATAACTTCTTTTAAATCATCAGGATGCTCAGTGAAGAACTGTTCAACAGTCATTGAATTGTTATTTTCAGCAGTAGTAGAATTATCCGCATCCGCTAATTCCACTTCATTATCCTCTACTACGGCACTAGTTTCTTCAGGTGGCTCCATTAATCCTTCTTCGACCACTTCCTTTTCACCGCATCCCATAAACAGCGTCATTACAATTGCTGCAGCAAATATAATTTTTGTGTTTACTTTCATAATACAAAGAATCCTCTCTATTATTTAGTGATTTTCTTCATTTTCCTCATTAACTTCGTTGCTAGATTCGTTTCCTTCCATATTTGGACCCGAATCCTGTCCACCGTCGGAATACTTTGCCGTATATGTTCTTCCGCCAAGTTTTTCTATTTTAAATGTATAAGTACCCTTCTTTGGCTCATATATGTCGGCTGCTATTGTTCCATTTTCTTCTATGTATTCCTCAGTCTCACCATCTGGAGATGTTACTGTTAAAACAGCAGGCTCGGTGTTAACAATTTCCGAAACACTAATTTCGGCAGTAAACTTCTTGCCATCTGTAATTTCATGAGTCCATTCTGAAGAATCTATAATAGTTGCCTCAGTAATTACCTCATTTGGCTCCTCTGCCTCTGTGCCTTCAGTTTGCTCTTCCGTCTCTTCCCCTTCTTGTGGTTGAGATGGATCAAAAATAACCTGTCCACTTTCATCATAGATGATAAGAGGCTTATTCCAGTCTATGTTTTCGTCATAGGCTTCCCCATTATAAGCAGCTAAGTCATTGTCATCTACGTATCTAAACATTCCCATTCCATTAACAGAATAGTAACCGCTGCACAGCCATTCTGGAATATCTATAGATATACATGATTCCAAAAAATCACATCCCGTACATTCAAACTCTTCATTGAAATCTGTAAATGTTCGCTGGTTAGCAGTTAATATATATTCCTGATAATAAGAACCTATATAAAATGTGCATTTATATTTTTTATCTCTTTTAAGACCTGTTACAACTCCATTTTTCGCAACATATTTGTCTGTTATCTTTGTCTTTCCAACTTTATCTAAATATAGTCGTTGAACTCCTAATCCACCCAATTCTGCTGCATCAGAATCCATATTGAGATACTGCTCGTACTCTTCGTCATCTGAGTCTGCATAATTTATATAATAATGCTCAGCAGAATCTGGTCTCAGAGATGTTATACCAAAAGAATATCCATTATCGTATAATCGCGAAAAATTATATATTTCAGGTATACTATTAGCAGTTGCAAATACTAACTTGTCCTTGCTTGTCAATGTAGGGATTTCTTCATCTTCACCAGAATTCATCCACACAGTGTAGTATGCCGAGCCACCCTTTCGACTATTTTTATCATAATTCTGCTTACCTTTTGGACATACTTGAAATGTATTTTTGCTTGAAGATATCTTTTTTTCACTAAAATCTTTCCATATATAGAGTTTATCTCTTTCCAATTCTTCTACGGATGATACCTGCTCTATTTCTTTTGCTTGTGCCTCATAGGTAGTGGCTCCGTTAACAACTCCAAGCTTGATTAATAAAGAGCCTACCAGCAATAATCCAGCAAGTACCAATATTATTATCATCAGTGTCTTGTTCTTCATATAAATACCTTTATTTTCTAAATTATTCTACTTTTCAATAACATATTCTACAGTATGATGTCCTATCTCATTCTCTTTACTAGAGCCAATTCCAACTAGAGTCAAACCTATAATAGCCGAACCTAATATGATTGCCACCACGATTATTAATAGTCTTCTTTGGCCTTCTGGTGTAGCTTCTGCCATTTCTTTTTCACGCTTTGCTGCTTCGACCTTTGTATGCTCAACAGCGCCTTTCATCCATTCAATATCCTCTGATGAAGCATAATTAGCATATTTTATCGGTTTAAAAAACAGCAATTTAAGATATTGAGCTATGCTCAAATATTCGCATTGATTTGCTCCGAATAAAAATCCCAAACCACCAATAATAATCTCAAGAATTAGTGGTATTACAAATGGAACCTCAAAAATAAAATTAGTAGCTACAAACATCGCTACAGAAACACCAGCACATCCGAAAAAAATAACCTTTTGCGCTATAGTTTGATGTTCTAGGTAGCTGATTCCAAATAGTGCGTCACTATCTATCTCCTCTAAATTGATATTTCTTTCAAATTCTAATGCCATCTTGTCTCCTTTACGCAAATAATTTACTCATGAAACCCTCTGATGATTTTACTAATCCTACCGTCATCAATATTGGCAGATTAACCTGAATAACACCCATCAGAGCGGCAATTGTACTTCCAGAACTTCTCTCACCTAAATGAATATAATCTACTTTAGCAAATTCAGCCCCAAATCTAAGTGCAATAATAATGAAAACACCTGACAAACTATATGCCAAAACATTCTTTGCATATCGCCAAAGCATTCTCTCTCCCTCGCCTGAACATGCTCCAATACTAATAATTATTGTTGCAAAGGGAATCAGTAAAAGTGGCTTTACTATTCTTTGTATACAAGCATTTACAATAGCCAAGGCTGAAGCTGCAAATATAACAATAGTAGCTAATCCACCAAGAAACAAAGCTATATATTCAAATATTGAATCAAAAAATTTTAGTGCATGTCCTTGAGTGAAAGTCTTGATTGAAACTGGATTATTATTGTAATTATCTATTGCAGCCTTAATAGGCGAACTTTCAAAATCAAATTTATACGCTGTATAATTTCCAATAGGAGCCTTTGCATGTATAGCATCCGTCACTCCATCTGTTATTTGTACTATCAGTGGTAATATATCAAACAAATTAGCTGCTACCACTATAATAATTGCAAATCTAATGGAATCCCTTATAAAATGACCCGCCTGTTCTTCCGGCGGACTACTAAGCATAGATTTATAAATTGCTACAATGAAAAAAATAATCGCAAGGGGAAGTGAAAAACTCACCATTGCATTAAATGCCACTTCAGCAATCTTCCATAGAGCTGTCCATCCCTTTGGGGATGTTGCCGCCGTATCTGTCACATGTGGAAACTCCATAACTTGCATTATTTTATCAAACAGGGTGTAGGCTAGCTGATACATTTTTTCTAATAGGTGAATTGGCTCTATATTTGTCTTATTAACAAAGTAGTCATTCCAATTATCTCCTCCACCTATAGAGTACCCGTTTGGGCCTCCTAGCACTATTATTTTGTTACTTATATCTACAATATTCATTCTTTTACCATCCCAAACTTTTGATATTCGTCTCCATTGTGACTAGTTACAATATTCCAAACAACTATATTAAAGATTATGCAAAAATCTTATCCATAAAGGTGTCTGCCGATTTTACTATTCCCGTAGTTATTAATACCGGTAGATTAGCTTGCAATATTCCTGCTATTGCACCTACAAGACCACTTGAATCTTCTATTCCATTAGGAGTACAAGAACTGAACAGCTTCATGGTTGTCAATACCGCACCCATTTTTAATGCAACAATTATAAATACTCCTGATAAACAAAATCCCAAAACCTTCTTTCCATAGTGTGAAATCATTCTCTCACTATGTCCTTCACACGCTCCAAAACCTATCAAGATTGTCGAAAAAGGAATCATAACCAAAGGTTTTAGGATTCTTTCAATGGTTACCTTTGCTATCTCATATGCACCTGCTGCAAATACGAGTATTGTGCCTATTCCTCCGAAGAACAAGAATATAAATGAAAATATTTCCCCAAAAAAATCCAGCACAGTTCCTTTAGTCAAAGTCTCGGTAGAAATTTTACCCGTTTTATCAACTGCCGCTTTAATCGTTGATTTTTCATAATCGAATTCATATTCTTTATGATCTTTATTGGTTGGATTCATCCCATCAAGATTCATTATTTTATCGGTAACTGAATCTGTAATTTGCGTTGTGCAAGTCATAAAATTAAATAAATTAGATATGATAAAGATTATAAATATAAAACGCAATGCTTCTGATAGAAATTGCTTAGGTTGTTCCTCGGGGGGTTTGCTAATCACTGCTTTGTATATTGCTACAATAAAGAGGATTACTGCTATGGGCATTGCAAAGGCTAATAATAAATCAAAGCATCCCTTGACTACATTCCATAACCCCCCCCATTGTTTGTCATCTGACAAATGCGGAAACTGCATTATTCCTAATAGCTTGTTGAATAATGTGAATGCTAGTCGATATAGTAGATCTAATAATCCAATAGATGGAATTGTATCTTTCTTTCCGCCATCTTGCATTATCTCAATGGCGTTATCCATTGGATAAGCAAGGATTATGGTGTTATAAAACATACTCATCTTTATACCTCAAACTATATCTTCGCTTCATAATGTTAATGTTATTTAAGTGCTGAAATAACTCCTGCTAATCCGATTAGAATAGCTCCTGAAACAACTGAGAATACAGCCTGGTGTTCACCCTGCTGGTCCATCTTCTGAAATGCCAAAGCAAACTTAATTCCACCATATGCCAACATGATAACCCCGATAGCGGCTGAAACCTTAGTCATAACCTGCTCGAGATTTGTAATTGACTTAGTGTAGTCACTTGACCCCTGTGCAAGAAGTAAATAAAATTTTGTAGTAAGATTGTTGATCATTATTTGATTCCTCCTATTCTATATATGGGGTTCTCCCCCGTTCTATATATAATTCAAAAAAATTTTTTATTTTTTTCCAAAAAAGCTAATTTTTTTTGTATTTTTTTGTATTTCTATTATCCAAATACTCTACTCATAAAACTATCCGCTGATTTTACTAGACCTGAAGTAATAAGCATTGGAATATTAATTCTAAATAAAGCGACTAGTGCGCTTATAATGTATTCACCCGCGTCAGATGGTACACCGTTGTTCATATTTACAATTCCAGATAAGTCAAATATTGGCATGCCTGATAATGCGCTTCCCATATTTACAGCAATCAGAATAAATACGCCTGATAAGCTAAACGCCAAGAAATTCTTTAGATAATTCCAAATCATTCTTTCGCCTTCTTCAGAGCATGCACCTATTCCAACTACAATTGTCGAAAATGGTATCATCAAAAGCGGCTTTACAATTCTTTCAATAGTTGCCATAACAATTGAAAAACCTGCTTTTCCATATATTATTATCGTGCCCAATCCGCCAAGGAAATATATGAGAAATGTAAATATCTTTTCACAAAATACTAATATGTCTCCTTTACACAAATCCTCTAACTTTGGGTTGTCGTAATTCTGAATAGCAGTTAGGATTTGTTGCTTTCCGTCATCAAAGAATTTTGAATCAGTAAAGTTTGGTTGAGCTTTAGATAATACTGCATCTGTAATGCCTTCCGTTATTTGTGTTATAAGAGTTAAAAACTCAAATAGATTTCCTGCTATAAAGAGCACCATTATAAATTTAAGCGATTCCATAAAGAACTGTTTAAATTGTTCTTCTGGTGGCTTTGAAATTACCGCTTTGTATATGGCTACAATAAAGAAAATTGTAGCTATAGGAATGGTTATGTCTTTCAATACAGTAAAACAGTTTTTTGCAACTCCCCACAAGGGCGTCCAGTCTACTTTTTGCCCTCCAGCCTGTACACCGACTGATGCGCCAACAGATGCCCCTGCCATATTTGCCGCTGCTTGTGCAACACCTGGAGCTTCCGTCATATGGTTAAATTGCATCAGTTTTAGAAGCGAATTGAACAAACCAAATGCCCATTCATACAAAGTCTCAAGCAAACCAGCAACTATTACTGTATGAGATTGTATATTCATTCTTTATCCTCCAATTATTCTATTTCTCCGCTTTTATCCAATTGCCTTATCCATAAAGGAATCAGCAGATTTAACTAGTCCAGAAGTAATTACAATAGGTAAATTAATTCTGAAAAGAGCATATATTGCCTTAACAATATCTGGAATTTCTCCCGATGCATTTATATTAAATAAATCCATTGCTGTTAACTTTGCTCCAAGTCTTAACGCAACTACGATGAATATTCCAGACAGGCAATACTCCAGTAGACATTTGAAGAAATTCCTAACGGTTCGCTCACCTTCACCAGAACATACACCCATTCCGATAATGATAGTGGAAAATGGTATCATCAAAAGAGGTTTTACTATTCTTTCAACCGCAGCTGAAACAATTGAAAAACCAGATTTGATAAATATTACCATCGTTGCTAACCCACCAAGGAAGTATATTACATACATAAATATAGATTCACAGAATGCAAGTATTTCTCCTTTGACCAAATCTTTTAAGGTCGGTGTGGAGTACTTACTTATAGCATCATAGATAGTATTTAATCCATTATCAAAAAAATCTCTTCCAATTGTAGGCCGTAGGTATACCGCGTCAGTTATAGCTTCAGTAAGCTTAACAACCCACTCTATAATGTCAAATAGCTTCGTCGAGATAAGGGCTATTGCTACAAATCGCAATACATTAAATAGTAGTTCTTTGGCCTGTTCGTCAGCTGGTTTACTAGTAACGGATTTAAATATCGCAATGATGAAAAATATGGTAGCTATAGGAATAATGAAACACTGTAACATTTCAAAACAATCCTTAACTGCAAGCCACAATCTATACCATTGCACTTGAAAACCTTCAATAGAACTTCCACCGTCCTGCAAAATAACCCCTTCTTCAGTCACATTGGGAAATTCGACCATTTGCACAAGGTTATCAAACAAAGTAAATGCCCATTTGTATAGCGACTTTAGAAATACTGGTCCAGCATCCTGTGTGGTAGTCATCGCAGCCTCATTAAATCTGGCATTGGTTTGCATATCCAAATTGTTAGTCATGCCTGGTGGAACAATATCCATTATATCTGCAAGCCATATTGCTCGATACAATATATTCATATATGTAACCTCTCAACATTATTCTCAAAAAAGTTTCTAAATATGGCTTTATCAACTAGCCATCATTATTTCATCTATTTCTTCTACACTCATTTGTGGATTATAGTTCTCAAGAATATCATCAAATCTTGTACGAACATTGGTAATAACAAATTGTAATGCCTCAATTTGTTCCGCAGAAAAGCCTTTTTCGTGAAGCTTAGTTACCATCAGTTTTCTATCACCAAACTGATCTACATCCAACTGCTCTTCAAATGCTACTTCCTCTTCCTTAGGCTTATCCTCAGCCTTATCCTCAAAGCGTCTAATCTTAGGCTCGTAGAACGGATCTCGTCTACAAAGCAGAGGCATAAGCGGACAATTCTGGAACTGTACCTTTGGCTCAAACAATGGATTAGAACCCTTAACAATAATTGCAGCTGGTCCATCCTTCTTCATGGCATACATCTGTTGAGCTGAGAATAAAGGCTTCTCCATAATGTCATCATTTTGACTGGTTGAACCATTCATTCCAAAGGTATTACCCATACTCATCTTGTGAATAGTCTGATTACCAAACATCTTACTCAAGTACTCACATGAATCCTGATCAGGAGCACCTAAGATTTCAATAATAGTACAGTTACCAATCAAATCGTGATCCATATCGTGCTTAGGGAATTTTCTCTTAAGCTGAATCAAGTTCTGAACGATAATAAACGCCGACATATTACGGCTTCGCATAGTAGAAAGTCTCTCTACAAATGAATCTGGCAACGTAACGTTGGCAAACTCGTCCATGAGGAATGTAAGATGCTGTGGCAATGTCTCATGGAACCATGGGTCTATCATTGTAAGATGGTACAATTCATCAAAGAACAATGAATAAATCATAGAAACAATCCAGTCAAAGTATCTCTGGTTCTCGGATGTAACCATGTAGAGAATTCTCTTTCCTGTAGAAGAGCGCTCATCTGGCTTGCTGTATCCAAATGTTTCCGAAATTTTAATCTCATCCTCACTTAAGAGTTCTTGTACACATCGTAACTTCATATATCTACAGTGAGCATCCAAAGTAGCTACAATCGAAGAAGTAGTTTCGGCTGCACCATTGTAAAACTTTTCGATTTCCACATAACCTGGAAAATGAGAGCCGTCCTCCTTGTGCTCTGGCGATTCGCGCCACCTCTTATCAGCATCTGTCATCAGTCTAAGGATACCCGGCTCGCAGTCCTCACCACCCTGAAGTACTGGATTACCACTATGGTCTAATACAGGTCGGCCATCTGGACCAATCTGAGGCATACCGTAGTTCTCGATTTTACCCATCTGATTCTGTCTAACGGCTGTAGCCGCTAAAAGCTTGGCAAACTCTTTCCAGTTCTGTTTTTCTGGTGGTCTATCATAATGAATAAGATATAAAATCGCTGTCAAAAGTACTTCAGCTGAATCCTCGAAGAACTGATTTGCTCCAGCGTCTGCGTCTGGCTGTGATGTTGATTTCATCAAAATCTGTGCCAGCGACATGATACCTGACTCATTTCTAATATAATTAAACGGATTGAAATGAATAGATCTCTCCATCGACTCTTCTGACTCAACGTTTAATACCATTACCTCATAGCCATTATCCTCAAAGTATTGACCTGTCTGATGGAACAGCTCGGCCTTAGGGTCAGTAACCACATAGTTACCAGCTAACTGGGATAATACTGGTCTAGCAAGTCTAAATGATTTACCAGTACCAGGAGGTCCTACTACAAGAGCATTAAGGTTCGATGTCTTATCGTTTTCAATATTTAGATAAACGCCCTCTGCAATCCAATAGTTTTTGGTATTAACTCTATATGGAAATTTGACGTGAGGGAATTTCTTTTTAACTTCTTCAAGTTTGTCACCAAAGTTGACTTCAACAAGATTTGACTTGTCATGATTAGAGAAGTCTTCGCTAAACTCTTCAGCTGACATCCATGCAGCATCACCATATTCCTCGCCTCTGAAATCGTATTTGATTTTGGTCGACATATATACATATACTAACGACCAAGCAAATACCAATACTGCAATCATCTTTGGAGTAACTTCGGTAAATGACACTATAAAATGATAAGGTGGGTGAAAGTAAAACCTTTCAAAATTACTGAACAAAGTGTCAAACCCTTCGCCTTCAACCCACACTGCTCCAAACAAAAGCCCAATATAGGCTAGTACTAATGATACAAGCAGCCATGTCAAGAAAACTCGACCTGGGTTCTTTTTACTTGCTCTTGTTAAACCGCCTTTAGAATTTAGGGCTCTCCCTAAAACTTTAGGCAATTCGCTTAATGATCTTTTTCCTGCCATATTTCTCCTCGTTTCTAATTATCGTATATGCGAACTTTATCGTCCTCCAATTGCTACACCTTGTTCATTGTTTGGCTGCATATAACCACCGTTCGCAAACATTATTGGTTCAAAAAATGACTCTTGTTCCTCAGTTGGGTAAGTTTTATTTTGACTATTATCAAAACTAAGTTTCCCCTTATGATGTGGAATTTTATTCTGTTCCTGTTCCTCTGCTTTTGCTAATGCACCATTATAATTTTCTAATTTATCTAGAAAATTATTTAAAGATTCTTGCTTATCTTTAAGTTTATCTTTCCTTGGACCAGGTGCCTCATTTGCTATTTCTTTACTTAATCTTTTCAACTCTTCCTTTAATTTTTCGATGGTCTTTTCAAGTACTTCTTTTCGCTCTTTAAGTGATTTATTCTCATTTTTAAGTGATTTGTTCTTTCCCTGATTTGTCTTTGCTTTTGGGCAGTTTATTTCCTCCATTAATAAATCCCATAAGAACGGTCCCACTATAGCAGCTAGCTCTTTAACCACTACAAGAGGTGTCTCTACAACAAATTTATTTAAAGTTCTCATTCCGTTTTGAACATCTTGATGTACATTATCTGACATAATAATCTCCTTTCTAATTACTGTCCCTTACTTATAACTGCGGTCGGAAGATATAGGTGTTCTTTTCATCGAATTTCTTCATGTTAGCAAGTATTACACCTTCATCTTCTCCATACGCTTCTACGACTCGTCCATTACCAATATATATGGCAACGTGATGAATCCCCTTATATTTCTCATTCTTATCATCGCCACCGTAGTAGACCAAATCACCTATTTGCAAATCTATGTGATTATGATCTTCGGCTTTAGTCCAATGTACGTCATCACCTTCATCTGGTGAATATATACATTTACCTTCATTCATCAACTTTTCTGCCTGGTTAAATGAAGCACCTGTAGGCAATTCGTAGCCAAGCTCTTTCTCCAAAGCATAAACAAGAGAAGAGCAATCATACTTTTCACCAGACAATCGTTCATTTGGGTCTTGTGAATATTCAAGCCCAACTTTTGAAAGCGCAAATTTAAGAACTTTTTCTTCATAAGAATCTTTTTCTACTTTTCTCTCTTTAATAAGTTCATCTTGTCTCTCGGATGACAATGCTTCATTAACCATATCTCTGTTGGCCAAATCATCTGAGCCACAACTTACAAAATACGACGCGACTCCTATAACAGACACTATTGCGCTTATTACATTGATTATCGTAAATACAGTTCCTATACCTGGTATTAATGACGCCACCATTTTAAGAACCGTGGTTATTACTTTCTTAATTATGAATTTTATTATGGCCTTTATAACAGCAATTATTGCTTGAATAATGGATTTAACTATATTGACAGTAATTGTTGCAGATTTCACGGCAGCCATTGTCACTACCTTTTTTGCAGTCTTATGCGCTTTATTATCATGTTCCGGATTCTCTCCACCTCCAACATCAAGGGCTTCTTTAAACTGCGATGTAGCCATTGCTGCGCCTTTTTTACCCATTCTAAGCGCCCCTGTTCCAAGTTTTGCCATTCGCTTTTTTATTCCTTTTCGAACCGACTTAAAGTTATACTTGGAAGGCCTTGACTTATCAAATCTTTTATCTTCCTTTGACTCGCTATTAACACCTAATAAGGGTTCTTCTTCCTCGTTGATTATGAATTTTCCCTTTGAAGACTTTGATTCTTCCGATTTGCTACTATTTACAAATCCATCTCTTCTTGAATCTTCTTTATCCCCAAAAGAGTTCCTATTTCTAAACGAGGCCTGATGAACAACTATTCTGTTGAATTTTGCTTTAGAATCACTATCCTTTGAAATTCTATTTTTACTATTATCATTGCTAATAGTATAGGTATTTGGCCTTCGTTGTAGCCTCTGTGTCGTATTAGTTACTGATACCCTTGCAGATTGCTGTTTTCCAAAAGAACTGTTCTCACTTTTTTTATCATTTAGCGACAAACTGTCATTTGATTTTTTTGACATTGTTTGTCTATTAGTAGTGAGTTTTAAAGTCTGTACGTTGCTCTTGACACTTATTGTTTCATTAGCAGTATTAGTCGATAAACTATTACTTTTCGTCTCACTATTAGTGGGCCTTTTCGGCTGATTATTAACCTGAAGCGTTCTAACTTTAGGTTTAGGCTTATTTACGTGTTCATTTATAGCTTGCAGGTCCTTCTTATCCGTTACTGCCGGCTTCGTGGACTGCTGTTGTGTTGGCTGAAGCTTTTGTACTTTAGGCCTTGCCTGCTGTGGCTGCTGCGTTGACTGAGCCGTTGGCTTTTGCTCTTGTTTCTGTTGTTGCTGCTGCGCAGGTTGATGCTGTGGATGTTGCTTAAGCGTTTGTTTCTGCTGTGGCTGCTGCGGCGACTGTGCCGTTGGCTTTTGTTCTTGTTTTTGTTGCTGCTGCGCAGGTTGATGCTGTGGCTGTTGCTTTAGTGTCTGCCTTTGTTCTGGTGTATTAAGGCCTCCTGCAGAATTAACATTATTCTCTTGTGTGTTTTTTTCTTTGTTTATTGATGAATGTTCATCTTGCTCGGCCTTTTTCCCATCGTTAGTATCTACTTTAACTGTTACTTTATGCTCGGGTGCCTCGTCACTGGTTTCAGCAGCTTTGTCACCTTCGTCCGTCAACTTGTTCCAGCCAGATGCTATTGGCTTAAGAATTAATTTCTTTGCCGCCGTAGTTGCTGTTTTTTTGGCAACTGCTTCCGTTGGATTAACGACAAATTTATCGACATCGTTTTTTGCGTCTTGTTCTGCTGCATGAATATTCTGGTCAATATCACTAATATCACTCATAGTAGGCCTTTCTATAATCTGCTTTTTGGGTTCTTTAAACTATATTTCTTATTCATCAGCGGAAGTCATTTAAGCATCTTTTTTTATCTCTTGATTGCTCTCGATATGTTTTTCTTTTTTGATGCCAGTATCATCTTTTTTTGATGCTGCCTTTTTTATTCCCGCATCAGTATTTACAAGCTTGTAAATCTCACTATCTCTGTCGATAACCATATCAAACGGTACCGTTATAGGCCCCATTTTTAATATGCCGGTTCCACTAGGTGCATTATCCAAATATGAGAACAACGCTCGTGAAACACTAGGTAAATATTTCATAAGTAACTCCATATCTTGAGTTGATTGAGATAACAAGAAAAAGCTCTCTGTGTTAGAAAAAATTTGTGCTAAGTTCACATCGTCTTTTGATTTCATCAAATCACTCATATTCTGAGTGATACCAGTCATCAGACCACTCATCTTTCTAACCTCTTTCCAAAGCTTTAACACGAATTTCGCAACACACTCAATTCCTAAAAGCTCATGGAACTCATCGATATAGACATGCGTCCATTTTCCATTTCTACCATTGTTACGTATTCTGCTTCGAACCATTTCCATCATTACTACCATGGCACTGACACGGATATTTTCCTGTGTATGTGACAAATCAAATGAAATGAATCGACTATTTAGATTTACATTTGTACGATGGTTAAAGAGTGATAATGAACCATTTACAAATGTATCCATCATTCTAGCTACGTGATTTGCGTGTGGGTCGTTCATATCTACCAAATACTGATAAATATCCTGCAACGTTGGTGAGTACTGACGTACCTGCTCCTCAGGAGTAAGCTCTGTATATGTATCACCGCCCTCAAACATATCGCTTCGCATATGTTTTGGAACCTCAAATTCTAACGTATCCATTCCTGTTCCGTTAAGTCGTCTACGAACTGAATAATTATCCTTATAGACTCTTTCAATAGCTTTATTTAAAACAGGAAGTTCGTCTTCGTTAAGATCACGTTTGATATATGAACTAATCAATGTCTGAATGAAATCTGACTTGTCATAAATAACACCTTCAAGGTCCGCATAATCAACTCCTGTAAAGTCTACATCCAGTGGATTTACAAACAGTTGCTTTTGGGGGTCAAATGAAATTACTGTACCACCTACGATTCCTGCAATTTCATAATAATCCGCGTTTGGATCTATCATCAAAAACTGATCATCCGGATATACGGTATATGAACATATTGTTTCAAGCTTAGCGGCAACTGACTTACCTGAACCAGATTGACCTAAAATCAAACTGTTTCTATTTTTCAATTTCTTCTTGTCAGCAAAAATCGCATTGCTTGAAAGCTGATTAATTCCGTAATATACGCCTCCTATATCACATAACTCCTGTGTTTTAAAAGGCATAAACATTGATACCGCCAGAGAAGAAAGATTGCACACATGCTTAAACTCCTGTATTCCAAGTCCAAGGGAAGTATTAATACCTTCCTTTTGTCTTGCGAAGCAAGGTTTAAACTGAATAGATTTAACACCACCGAGGGTCATAATCTTATTTTCGATTTTGGATAACTCTTCCTCATTTTCTGCTACAAATAAGAATGTAATAGTAGTATTAAAGAAATGCTGATCCTCTTCTGCAATCTCCTTTTGAAGGAACTCTATCTTCTCTTGCATACCAAGAAGCTTTGAAGAAGCATCTGACAAGAAATCCAGCTTGTTTCGGTTACGAGTCTTTTCATTCTCGATTTTCATACCTACCTTCATATGCTTTCTTGCCAATTCTTTTTTCAAGGCATCCCTTGAAATCAATTCATTATTTACAGAAATATATGATGTGCAGTTTAGCTGCGATAGCTTACTAACAATATCCGCCTCTAAAATCTTTGGGTATTCATTGATAAAAAGTACTTTACCAACCTTGCCATTCAATCTGAACTGCTCATTCTCAAACATAATAGAACCAGGAGCAATTGTATTTACCCAGTCGCGTCGGTTTTGTATTTCCTCTTCATAATCAAATCTAAAATTAGTATTAATACCAATATGGGTAAAGTTATATAAAAGCTGCATTCTCTCATTAACATCCAGTGGTGTTAAAGTAGAACCAGTGGTTCCATCAGCAGTCTGGTCAAGAAACGCCATTCTAATACCAGTCTCCATACTTGTGAAGTTTGACCTCGCCTCACGTATGTTTTCAGCTTTACATGTCAATGTAAAATATATCGTTTGGTATAGTCCTTGTTTAGCATCTGTTAACTTTTCAGCGATAATGCTGTTATAAGCCTTTCGAAGCTTATCTAATTTATCATTTTCTAATGGATAAAGGATTTGCTTCTGAAACTCTTCCTCATCAACATATTCATTCGCTACGCAATATGAAAATCTACATGGGACTGTCTCTAAAACCTTGGCAAACCATCTAATGACATCTGTCTGCTCCTCTAAAGTCATACCCAAGAAATTTATATCTGATAACTTGTACTGTTTTGAAAAAAGTGAATTAGGTAATTCAAAAATTCCACTTTCATCTATACTCACTATAGAGAAAACTTGCTGAACAGAATCAAAGTTTTCATATAAAGGTGTATCCGTGACCTTTGTCTTTGCATATTCTGTCAATAACCTTGGCATATCTAAGTACCTCCTCTTATACGACTAGCTGTTTAACCTGACTGTTATGCATGTTTCTCATAGAATGATAATCCTTGATACCATACGAAAAACTGCTTTCTAATACATCTGCTGTATTACCATATACAGGTGAAATTACCATATCTTCATTACTAAAGAACTTCTCGATAGAATCTATCAATTCATCCTTTTTCTCTTCTGTCTCTGTTAGGATGACAATTGTCAAACCAACATTGATATAGTCTTTTTCAAATGACTTGAATGTTGTATTGAATTTCTTTTCAAGAACATTTTTACAATCCTCGTTCTCTTCATCTGTGTATGGCTGAATGTCTGTTACAAACATCATTGGCATATTGATTTCAAGAAGCTCCTGTAAGAAATTGGTTCCAACCTCTCCTGGATACTGTATAACCTGAAGGCACGCACCAACTCTTCCATCAATCTTGAAGCAGTCATCATTCAATGTGATTGCCTGGAATGCACTAGCTCTCCAATCGCTCTTGCGTCTAATCATTCGCTCAAAGTTTAATTCTTCTTCATCGTGAAGGAAGTTTCTCTTAACCTGATTCATATAACTATCAAGGGATACTTCAACAATATTGATTTCGTTGCAGATTGCATTGATTTTTTCTACCTCTGCATCTAAAGTGAGCTTCACTGTCTCGTAAATCTCAGCATTTAAGAAAAACGTAATGTAATCTGTTCTGATTAGTCTGTTAGAATCTGCTAATTTAAAATTAGAAGTTATTCGTGAACGAATAGATATAACATCAACCAATCCGTCGATAAAAAGGTTTCTGTTTTCTTCGTTCATACCCTCAATCTTATATGTTTTTACCCAATTGTTATCTGTCTTTCTGATAGTTGCCACCTTGGCATCAAATGAAATAATCCCCAACGACTCAAGAGTCTTTTTGCTTACCGGCTTGAGCATTCTGTTAAGACGCTCAATTTCCTTCTTATGCTCTTTTTCCTTTTTTCTTAAAGCTTTCTTTTCGGCTTTCTCTGCCTTTTTCTGCCTCTTAAGCTCCTTCTTATTTGCTTTGCTTTCAGCTTTCTCCTGTGCCTGCTTTAATTTCATTTCTTTCTTTGCCATCTTATCCATATTCTTTAAATCCTCTCCATTCTTTAGTTTGATTTTTTATATACAATGTTAAAATTTAAACGTTTTAAATCATAATCAAAATCTTTTATCTCTAATATTTCTTTTACACTGAAATGATCCATATGAATTAATACAAATGGTATGGATGAAATCATTTCCTCCAGCGTTTCCATTGGATAATCAGATTTATATCTAGCACACTGTGCAAGTCGTGTTACAGAACTTACCGCATCGTTACTATGTATTGTTCCTAGGAAGCGAGCACCTGTATTTAACGCTGTAGTAAATACATACAAGGCCTCAGCACCCTTAATCTCACCAATTACAAAATTATCTATATCTTGTAACAATCCGAGCCGCAGCTCATCTTCCAATGAATACTCTGCTTTTTCTTCTCCATGGGACAATGTCATTGTGTGCTCGAACTGCATCTGCGGATGACCCTCTGAATAAAGCTCATCAGACTCCTGTGAAACTAGTACTGACTGATTGTATGGTATCCAATCCAATAACTTGTTTAATAACGAGGTCTTTCCTGAACCTCCCTGTCCTGAAACTAAAAACGCATATCCGTTAACTATTCGATCACGGAAATACTCAATCATTTCATCGTTTACCATTCTGGCCTGTTTCAGATACTCCCAAGAATATTTGTCAGTTGGAATCTTTCGAATATGTATGTTGTATGCATCACTGGAAACAAGCTTTCTATCTTGCCAGTCAATTCGCATATAAAATGCATCTGTAGTTTTTCTATCTGTACAATATGTTGCTGCGTTGTGAATATCACCCTTTATTCGGTGTATTCGTCTAAGTCGGTTGTACCAGTCGTTATAATCTTGTTCTGATATAAATGAAAGATTTGTTTTATATCGATTTCCGTTAGATTTGCAAACGATATGATTCCACGCAAGAACTTTTATATCTGATACATCCTCCGCATCAATTAGCGGAGTCAAAATATAATATCCAAACACTGCTGATTGAAACATATCTAAAAGTGTTTTCTTTACTTCCTCATCTAAATCTTGTAGATATTCATTTAGATATCTCTTGGCTCTTCCCATCAGCGCCAAGAAGTCCTGCTCCGTTCCCTGAACTGATTTAGCGATACTAGATTTGTTGATGTCTATAACATTTCCTTTTAGACGCTTGTATAAATTCATCAACTCTTCATTTTGATAGTTAGACTTAACTTCATATATTTCCGAATGTAAAATGTGTTCTTTCGGGGCACTTGGAATATAATTCAACTCCGGCATGTACATATCCTCTTCTTTCTGTTTTGATAATTGGGGTTTTACTCTATGAGATCATCATCTATCTCCCTATCTCTACCCCTTCTATTATTAATTCAAAAAAATTTTTCATTTTTTTCCATTTTTGCAAAATTTATTACAAAAAAATTACACCCAAGACGTGCTATGCCCCATTTTTACTGGATAAATCCAATAAAATTTTTTTAATCACTTCTTGGATGTAATTGCAAAAATTACTTTTCAAGCCTAATTTTTAATGTTTAAAAGTTCGACTTGACGTATTTTGTTGTACGGATTGTTGTTGCTTAATATTTCTTCGAATAATGAAATTTGCCATTTTAATCATATTAATATATTTTAGATTCTTAACTACATTTTCTTTATTTTTTATTCGAAGATTTTCATTCAGTTGACTTATTCTAGCTCTTTCTTTCAGCCTCTGCTTTAGAAGCCTTTCCTTGTATCTCAAACGTTTTGCGATTTCATCTTTGCCAGAAACACGACGCTTAGCAGCTTGTTTGGTATTATTTTTTTGTTCATTGTAAAAAACAGGCCTACTACCAATCGATAATTCTTGTTTAATCGGTATTTTTTTGAGCTTCGACGGATTAACAGCGTTATAAGGAATATTATCCCTTTTTGCTTCTTCACGTTCTTTTTCCTTTTTTACCCGCACTTCACTGTGCGTCATGTTATTAGGGTCCAAATCTAAGTTTGGCCGCATAGAGCCATTATTTGTCTCCGCTTGTATTACGTCATTCCTGTATATTCTTTGCTTACGTTCTAATACTTGATACTGCTGAGGATTGCTAATTGAATTATTATTTAATTCTGTGGGCTCGTCACTGCGTGTATAATCATATAAGTTATTAGCCATAAATTAGCCTCCGTATATAATGTTTGAATTGTTAGTGATAGCTTTGCGTTGTATTTTGACGATACAATTGAGCACTTTCGTGATTATCCTGGTTGTTGTCTATTGCAACATTATTAGTTAAATCGTTTCTTGCCGCTATTTCTGGATTTAGATTTATTGTCCTTTCTGCAATAATTCCTAATGCGATTCTATTTTCGTTTCCTTCGAGGCTATCTGGATTTAACGTTGTGTTTGGATATGGCGATTGAAAAGCACTAGCGGGACTCGAAAATGGTTGATTAAAAGTCCATCGAGGCCTATTTACAAATGTATTGTCAACATGAGGACCTACATACTCCCCGCTTTTATTTATTGTGCCATTCATAATAGACTCACCAGCTCTATTTATTACATTATACTTTACTCCATCGCTTGTTATTTTCATTTTCATCTGTGAACCTGGTGGAATATTTAACGGCTTTCCATTAACTATAACGCAGCCACCATTTTCAAAGTTCATATTGATGTTTTTTATCTCACCGTTTCCATCCTTTGTTATTGTAGCAACTTCTTTACCCTGACTATCTTTAAGTACGTCAGAACCATCGGGATTTGATTCCATGCTCCAGTCCTCTGGATACTCAAATTCAACATTTCTATATGATTTCTTTTTCGTACGCACAGGAACATTGTTGTCGTTACTAAATATAATAGAATTATTATTTAGATTAAAGTTTTGGGCTGGATTTATGTTTCGGTCAACATATGGGTTTGTGCTTTGGTTTGGGCTTGATACAGTTTGGCTTTGATTATAATTTTCATCCTTAAACAAAATTTTCTTTAATAATCTATCTGCCTCTACCATATTAGTGTCATCACGTAATTTTCCTGCTTTACCACATGCTTCAAGAACACTCTTTTCTTCTTCAACCTCGTTTATAATTTTACTTATACTCTTAATTTTTTTATTTTCAATTTCAGATTTTTCTTTGGCCGCTGATAAACTTTTAATACTTCTATCAACTTTATTTAATCTTACTTTATACTTATCTACTGCTTCCTGTATTTTCTTTGCGTTTTCATTACCTAGATTTTTCAACGCCTCATTAATAGCTCCTACTCTTTTATCCATATCTTTGACTGCATTGGGCCCATAGGTGATATCGGAAACATCTTGATTAACTATTTGCCTATAAATTTTATTTATTTTTTGGGATTTCTCATTCCACTCCTCTGAAAAATTTTTAATTAATGTATCTTTCTTCTTATTGACTTTTTCTAGTTCATCATTTGAAGGAATGTTATTCTCCTTAAACTTTCTTAAAACATCCCAACTTATATTTCCTTTCTCAATTTCTGAAACTATTTTAGAGGCCAAAACCCCTTCCTCTACTCCTAAATAATTCTCGGAATCTTTTACTAAATTATCAAAATTTGTGTTTTCATTTTCTCCTGGCATTTCACAATCTCCTTTCCTATTACCAATATATCTTTCATTTTTATTGTGATTTTCTTTGCTATACATTTATATTTCAAAAAAATTTTTCTTTTTTTTCCAAAATCATTAATTTTTTCTAAATTAATTGAAAAATTTTCCCATGGAAACATCAACTTTGCTTCCATGGGTAGGATTTGTTTCCTAATATTTAGTTCTTACCAATACCTTATTAATTACAATAATTGTTATCGAGAGTATGCCTTAGCATTGCTTCTATATGCACTCTTTTGCTTTTCTATATATGAGTTGCACGCGTACGAGCTTTCGCCATATGTGCCTGAATCATATCCCGATGTATCTAATGTCATATTTTCCTCCATTCTAGGCTTAATAATCTCATTATCGCTGAAATCCATCTTAAACGACTGTTCAGGAAAATCTTTATCAGTCGCCTCATAAGTCATCTTTTTTTCACCAAAATCATAATTTAACGTAAGCTCACTTTCAGATGATAAGGCGCGTGTTTTTCCACCAATATCCATATTTATTTTAACAGAATTAAAATGGGCACTAATTACTTGATTATCGATTGAAGCTACTGAACCTATTATTTGTTCACCATTTTTTATAGTTCTTGTTTCAACTCCTGTTTCTCTGTCCAGACTATATTCGACTTCAAAATCACTTGGAATAACAAAATTATTATTCCCAATTCTAAAGTTTCGATTATCAACTGGCATCTCTTGTTCGTTTACGCTTTGAGGTTTATCAACCATCGGTTTTGCTTTCTGCTGATTATTATTTGTTTTTTCACCTACAATAACTTGCGACTCATTTGATATTTGCTCCATTTCGGGCTTATCATTTAAATTCGTATCTATATTCGCTTGCACATCATTTGAAATATTTGTAGATGTTTCTATTTCATTTTGATTATTTTCACCCCCGTGATTATTAACCATACTGATCCATTCTACTGCTTCCACAAGGTTATTAATATCCTTAGCGGTCCATTCATCATCTGTTATAACCGCTTTTTCCATCACATTTTCATTTATTTGAGTTTCACCAAGATTACTTGATCTTTCTGGAAGCTCAGGAGGTCCTAATTTCTCTTTTTTGTTTAATCTATCTGATTCAAACCCTTCAATCTCTTTATAATCTTTTGCTTTTAACGTGTATGAAAAATCATCATCTCCGCCCACATGCTCGCTTTCTATCCGTTCACTTGTTATTTTGTCGTTTTGAGCTTCTTCTGTTTCGGACATATTTGTATCAGGATTAGATAACAACCTGTTAGCCAATTCCAAAGTAATATCCTTTTCCTTCTTAGTTTCTTTGTTGTTCTCCACAATTTCATGGTATTCCTCTTCTATCAGTGTTTCATCATCATCTATATTATAAATATTACCAATTTTTCTACTTAAAGCCTCTTCAAATGTCTTGCTTTCCTCTATACTACTTTTTGCTTGACCAAGATCTTTTTTTTGCTCTTCTATAAGCTGCTCATCGCTTACTTCTCTTTTTTTACTGTTATTTGATCTGAATATTGCGCTTATTATTTTTTTGGACCTTAAAATCTTAAACAGACTTTTCCTGCGCGAATTATTTTGCGCAGACCTTATTTTACTTTTTTTATTATTAGTTGGTTTGCGCGCATAACTTGAGTTGACTTCATTCTCTATGTCTGTTAGTTTTTTTTCCCATTCTGCATCGTTTCTTATATTCTTTATTATTTCATTTCTTTCTTTATGCCGACTTATTTCTTTGTTGTAATTCTCTATTGCGTTTTTATTTTCAGCAATTAGTTTCTCACCTTTTTCTTTTTCTTTATTTGTACGTGCATAAGGCAAAATTCCTTCAATTGAACTGACATTAACTTTTAATTGGCTAATAGCCGCTCCTTTTTTAATTATTAATTCAAGATTATTTTTATATTCATCTAAATTTATTTTGTCTATTTCTTTTATACTCATCGCTAACCTCCTTTATATTCCAATCCTTAATTTCTTCTTATTACTATATATTCACTACTAAATACCAGTTATCCGACACTCGACTTTCTATAAATATCATTTAACTATTTAATTATAGTTCAAAAAAATTTCTCTCTTTTTTCCAAAATCCTTAATTTTTTTATTTAAAAAGTAATTCAACTCCACTTAATCTCTTATTTTTGATAGATTAAGTGGAGTTGAATTACTTTATTCTCACAAATATTCAATTATCAATTCCCAGCTTAAGCATTTTCTGCATTCTCTAGTCTATTAATCAGATTCTCGCATCTAGCATCGATATCGTCATAATAGTCCGGTATGCTACTAGCCGGGGGTGAACCTATCACCTGCGCATTCAGCTCTATGTTTACATGCTGCTCATACTCTGGTGATGGATTATCGTTACGTAAGAATTTTTTATTATCAACAATATTTTGCTCTGCTGCGTCGATGACATCCACCAGCACTTCCACCGCAGTTTGGAAGCTTCCAACAAGAGCATTTATCTGTGTTTCATTTGCATCGTTTCTACGTCGTAAAAGATTGTTTTGGGCAACTAAATAAGCGTGCACTCTTTTTCGAGCACGTAAGTTAATCTCATTCTGCAGACTATTTGCCGAATCAACTCTTTCACGTATTCTTTCACGGCGTCTGACCATATCATCGTAAAACGCATTCGCTTTTCTGTTTTCGTATGACATATTTTCATCCTCCCGTCTTTTTGCTGTCATGTATGAATAGTAGAAGGGTGACACTAAAAATGTAGCTTTCCGCAATCACCACATTTTTGCTCTAGCCGAGCATCGCCTTTATATATGGGTTTTCAGTCATGTCTGTACCAAGTCGTAATATTTCATAAACATCTTCCTGTGTGAGAGCTTCCTGAAACTTATAAAGCATTCTCGAAGCTGTACTTGGATTAATATATTTTTCTCCAGTTTCATGTTCCAAAACATACTTTGTACAGCTTTCATCTTTAATTGCTTCATCTAACACTCGTTCATCTGAAAGATATTTATAAAATGGTATAAAACCATTTTTACAGTCCAATGCCCATATTTTAAAGACAATCTTCAGCAACGGATGTGCATTTTCTAATTTATCGATCAATTTTTCATTAACATATTCTTCCTCTGCATCGATTTTATCGATTATTGCTTCTTCAAATCCCACCGAATGCAAATCATCGTAACTATTCTCACTTAAATTTGTCTCTTCATCATCTACTGATGTGAAGGTAACCATTTTACCGTTAGAACCGTAGTATGAAATGTCTCCTGATTTGTTTTTTACTGTAGATACAAGGTGATCATAGTCACTTTCCTTACTTCTAGCGTAAGATTGTCTTCCAGTGGATAATACAAATTTAGTTACATAAACTTCAAATGGCAGACTGCCATCATAAGGTCTTTTCTCTTTAAGCTTCTGATATTCGTCCATACAATAGAACAACAAAGCATCTAATTCGTCTCTGCTGAAAGTCTCGTATAAATGTCTTTTGTCTCTAATTCTTGCTGCTGCTACATTTGCACAGGTAAAAAATACAACTGCATCCTCCGCATCATACATGTTTCTTACCTGCTCGTTGGCCTCTGCAACATCGCTAATACCAATGGCGCTATACGCTACATTGCTATTATTAAATCCCGCACCTTGCTTTGTTGCTGTAATAAGATGTTTTTCCATAATTAAACCCTTTAGGATGTCGATACCTTATCCTCACTATTCTTCCTTTATTAATTCTATTATTTGTTCCTTATTCCTCCTTCTGGTCATATAGCCCTTCTAAATCACCTACACAGCCTACAAAACGACCGCTCTCAGTGTCTACAAAAGCATACTGACCTGACCCTATAATAGAACTCAATTCTTCCCTTTCTTCAACAATGCAATCCGTATAGTTGGATTCCATTATTCCCTTCCTATCCTTTGCAAATGCTTCAACCGCTGTTTTAGAAGCAAATAAAATAGGAATACCATCACACTGCAACACCTCACCGGTGTCTTCATTTTTCAAAATATGGAACTTGTTATCCTTTAACAAGTCTTTTAAATATGATGGTGTAACAATATATTCATTCCACACTGCGCTAACCGCCTCAGATACTTCCCATCCGTAAACCAACTCACCGTCTACAGAAAATAAGATAGTATCAAGTGGAAGATTTGATATCCAGCGCTCAATGGTGTGATCACCACAACCATTTTCGGCCACCTCATTAGCCCTCTCCTTATCAGAGAAAAATGAAATTGTAACAGGTACACCGTCTACTGGAGTTGCAATGGCTCTATTCTCCTCGTCCAATGGAACATGTAAGCACCCGCCACCTTTATAGATATTAATTAACTTGCTTACAATGCTCTGACGCTTCTCGTAGAGCTCGTCTGTCTGTACATAAAATCCCATATTTACAATTTGAAATCCCTTGTAATTGCTATCATATAATGTATTAAATGCTGCAATGTTTGGAACATCATATTTGTAAATAGAGAAATCATAATCGTCTGGCTTATCCTTTGCGTATCTTTCGCAAAAGGCTGCCGCCTCGTCTTCATTGACCGCTGCAAAGAAAGCATTATCTTCATCTCTTAACAAGCTGCCATGAGAAACGATTAAAAACATCGGCTTACCGACTAGAGTTTCTAACTCTTCTCTATTAATTGTTTCCATATATTCAGTTTTCATCCTCTCTTAATATTTGCCCCTTACATAGGCATGTGCTGCTTTAACTAAACTAGTTAAACGCTACGCGCTAACGTTACTGTAGATTATACCGCTTTTTGTTCCAATAATGTACCCTTTTTTCATAATTTTGTAACATTTGTGACATAATTAAGAAAACATATGCAGATTTCACCCATTTTTTGTTAACATCTCTGAAAAATATTAATTTTTTATTAAAAAAAATGGTCTAATCGTAAAATGATTAGACCCATTTTTCTTTCACTTTTACTAAACTAGTTTCATGACTGTTTTCGTAAAAAACGTTTTTGTATTATTTTTGTAACATTTTGTAACTAATTATTTACAGATTATTTGATTACGACCAGTCTCTTTTGCCTCATATAGGTTTTCATCGGCTCTTTTTAGACTCTCATCAGTTGATTCGCCGGGTATCATAGCCGTCAAACCAAAGCTCATGGTAATCTGCCTGTCGGTATCTGGCACGTAAATTGTACGTATGTCATCCATAATAATAGAAAGTTCGCGCCTTGCTATGTCAAGCTCACGGTTTTCAAATATAAGCAAGAACTCCTCTCCACCCCATCTGGCAGCAATGCCCTTGCCCATCATTCCAGCCTTTAGCTTGTCAGCTACAGCCTTTAACACAATATCACCCATTTCATGGCCATAGGTATCGTTGACCTTTTTGAAGAAATCTATGTCGGCTATGCAGATACAGTATTTAACTCCCATTTCTACAGCTCTGACACGTATATCCTCTAACTTCTTGTCGCCGTACCTTCTATTATTTAACTGGGTGAGGGCGTCGTATTCTACCAGGTTTTTGATGGCTCTTGCCATCTTTCTACCATCGGTGGCAAGGCGCTTTAGCTCGTCATCCTCCACCATAAGCTCTCTTGGAATCTCCGCATCAAACTCACCTGATGACAGGGTATTCATGTATTTATCCATTCTGATAATTCTATTGCCTAGGCGGCGGTTGTATCCAACCATAATAACACCTATCAGTAGCGCTATAACTATGCAGGCCGTTACAATAGGCCACATATTCTTGGCAATCTCTTTAAATACCTCGCCTTGAGTACGGCCTACGGCAATCATTCCGTATATCTGGCCATTCTCATCCCTGAGGGGCTCATAGTACGCAAAGCTCTTGTTGTCGTATACAAGCACATTATTATAGAAGTGACTCTGTCCTTCCTCTAATACGTCTTTACGAACTACAACCGCGGCACTAGTACCTATGGCACGCTGGCCACTAGCATCCTTTAAGGTTGTTAGGAGTCTCTTGTCATCATAAAAAATTGATATATCAATATCTAGCATCTCTGCCACATCATCAATCACAGTGTATTCGCCGTTTAGCTGCTGGTTGCCCTTGTACATCTCGTACTCGCCATCACCATCTGAATCCTCGGCCCAAAAGTCTCCTGCATACTCATCGTCGAAAAATTTAACAGCCAGCTTGGCATCCCTGATTAACTCCTCGTGGGTGCTGTCCACAATAGTCTTGTGAATTACACTGGCACTGACTGCCACAATAACCACTGTCATAATAATCAGAGGAATCAAGGTCATCCTCATCATCTGGGTCTTTAAACTGTTTTTCAACTTGGTATATGCCATTTATTGCCCTCCCCAATATTCTCCATAATCAAATTATTTCCTTCTAATCATAGCATACACCTAATATTATCTTTTGCAAATGCATGCTCTCTATATACTATTACTTCTGTGTAATCTCGCACCATTTACACCTGTTGCAGGATTGATTTCTCTCCTATTTCTATTATCTGCATAAGTATTAACACCCAATCGTACTACTGTTCCATTAAATCTATTATTTATTCGTAAAGGCATCATTGGTCTATAGCTATTAACAATATCTTGACAAAGATCCAATGGACTTCTACCATTGGAAGCTACAATTGTTTGATTGTACGTTTCCTCCATATTATTTATATATATCTCGGCATTATTTATAAAGTCGCTTGTTCTACTAATATTACGTCTATTTCGTTCGGCGAGATTCTGTAAGTTACGAACATTCCTCTCTGGAAAATTTTCAATTCTTCTTTTTCCAATTTCCCTTAAATCTTGTAATAATTCGCGTACAATGTTGGGCTGCAAATTTCGTATAGGTGTTCCTATATTGATTTGTCTTGCATTGAGAATCTGCTCTCTGTTTAAATTCTCTCTTCTAATAAATTCATTTATATCTCGTTCACATGCCTCTAATACTCTTCTATTATTGGGTCCATTAAATCCTGACTGTGTTATATTATCTATTGCATGTATATGCTGCCCTGTTGCAACCATGAACGATAACAGTTCTTCAGCTCTATTGTTATAATCTGCAATGTCATTTTCCAATTGATCCGCAAATCTCCTATACGCAGATAAATCCTCTAATGCTGAGTCTCTTAGATTTTCTAACAAATCTTTTGCTTCATCTGGACTATAATTTCTTAAATTAATCATTTTTCATACCTCCTTAAATAAAACAATTTTTATTAACCGTTCCTATTACTAATTCAAAAAAATTTCTTCTTTTTTTCCACATTTTTAAATTTTTATTCCAAAATGGGGGCAAAAAAATTTTATAGAATGCACGACTTTACAATAAAAATTTTTTACGCAAAAAAGACTCCAGGCACCAAATTAATTGGTGCCCAGAGTCTTTTTTATAAGGATTTGATTGAGAAAATGAAAGCTATTTTAGTTATTGCGTCTAGCCTTAACCAACGCAAATACCGATTGAAGAATGATAAATACACAGAGCAATGCTGCAGTTGCAATGTTTGCCCAGCTTGATAAAAGCTTTCCGTTTGTATTTACCAAAACTGTAATTGTACCGTTTATTAATACACCAAACAGGGAGCCGATAACATTTCCGACGCCCCCTGTCAGGAGGGTTCCACCGATTACGGCTGATGCGATAGCGTCCATCTCAAGTCCCTTTGCCTGGTTAACTGATCCAGACATTGTGTTCAAGCAGTAGAGGATTCCACCGATTGAGCAAAGGAATGAAGAAAGGATGTATGAAAGCATCTTAGTCTTTTTAACATTAAGACCCATCATTGTAGCTGAAGTCTGGTTGCCACCTACGGCGTACATGTTTCTACCAAACTTTGTATACTTAAGCATCAAGAAGATGAGTATAAGCACTAAAAGAGCTATAACAACTGTAGGTCTCATGTAAGGTGCGATTACTTTGCCATGGCGATTTACCTTGCCCATAAACTCTGGAAGTGTAATCTTTGAGTTTGCCCACTTGTAAAATATTGGGTTGTCAGCTTCTGTAATAGAAATCTGACCAGAGCAGATAACTGCTGTCATACCACGGGCAAAGAACATACCTGCCATAGTAACGATAAATGGCTGAATCTCTAAGTAGCCTACCAAGAATCCCTGTACAAGGCCAAAGACAAGGCCGATAACAAGTACCAAAATAACCATTGGCACTGCGCCCATCTTCCACTCAGTCATGCCGTATACCAAAAGCATACAGTCCATGGCGATTACTGAACCTACCGAAATATCAATACCGCCAGTAAGCATTACGCAGGTCATACCGCAGGTAACACAAATCAATCCAGCGTTGTTGATAAGTACATTTAAAAATGTTTGGAAGTTTCCAAATCCCTTATCCTGATACATCACGCAGCCTACTGCATACATAAATACAAATAAGGCAATTGTAATGATGATAAGTACTGTATTTGAATCTAATTTCTTTCGTGTTTTCATTATGCTGCCTCCTTTACCTGTGCTCTCTGAGCCTTACGGGCTGCCATGTATGACTTAAAGGCAGGAGCCTGCACAACTACTATGATAATAACGATGATAGCCTTAAACACTGGAGCTTTGTCTGTTGATACACCCATGGCAAGAAGTGTTGTTGTGATAGCTTGGATTGTGTAAGCACCGATGATTGAACCGGCAAGATTAAACTTACCACCACCAAGTGAGTTACCACCAAGGGCTACTGCAAGGATTGCATCAAGCTCAAAGTTAAGACCAATGTTGTTTGAATCTGCAGAGTAAATTCTTGATGAAGCAACGATACCTGCAATACCGGCACAGATGCCGCAAATCAAATAGCAGATAAAGCAAATTACATCTGAATTGATACCTGAGATTCTTGCTGCTCTACCATTAATACCAACAGACTGGATATAAAGTCCAAGTGCTGTCTTTCTTAACAGTATGGCAATTATAATAATAACTATTATGGCCACAAATACTGGTGTTGGGATTGGACATCCCGGTATGAAGTTACCCAAGTATTTGTATTTCTCATATCGTATATACGTAATCTGGTTGTTGCAAAGAAGAAGGCCGATAGCTCTTGCCGCTGTAAATAAAATCAAAGTAGCTACCATTGGCTGAATCTTTAGCTTTGCTACAAGTGCTCCGTTGAAAGCACCACAAACACCACCCATCAATACACCAAAGAGCATTCCTACTGCCATTGGTACTACTAATGTTGAAACTGAGTTGTTGCCATAGCCTGCAAGCAACATACAGCAGCTACAAGCTGAAAGTGACATTACTGAACCAACTGAGATATCGGTTCCTGCTGAAACTGCTACTACAAGTGTCTGGCCAACTGCCAGGATAGCAATCTCAGAACCACGATTTATAATATCGATTAATCTACCGTATAAAACACCGTTGTTGACACTGACTGAAAAGAATGTTGGGCTCTTAATCAGATTGATCAGCAACACCAATATCATACAGAATATTGGTAAGAACAGTGGCTTCTTTCTTAAATTCTTTAAATTATCCATTATTCTCCACCTCCTGCAATGGCTGCCATAACTGATTCCTGAGTCATCTCGCCAGAAATTTCTCCTACCTGAGCACCATCACGCATTACATACATTCTTGTACAAGTACGAAGCATCTCCTCAATTTCTGAAGAAATAAATACGATACTCATACCATCTTCCTCAGCAAACTTTAACGCAAGCTTCTGGAACTCTGTCTTGGTACCAATATCAATACCTCTGGTAGGCTCATCCAAAATCAAGAAATCAGGGTGTGTGCATAACCATCTTGCAAGGATAACCTTTTGTTGATTACCTCCAGATAATTGATTGATTGGAGTCTCACGTGATGCTGTCTTTATCTGAAGCATATCTATAAACTTATCTGCCAGCTCATTTTGCTTAGAAATAGGAATCTTTTTGAATATTCCATTTCTAGCCTGAAGAGCTAAAATGATATTTTCTCTAACTGATAAATCTCCAATACATCCGTCAGCTTTTCTATCATCAGGCAGGTAACCCATACCTGCCTTGATAGCATCAAGTGGCTCTTTGATGTTAATGTCTTTGCCCTTCATCTTGAGGCCACCAGTCTGGGCTCTGTCTGCACCGTAGATGCAGCGAACCATCTCTGAACGACCAGATCCAAGCAAGCCTGTAACACCAACCACTTCGCCTTTACGAATTTCAAAATCGAAAGGCTTAATTTTTCCTTTGTGGCTAAGGCCTTTAGCATCAACCACAACTTCATCGGATTTCTCACCTGTTCCTTCCTTCTTGATAGAAGCAAGATCATCGAAATCCTTGCCAAGCATTGCCGCCACAAGCTTGACACGTGGCATTTCCTCAACAGAGTATTCACCTGTGAACTCACCGTTTCTAAGAACTGTGATAGTATCACAAACTGCATATACCTGCTCCAGGAAATGAGTTACAAATATTATTCCAACTCCCTTATTTTTAAGGTCCTTCATAACCTTGAAAAGCTTTTCTACTTCGTTGTCATCAAGTGATGATGTAGGCTCATCAAGAATGAGAACCTTGCAATCCATATCTACAGCTCTTGCAATAGCTATCATCTGCTGAATTGCAAGAGAATAATTTTCGAGTGCCATTGTTACATCAATGTTGATTTGAAGACCATCCATAATTTCCTTGGCACGCTTATTCATTTTGCGCCAATTGATGGTACCTATTTTTGTTTTTGGCTCACGGCCGATAAATAAATTTTCCGCTACGGAAAGATTAGGACAAAGGTTTACTTCCTGATAAACAGTTGCAATACCCTTCTCCTGGGCCTCTAATGTGGAATGATTTACAACAGGCCCGTCAAACCCTGCTACATGGATTTCTCCTGCATCTAGAGAATAAACACCTGTCAACACCTTAATAAGTGTAGACTTACCAGCACCGTTCTCTCCCATTAGTGCATGTATCTCGCCCTTTCTAAGAGTAAACTGTGCATGACTTAATGCTTTTACACCTGGAAAGGATTTGGATATGTCTCGCATAGTGATTAACAAATTTTCATCCATTTCTTTTCTCCAATGTTTCTTTTTTAATAATAGGGGAAGGCTTTGGGCCCTCCCCCAGGAATAGTTCTAATTACTTACAATAAAGTTTCGTGATCATTGGTTCTGACCTTTGAATCGTTGTTTTTCAAAAATTTAGTAAGAAGCCTGTGAAGCTGCATCTGTTACTACAACAAGATCTTCTGTAACTTCCTTACCAGAGTTGTTTGTGTATGTGATAGATGGAAGAATATCCTCTGCAACATACCATGGCTCTGTCATGAAAGTCTGCTTCTCTACATCTTCACCATTCTTAAGCTGCTGAATGATCTGTGCACAGTACTCACCCTGAAGTGGATAGCACATAAAGTCTGCATTGATGTCACCAGCCTGTACATACTCAAGACCTGCCTTGCAAGCATCGAATGAAATAAGGATAACGTCCTTGTCAACACCATACTCAACACCTGCTGCCTTCATGGCATCCATAGCACCAAATGCTTCGTTATCATTCTGGCAAACTACTACGTTGAACTTACCTGCATAAGACTTGCAGTAAGACTCCATAACCTTCTGGCCACCATCCTGTGTGAAGTCACCATCCTGAGAATCAATAATCTTCCATCCTTCTTCGTCAGCATACTTCTTGAAGCCGTCTGTACGTCCGATCTGAGCTGAAGAACCATTTGAACCTTCAATAACAAGAACGTTGATATCAGAAATGCCCTTAGCCTCAGCATAAGCCTTTAACCAAGCACCAGCTGCAAGACCTTCGTTCATGAACTCTGAACCAACCCATGATACATACTTGTCTGAATCTTCGATTGTTCTATCGATTACGATTACAGGAATACCTGCATCCTCGCACTCTGTAAGAACTGTGTCCCAACCAGTAGATACGATAGGATCGATTACGATATAATCAACGTCATCCTGGATGAACTGTCTAACTGCCTCAATCTGCTTTGCAGAATCGTTATCGCAGTCTACAAACTCTAAATCATAACCATTTGCCTCTGAGAAAGCATCTTGAACTGACTTTGTTGAAGCTGTTCTCCAGTCAGACTCATGTCCAACCTGTGCAAAACCAACGATAATTTTTTCTCCATCGTCTCCTGCACCTGCTTCAGTTGTTGTGCCAGCATCATCCCCACCTGCTGCTGGAGCTGAGTCTCCTGCTCCACCACAAGCTACTAATGAAGCAGCCATAAGTGCTGTCAAAATACCAGCAAAAATTCTTTTTTTCATAAGGTTTTTCTCCTTCCTTCTCCTGTCCGGACCTCCCTCAAATTTCGGTCCTGTTATTTTCTACATTTAATTTATCATTCCCAAAAAACTGCAACAATTAAATTGGTAGAAAAAATAACGCTTCTAACTATCTGATAATACCAATTTTAAATTTTCACACTTTTTGCATACCAATTTTTATAAACCCTAAAGGATTTACTATTTTGGGAGAAATTTTTTATAAAAAGGTGGATTATTTTTAAATTGGTATGGTTCATTAATCTACAAATTTCATACCAATCTTGTGAACAATGTGTTAAAATTTATTTAGGATAATGTAAAGTCTTTGTAAATAGGGGGGATTATTTTTGATACCTAAGTACATAACATTAAAAGAAAAAATAAATGAAGAAATTTTACAGGGAAATTTTCCACTGGGTTCAAAATTACCTACTGAAAACCAACTGGCCAGTCAATACAAGGTAAGTCGTTCCACTATTCGACAGGCGTTGGAGCTTTTGGAGGCCGATGGTATTATCGCTAAAAAATGGGGTAGCGGAAATACGATAATTTCCAAAAGTGATAATTCTAAAAAGAAAACAGTGATGCTTATTGTTCCAGATTTAAAACGTGAGCCAATCTGTCAATGTGTGGATGATATTACTACCATACTTCTAAAAAATGGTTTTCAAATAGAGTGTCACGAAACCAAGAATCAGCTTTCCAAAGAAAGGGCGGCTCTTTCTCTGATGCTAAATGAGGTGTACGGCGGCCTACTTATTATACCTGCCCAGTCATCTTTTCCTTCTATTAATAAGGATATTGTTGGGCAGCTTTTAAAGAGGCAGACTCCTATCATCTTTATCAACAGTCTGCTATACGGCATTACAGGTGCGCCTATGGTGGAGCTTAATAACTATTCCAAGGGCTACCAGATGGCCCGCAGCCTCATCAACTCAGGCCATAAAAAGCTAGGTGGCGTATTTATATATGATGACATGGCTTCCGTTAAGTCCTTCTCAGGCTTTACCGATGCCATCAGGGACGCCAATCTGGAAATTTTCGACGACTGCTTTTTATGGTGCAACAGCAAGGAAAGCACCGGCAGCATGAATCGATTTTTTAAGCATGCCATCTCAAAGGTATCCTGCATATATCTTGACGATGATCTCATTGCAACGGACGGCACCTTTCCTGTATACTATTGCACTCTTGCGCCAGGCAAGCCCCTTGGCAAAGAGATTACCCATGCTTTTCTTACATTAAAAAAGAATGGCAACTGCAAATCAATTACCATTCCTTATAAGTGATTTTAATATTTTCTTTCGTCAATAAACTCTTCGGTTAAGTCATCTTTAGTGAACTGGCCTTCATCAACATATGTAAGCTTTGGTGCAGCCTCGCCCTCCTCCAAGAGACTTATCATATTATATAGGTAGTTTCCCTGAAGAGGATTGCACTCTACTACCAGACTGATTTTGCCTTCCATGCAAAGCTTCAGTGCGCTTGTGGTGGCATCAAATGAAATAATGGTAATTCCTGTGCCGTCACCGTGAGGAATGCCAGCTTCATCTAAGGCTGCAATTGCACCCAGTGCCTCCTCATCATTTTCGCAGTAAATAACATCTATCTCTGAACTATGAACCTGCTGCAAGGCATTTTTCATAATCTCCTTTGCCTTCGCCTTGGTGAAATCTCCCGAGCCTTCGGCAACAACCTTCCAGTTTTCATGCTCCTCCAAGCCCTTTTCCAAAGCCTTGGAACGTCCTATCTGAGCCGATGAGCCCATCGTTCCCTGGATATGCACTATGTTGACTCGTGGCAAATTGCCTTCGGCATCCGGCTTGTATTTGTTTTCCATGTAGGTGATTGCCTTTTTGCCCTCGGCAGCAAAGTTGGAACCTACAAAGGCTGTGTACAAAGCTTCGTTGGAAACCATCACATCTCTATCGCAGATAATCACAGGAATGTCTGCCTCCTTGGCCTCCTCCAAAACAGTATCCCAACCCGTCTCAACAATTGGACTAAGGATAATGTAGTCTACGCCCTGCTGTATAAAGGTGCGAATATCTCGAATCTGATTATCCTGCTTTGACTGACCGTCCTTGTAAATGAGCTTGTAGCCCTTTTCCTCGGTGAAGGCCTCCTTTACAGAATCCGTAAGGGCCACTCGCCATGCGGACTCTGCTCCCGGTTGGGAAAATCCCACCACTATCAGGTTGTTGTCATCGTCATAGCTCTGGTCGTCAATCATTTCCGTTGTATTGTTGCAAGCCACGATAAGGATGGTAATAGATAGCATCAATATCAGGCTAAGTAGCTTCTTAACATTATACATTTAATAACCCCTTTTCATCCCCTTCTATCTTAGGGATAACTGCTGTTATGGTTGTTCCGACTCCCTCTGCACTAGAGATTGTCAATCCATATTCCTCTCCATACAATAACTGCATTCTCTGGTGAACTGTCCTTAGGCCGAAACCTATCTTTTCACCATTTTCAATGGCATTTCTCATTTCAAGCAATCTTTCGTGGGTCATTCCTGCACCATTGTCTTTGACTGTAAGCTCTATCTTGTCTCCTACCTCCACTGCATCTACTCTTATGGAGCCCTTCTCTCGCTGGAGCTTGATTCCATGGTAAATGCTGTTTTCCACCAAAGGCTGCAATGTCAGCTTGGGCACTGAATATTTATAGAGGCTTTCAGGTATGTTTACCTCGTAATCCATTCTATCCTGATACCTGACCTTTTGAATGGATAGATAACTGAGTACGTGCTTTTGCTCCTCCTCTAAGGTGATAACATCCTGACCTTTGCTAAGACCAAATCTAAAGAAATCAGAAAGGGCACTAACCATTTCTATGCTTTCCTGCTTTTTGTCTGCCTCCACAAGCCAGATAATTGTATCCAAAGTGTTGTAAAGAAAATGTGGATTTATCTGGGACTGAAGAAGCTCCAGCTCAGCGTGACGCTTTCTTCTCTCTGCTCTTTTGTTTTCCTGAATCAGGGAGTTAAGCTTGCCAACCATTTCCTCAAAGCCATCAGACAAGGTTTGAATCTCTATCTCCGAGGCTTTTACCGGGCTGTGAACTGTAAAGTCTCCCTCTTTGATGTCCTCCACTCGCTTTGTAAGGCTTGTCAGTGGCTGGGTGATACCGTTTGCCATGTATGAGGCATAGCTTCCTATTATAAAAATCAGAATTATCATAGTTGCTATAGTGGCTATGATAAGAAGCTGGGCCTGATGCGTAATGTCATTTTGAAGCAAAGACAAATGCACCGACTCATAATATAGGTAGTCATACATGTATGTCTGAATCAAATCAGTAAGAATATATATGTTGTTTTCCAGCTGAGTCATTCTCTCGTCGTAGGACTTGGCGTTGTCAATTTCATCCATTCGACTTTCAAGAGTAATGCACAGGTCTCTAACTGATTCGATGGCTTCGATACTCTTTTTTTCAGTGGTCTGACCCAGCAGCTTTTCTGCAAGCTTTCTAGCGTTTTCAACCTCATCCATAGGCTTGCCGTCTGCATAGGCACTGTCACTAACGTAATAAAACATCTTTAAATCTACCTCGCCCTTGAAGTTCTGGTTGAAGGCAGATGCAGATGTAACGTTTTGTAAAATGGTGCGGTACTGTATAGAATACCAGCACAAAATACCTATGAGTATTGCAATAACAATAGCCATAGGTACCAGTATTCCCGCTATGAGCCTACGAAGCTTTGAACTCATAGGCAATTGCTTGTAGTTCGTTATTTTTCTTTTCATGTTCCCTGTCCTTTTGCCCTAAACTCCTTAGGACTTAAGCCGTAGGTCTTCTTGAAAATATAACTAAAGTAATGTGAATCCTTGTAGCCAACCTTGTCCGCAATATCCTGTGTCTTGTCGTTAGTATTGCGAAGCAACGCCTTGGCTGCCTCCATTCGCTTGGCTGTCATGTACTCTACAAAGGTGGTCTTGTTCTCTCGAGAAAACATTGCACTTAAATAGCTAGGTGAAATGTCAACTTCCTTTGCCACCTGATTCAAACTGAGATTAGAGTCTGAGTAGTGGTCGTCCACATATTTCATGGCTGCCGACAGCTGAGAACGGGACTGCTTGCCCACTTCGTTTTTACGTTTTGAAATGGCAGTTGCAAACATTTCTGAAACCATAGGAAGCACCGTGTTACAGTCGACGTTTTCTATTTGATTACGGATGTTTGCAGAAAGCACTGTGTCCGGTTCAAAATTAATCTTCTTTAAAAAGTCGCAGACGCACATGTACATTGTCATGGCAAAATACTTGCAAAACAGCATGGACTTAAGGCCATTTTTAGTCTGGCTGTTGACAATGTTGTTTAAGAAGTTCTCTATCTCTGACTCCTCGGCATTTTCAAGGAATAGTGATACCAGCCTTTGATCTATAGTTGCAGAATTATTTTCGCCTGTGTTTTCTGCAATGGCTTTTAAGTCCTCATCTGTAAATATGTGCCCTGATGGATTCATGTATCTGCAGCTGAGACGCTTGTTGGCCTGCTGGCAAGCCTTTGGAAACTCTGAAAATCTGCTAATCTTGCCGCCACATGCCAGATACCAGTTTAGCTCGTCCTCGAAAACCATACATCTTCGCTCAATGTTTTCTATAAGAGTCCTGGTGTTGGTCTCGATGGTGGACTCGTCGCCCTTTACAATTATGGCGTAGGTGTCCACATTCCAGTGGAAGACTATATACTCTGGGCAGCACTTTAAGTACTGCATCAACTGTTCAGATAATCTGGCTGTGAATTTGGAATATACAGGTGCAGAACTATTACCTGTAATCGGATTGAATGCCAACAGCACCAGGTCATAGAAGGTTGCATCAAGAGAAAGCCCCAGCTCTTCAGACCTTTCGTAAACGTCTGAAACAGACATGGTGCCCCCTACCAATTGATTAAAGAACCTAACTCGTGCGAACTGTTCGTATTCCTGACTTTCCGCTTTGAATTGCTCTAGATAGTTATCCTTTTCGTTTTCCTTGTCCAGCTTGTCCTTGGCGTCCTTCATAACCTCCGCCAGCTTATCCTTAGTGATAGGCTTTAAGAGATAGTTGTCAACGCCAATGCTGATTGCCTCCTGGGCATAGGAAAAATCATCAAAACCACTGATAATAATGATTCTGGTATTTGGAAGTTCTTTTTTAATTATCTTGGATAAATCGATACCATCCATAAATGGCATACGTATATCCGTTATTAAAACATCTGGCTTAGTCTGCCTGATAAGAGGCAAAGCCATTTCTCCATCTGCTGCGTCACCCACGTATGCGAAGCCATACTGCTCCCATGGGAATGTTGCCTTTAACCCGTCGCGGATAACAATTTCATCCTCGACCAAAAAAACACTATACATTATTTCCCCAACGTTCCTTCTAATTCTATTGCTCTGCGGAGATTCCCTGTTGGTTCCGCAAAAAGTTATTGCTCTTTTGATTTCAAAAAATCTGAAATCAACTTGTATAAGGCTTCTGCTGTAGCTTCAACACCCATAAGTGAACTGTTGACACAGAAGTCATAGCCTCTGCTGTCGCCCCACTTCATCTTTGAGTAATAGTTGTGATAAGCCTTGCGCTTTTTGTCGTGGCGGAACATCTTTGCCTTGGCCTCTAATGGATTGAGCTTGTATAATCTGCTGATACGCTCTACCTTGGCATCCTCGTCGCCTCTAACAAAAACTGAAATAAGTGCAGGATTCTCTCTGAGAACATTTTCTGCACATCGTCCTACTACAACAAAGCTTTCCCCACTCTCAGCCTTTTCACGAATGAAATTAAACTGAAGCTCTGCTATAGTGTCCTGCACGCTTGAAGAGTGTCCCCTGACAGTACGAACAAGTCCCCTGTGCTTCATCTCTTCATGCTTGTGCAAATCTTCCGCATCAATGCCGTTTCTCTCAGCCATCTGGTCCAACATGTTGCGGTCATACATTGGTACATTGAACTTCTCTGCAAGGATTGTGGCAATCTCGTGACCACCACTGCCGTATTCTCTACCTACTGAAATAATAAACTGCCCCATACGTTAACCCCCCTTCCAGTATTCTTCTCACCTCATCTACTTTTATTGTAATGGATTAATATAAAATAGTCGAGGGGTGAACCTCGACTATTTTCGTAACACTCTGTGTATTTTTCATGAAAAATAAGAATCTGTGGCAATCCTTTATAGATACCTTACGTAAATTGAAAGCATGGATACCACAAGAACTATGATGGTGCCTGGCACAAGCTCCTTACAATAGGTAGCCCAGCTGATTGGGTAACCTTCCTTACCGGCCGTAGAGATACCTACTACGTTGGCGCTGGCGCCGATTGGAGTCATGCTACCGCCGATGTCTGTACCAATTGCAAGTGTCCAAGCCATTGTAGAAAGGTCGATGCCTGTAGTGGCTGCAAGAGACTTGATAACCGGAATCATAGTAGCTGAGAATGGAATGTTATCGATGAATGCCGATGCAATTGCACTTACCCAAAGGATAATCGCAATCATAACGTGCACATTGCCACCTGAAACCTTGGCAATGAAGTTGGCGATAACAACCAAAACTCCTGTCTGCTCCAAGCCTCCAACGACTATAAACAAGCCGATGAAGAATAATAATGTATAATAATCTACTCTCTTAAGAAGCTTTAATGCCTTGCTTCCTGATGTAAGCAAAGTAACTGCTGCAATAGTAACACCGATAAATGCTACTGTAAGGCCTGTCATGGCGTGAGTTACAAGAAGGATAACTGCAAGGAAGAAAATCGCTGTGCTTGTAAGGAAATCCTTCATGTTGTCAATCTTAACCTCTACATCAATGCTGTCTGGATCAACCTTGTCAGCTGGATTTTGAAGCCTGTTGCGCATTGTAAAATAGAAGTAAATGATGATGATTACAAGTGAAAGGGCACCAATCAAACCTGTATTTACAACAAAGTCTGAGAATGAATATCCAAGTGATGTACCAATGATTATGTTTGGTGGGTCACCACACATTGTTGCACTACCACCTAAGTTGGCACAGAAAATCTCTGCCATGATTACAGGTATAGGATTGAACTTAAGTGTGCGGGCAAGCCTTATTGTAACTGCCGCAAGGAACAAAATAACTGTAATTGAATCAATGAACATTGAAAGTACTGCTGAAAGTACCATGAATGCCACAAAAATCCTAACTGGCTCGTAATGAGCAAGCTTTGCGATCTTTAAACATAACCAATCAAAGAATCCGGCCTCGGCCATCCCCTCTACCATAACCATCATTCCCCAAAGGAAGATGATAGTAGCCCAGTTGACACCGGATGTCTGCTCGGCAGTCTCGCCTGCTGCATACCAAAAGTCAGGTTTAAAAATACCCTGTACTGCTATTGTCTCTAAAAATGCTTCTGAGCTTCGCATGCCTATTCCAAACACAAAAATGCTAGCTAAAGCTCCGCATGAAAGTGTCACGATATGCTTTGGGAAACGGTCCCAAACAATCATAATAAACATAGCCACAAAAATAACTATAGCCATTATTTCGGCGAACATAAAAATAATCCCTCCGTATACAATAAATTCGTCCTACTTATTGTATACGAGGGACAACAATTTTGAAAGAAGCATTTTTCACTAAATGTTTGCCTGTTTCATTAATTTTTTCATCGCAGCTGAATCTTTTATCACTAATAGCAAGTGGATGACCGCTTGTTGAAGTTCACCAAGGGCAAAATATGCTCCTCGATTAATTCCCTGATAGGTGATGGTTTTGGTTCCATCCATTTCCACATCTATTTTACATAAGCCCTGCTTTTGCTTTTCAAGGACCTTGTCACTTAATTCCACATCTGCCGGAACCTTCGTCAAAACAAAATCCTTTCCCTTTTTATCCAAAAGGAATGACCCCCAGTTTTCGTATCTAATCATTGGGATGCCGTATAGGTGAGCCTTTTCAACTACAGTGACATAGCCATCCTCACCGAAGGTTGGTGGCACATCCATCATGGCCTCCAAAATCTTGTCCGGGTCAAAGCCTGGCATAATCAGATCGCAGCCTGCATGTAAATCATATGCCTTCTCAGAGCGTGAACCCCAATCGGACATGACAAAGCCTGTAAATCCCCAGTCATCGCGAATAATCTCGGTGTTGAGCCCTCGCTGAGAGGTGGCGAAATCACCGTTGATTCTGTTGCCGGTGTTGATAACGCCTGCAGGATGAATGGTATATTGGCATGCAGAGAAGGATCTGAGATAAAGCTCTCCAAAGGCCCTTCTAGACACATTGATATTGATGTCATGCCTGTCATTTTCCTGATTGAAAGTTGGGAGGTTTTTCATAATAACATCCCTGCCCTCATAGCGCTTTACACCCATGCAAAAGCCTGCCCCAAGGACGCCAGCGTGGGCGGGGTCTTCGGAATAGAACTCGTAGCCTCGACTCTTCATTGGGTTGCGGTTGATGTTAAGAGGTGGAGCAAGACAATAGTCTATATCGTAATATTCCATCTCGCGGCCATAGGCCCTGCCCATTCTAACCATTGCACTCATATCCCAGGTCTGCCCCATGTTCATAGGTGAAGGGAAGCAGGTGCAGCAAGTGTTTCGAATGTGAAGTCCCGATGGGCCATCTGCGATGGCTACTCCCGGAATACCAAGAGTTGTGGCAAACTGGGAGGTTGTACGGGCTGCCACAGGCAGCTTATTTTTATCAAAATTAAACTCAAAGTTGAATCTGTTTTCACTGTAGAGCTTGGATTCGTTTACCTCTCCTGCTACAAGGCGAGCCAGAATCTCCGGAGATAACGAAGAAACAAACTCCTCGATTGAAACGTTGCCCTTTATAACATCAAAAAATGTTGTGAACCCGCAAGGCTGAACATACTCCACATTCTCGTGAGCCCTGAAAGGTATCTCGTATCTATTGTTATTTACATAGGAAGTGTAGTTGCTTCCCTCTGGAACGTAGGTGGTAAACTCGCTCTTTGGTATAACCTCTCTCTTGTCAGAGTTGTAATCATCACTAGAAAGAGAAGCCACCAGCACGTAGCCTACTTCTTCCTCTGCTCTAGGTGGAGGTGTTAAAAATTCCAGTTTCTTTTTAGGTGGCAGTACATAGGAAACCTTTTTAATGGTGGTAAGCTTGTCCAAAATCATCTTGGCGCAAACCTTGGTATCCCTTGAGTTGCTGCCGATTCTAAACAGGTAGTCACCCTTTTCCATTATCCATGAAGTGGTCTCCTCATCAAATGAGCAGAAGGAAATAATCGGAGTCTTGATGGTGATTTCCTCAGAATCTCCCGGCTTTAGCTTGCCTGTCTTGCCAAATCCGTTGAGAACCTGATATGGCTTTTCAAGCTTTCCATTTGGGTGAGTGCAATAAATCTGAACCACCTCACGGCCGGCACAGTTACCTGTGTTGGTAACCTTTACCCTAAAGTTGATACCCATCCAGCTTGCCTCGAAATACTCAAGCTTAATATCAAAGGTAGTGTAGCTTTGGCCATATCCAAATGGATAAAGTGGTGTCACATCAAAGGCATCAAAATAGCGGTATCCCACATAGATACCCTCTTTGTAATCTATCTCATTAACTTCTTTATGCTTGGACTGATTGATACAGGTAGAATAATCCTTGTATTTCTTGGCCCAAGTACAGCCAAGGCGTCCTGATGGGTTCACTGCCCCTGAAATAATATCCGCAAGGCAATTACCTGCCTCCATGCCTGGATATCCCATAAGAATTATGGCCTTTACAGCCTTCATTCTGGCAACTGAAGCAAGCTCCATCATTCCACTGTTCAAAACAAGGATTACATTTTTAAAAGAACCGGAAATCAGCTTGAGGTTTTCCTGCTCCTCCTCTATAAGCTGATACTCGCTAGGCCCAACAGGCTCGTTGGTAGGATGGCGACGGACAACATAGATACATGTATCCGTTCCCAAAATAGCCTCGGCCATATCTGCTACAGAAATAGGCACTTCTGCCACCTCAACGCGTTTTCCGGAAAAGAATCTCTCCTCACGGACGTTTTTGTTGGCCTTCTCCACCATCTTTACTTCCTTTTCCATTTTGGAAAGCCAACTAGACGTAGTAAGAGTAAAGCCGTTGCTTTCAAGGCCCTCTTTTACGTTAATATTTTTGTCCGTATATACGTAATTATAAAAAATGCCGCAGCAAACCGTATCCACTGCGCCAGCACCGAATAATGCTACCTTCCCCCTTGTCATAGGAAGCACGTCACTGTTTTTAAGCAAAACCATGCTATCTGCACCGAGCTGCCTAACCAAATCTCTATGCTCAGGAAACTGCATCTTATTCGATTTAGAAAACACTCCCCTTATGTCCTGCAAATTCATAGTCACTACTCCCTTTTAATTTATCTTCCCCCAAGTATGATTTATTAATTGTTGTTACTATTCACACTGCCTCCGCTATATTCGCAATGGAACTTTCAGCGCTTTCGAATAGTAACTTTCTTAACTAGATTATACTCCTTTTTTTAGTTAGTGAATATGATACTATTTTTTTATTTAAAATATGTGATATAAATGTGAATATAAATAGCATATTCATAAGTTCATGTAATCTCAGCTATGCAGGACTAATCTACAAGTCTATAGATTTTTAATGTACTTATCCATATAAGTAAGGCGCTTCAATACGTATTTCTTGAAGGTTTTTAAGCCTTTTGATTCGTCAAGATAATTGCCATCAGCCCAACGTTTTTTGTTTCTTGAAAATGCTCCTGAATCATAAATATCGGTCTCATATTCATCAATAGATTTTGCAATTGCCTTGTCAGACCAAAGCTTGCTTCTAAGCTCCTTATATCTATCTTTCACTTGCTTCTTAATCTTAGAATCATCATTTTCCATCAGAAAATACACTGGACTCCAAGCCATAGGCAAATCATAGTCAGGTGTATTGTAATAAGAAGAAATACCATGCTTTCCCTGACCATCAACAAACCTGTTTCCAAAGGTCTGGTCCATATCCCATGGGGCAAAAAGCACCTTGTACTTTCCATCCTCATCGGCAGATTTTACAGCAGTATACAAATTCTTGACGTTAGAATCATAGACGTTATCTACCGCTTGCGTGAGCTTGTAAAACAACCAAAGATCTATGGCATTATCTATATCACATGTGTTTCGTATATGCGAATTCTTATCAGAAAAAGCCATTTGATAATATAGATTGTGAAGCTCTACATATCCTTCCTGGTCCCCGTCCTCTAAAGAGTAGCCTGGCAAATACTCGTAGCCACCAGAGCCATCTTCGTATTCAAAATATTCCAATTCCTGTGAAAATTCTGTCCCTGACCAATCTCTTTTTTTGAATAGGGCTTCATCATCTGCCAAATCAAACTGCTTGCCATCAATTGGATATGTCAAGGCATAAAGGCCATGATAGTGATTGTTAAAAAACAGTTCTATGTATTTATATTCGTTGGCAGCAGGGGCTTTCCACTCATTATTTCCCTCACTCATTTCATTCCAGAGATTCATACAAAACGGAGTGCGAATTTTCTCATAATCTGAGTAAGCTGCAAACAAAATCCAGTCGTCATCTTTTCTAAGACCAAGTAGATTTTCTTTTCGCTTAGAATCCATATCCTTTTTATCTTCTGTCAAAGAAAGTCGATAACTTTTTTGTGGCAAACCTCTAGTTGTACCGCCACGAATATGTATCTTGGCAAAGCTTTGGGTCTGTCTTTCTTCATCTTCTAAATCATTCCCATTGTCAAAAAGCTTGATTGCGCATGGCGTGTACTCTTCAACATCATAAGTATCATCCAATTTCTTGGACTTCATTATTGATTTAGAAAATTTGATATTCATAATTGGAAGGGTTGTGCAGACCAATTTAGAGACGCTGTATTCATGGTCCTTTACCATTATCAGCTTAATTAGAATGTTGCCTGAAATAAGCTTATCTGATATTGGACGGCCATAGGCAAAAAGTCTGACCTTATCCCCAGCTTCAATGGTTGGGTTGTAGCTGGTTTCACTTGATTTTATCAATGAATAATAGAAAGTATTTGTGGAATCATCGTAGAATAACGGCTGATTTTCAAATGATAAATCTAAAGATAATGGTGTTTTGCTATAAGTATATGCGCTTTTAATCTCAGAATATTTTTCATCGGATAGATAAGAGAGTCTTTTGGGACCGCACATAATAGCTAACAAAGTAAGCGTCCCCATAAAGATTAGCAATGCAGTAATAGATATAATTTTTTTTCGATAAAACATTAAATTGTTGCCTTTCAATAACCTTCTGCAATTAATTCTTTATGGGCATTAATGACCACTTTGAATAAATTGCACACTTATTATAACAACAATGAATAATTATACAATAGATTTTTTAAAACAATCCTTTTATTTTAGCTATATAGTAAAAAGCGCCTTGGCAAAGGCCATGACGCTTTTCATAATTATTCTTAATTATTTAACATCGTAATAAATTCTAGAATCAGCTGGTACCGACTCGGTAATGAAGGTCGAGCCTCCGATGATTGAATCGTGTCCGATAACTGTATCTCCTCCAAGAACTGAAGCATTGGCGTAGATTGTTACATTGTCCTCGATGGTCGGATGACGGCGAACTCCGCGTAAGTTCTGTCCACCTCTTGTCGAAAGGGCACCTAAGGTAACACCCTGATAAATCTTAACATTGTTGCCAATGACCGTTGTCTCACCGATTACAATACCTGTGCCGTGATCGATGAAGAAGTATTCTCCGATTGTGGCACCTGGATGAATGTCGATACCTGTATTTGAATGAGCATACTCAGTCATAATACGAGGAATGATTGGCACTCTAAGTGAGTATAGCTCGTGAGCCAAACGATATATTGTAATTGCCAAAATCCCAGGGTAGGCAAAGATGATTTCGTCGATGCTTGTTGCCGCAGGGTCTCCATCATAGGCTGCTGCCAAATCTGTATCCAGCAATGCTCTAACCTTTGGAATACTCTTAAGAAACTTAAGTGATAACTCCTCTGCCTTGACTGTGCATGCCTCATCGTCGCAGCTGCAGTAGTCCTCGCTGTAGCACAGTATCAATGCAATCTGCTTGTTAAGGTTGTAAACCACATCCTCCATCAACGTATTAAGATTGGTCTCAACGTTGTAGACCTTGTAAACATGGTCGCGATAATATCCCGGATACACAATCCTAAGGAGCTTCATTGTGATATCTATAATGCTGTCCTTGTTTGGCTGGTGAAATGTATCCATCTTGTCAATGGCCCTGTCGGACTTGTAATCCTTGATGAGCTCTTCTGTAATTTCTAATATTTCCTGTTCGATTTTCTTTCCGTCCATGACGCTCTCCCGTCTAATAATATAATATGTATTGTACCACAATAAAGCATATCCTTCTAGAAAGCATACACGACAAAAAATATCAAAAATACCATTTATCTACATCCTAAGATATTCCATACCCTGTTTAACTTCCTCCGGTACCTCGCCACCATTTTTCTCAACCTTGTCTATAACAGACTTTAAATGATGTAGGGCCTGACTGGTCTTTATCTCGTGACGAGACAGGGCCTGCTCAAACATAGGATGACTGGTAACTCTTGAGCGATATGGCTTTGAGAAGGTGCAGTACTTGTTTAGAATATTTCGCTCTAGCTTGTTTAGGCGGATACTGCCCTGAGCCTCAAAGTTAATCCATATTGTATACTGCTTTGTAAAGGCCTCACGCATGCTGTTGCGGGAGGATTTAAGCAGATTCTTGACCTTCTCTTTGTTTTCTGCAGAAAGCTCTTTGTTCTTTCTGTAGAAAGTAAAGTAATCGTAAAAATCAGATGTAAGGCACTCGCTGGCAATATCGTTCCATCGTGCGCCCTGTTCCTTACGACAGATTTCCCATCTAAATGCACCACAGCAATAAATCATCAGCTTGTCCACATCATCTAAAGTAAACATCGGAAATACGAATCTACCCGGACTGTCTACCTTGATACCACCGCATTCCTGCCACATCATGGCACGCATACCTACATTTGGAAGCAGGATAATGTCAGGCTCAACTCTCTTGAGATAAGCCTCGCTTTTAACGTTGGCTTCCATGTTGGTATAGTATCCCTCACGAAGGAAGATGCCGTAGTCAACCTCCTCGATTTTGCCTATTGCCTCAATCAGCTTTGCCTGTGTAAGGAGCATGCGCATTGGCTCTGCGTTAAAATCCTCCTTGGTAAGCACCGGACAAAATGCTGTCATCTTTCCGGAGGTGGTTCTGTTAGATGACTTGAAGAAATTGTTTATCTCAAATATAACCTTTTGCTCCTGATCGTTCATCCAGGTCTGCATATCCGCTTCTAAAATATTACCGGATTTACGTTCTTCAAGGATAAAGCCTCTGTAATCCAAATCAAGCTCGTTTTTGCTAGGCTCTCTTTCGCCTGCATAGATTGCTCGAAGCCATTTGTAAATAGTAAAGAAATGGTCGCTTGAGCAAAGTGTATCAAGACGGTCCACCAAATCGGCAAGTTCGTTGGTAAGGTCATCACCAACTGCTTCATAATCAATATATCCAAAGTTCAAGAACATTTTAATGATGGTATCTAGCTCGCCACCCATAGCCTCGAACTCCAAAACTCTAAAGAAGGTCTTTTGATAGATTTCATAAAATAAATCAATGGCTTTCTTTCTAGCGCGGCGCTCATTATCCTCCTTACCCTCTCTATCAGAAAGTGCAAGATAGGCATCCAATTCCTGACGATATTGCTCCTGCTTTTCCTCGTCAATTTCTGCAAACTCACAGATATGTTCAAAGGTCTGAGTAAACTCAGCCTGCTTTTGCATCTTGGCCTCATCAAAGGCCGCTGCTGTGGCTGCAAAATCATGACTATCATACTCTTCCCAGCGCTCCTTAATAAGAGCCTTGTCATAGAGGCCGCACTGAGAAAGATACTTGTAAAGCATCTTCATAAGCTTGATGATATTATCCTGATTGGCGCCACGCTCTGCTGAATATATTCTAAGGTTGAATATCAGCTCAAACATATCCCCTCTATCAGCAGATAGAAGTATTGGAGAAAACTCCTCTAAATAAAATCCCATGGTCTCAGCACAGTCGATTGCACGCTTCATGTAGCCGCAGCTAATGCCGATAACACCATTTACAATCTCGGTGCGTTTACCATATATATTTTCTATTTCCTTGTTGTCTACATCGTTAAGACTTGTGATATAGTCGTGCTCCCACTTGAGAATCTCGCCCTTTAGCTCGATAGGCTCCATCTCTTCAAGCATAGGAATTTCCCCTGGAGTAGCACCTATGGCTCTACAAATCTTGCGATACTCTGAATTGATACCTCTGCAGTAATCTGAAAAATCATCCACCTGTTTCTTGTAGGCATCATATATTTTGAATACGTCGCGACATTGTCTAAATGAACCCTTCGCAAAGCCAAAAATATACACCGGCTGTGCATTAAAAATAGCATCAAGATCTGCCATTGTCTTGTATGGACACTTGATAACAGCTGCATCCTCGGCAACTGTATAGCTTGCTTCGTACTCTAAATTAAGTGCATCAGAAAGCCCTGCAACAGTTCCTGGTCCAAGGGAAATCCGCTGTCCCTTCCACTCCTGAAGTATTGTGCCCTTGATAACAATGTACATACGATCAACAGGATCGCCTTCATTCATTAAATTTTTGCCCTTTTCGATAGTAATTGGCTCCACGTAATTCTCCTTATGGCCACATTGCCCCTTATTTTATAACCTTACTTTGATTATAAAATTGCCTATATACAGTGTCAAATAATACACATTAATATTCACAGAAAATTTGCAAAAAAATCCAGGGGGACGGGTTAATGGTCTAGGGGACGGGGTTAGTGGTCCATAATGAACTATTATGGACCACTAACCCCGTCCCCTAGACCATTAACCCCGTCCCCCCGGACCATTAGCTACCTCCTACTATTTAGTACCAAAAATTCTGTCACCGGCATCGCCAAGACCAGGGCAAATGTAAGCATCATCATTGAGCTCGCGGTCAATGTGTCCGATATAAATCTGCACATCTGGATGTGCTTCGTGAAGAGCTCTTACACCTTCTGGAGCACCGATGATAGCCATGAACTTGATGCGCTTTCCGCCATGCTTTTTAATAAGGTCGATTGCATCAATTGCAGAACCACCTGTAGCAAGCATAGGGTCAGTAACTACAATAAGTCTCTCCTCGATTGGACTTGGGAGCTTGCAGTAGTACTCGTGTGGCTCGTGTGTCTCCTCGTCACGGTACATACCGATGTGACCAATCTTGGCAGTTGGAACTAGCTTTTGAATACCATTTACCATACCAAGACCTGCTCTAAGGATTGGCACAATTGCCATCTTGCGGCCTGCGATTACTGGTGCCATGCACTTTTCGATTGGAGTCTCGCACTCCACATCTACTGTCTGTAAATCGTTGAGGGCCTCAAAGGCCTCAAGCATAGCAATTTCCTCTACTAAAGCCCTAAACTCAGCAGTACCTGTATTCTTGTCTCTGAGCATTGTAATTTTGTGTTGAAGTAGTGGGTGTGTCAACTCTACTACATTATCTAGTTTCTCCATTAGATGCCTCCTTGAATTTCTTCCTAGATTCCGTCTTTGTCGAAATGATAAGGTTCTGGATTGCCGTATTCGTAATCTCTACCTGGAATGATAGCATTTAACAAAATACCAGCGATTGCTGCGATTGCAAGGCTTGTGATTGTGATATCTGTGGAGCCAACAGTAAATGTGATACCATCAGCAAAGCCAAGACCACATACAAGGATTACAGCAGCTATGATAAGGTTTCTTGAATGTGTAAAATCAACGTGATTTTCTACAACATTTCTGATACCTATTGCACTAATCATACCATAAAGCATAAAGCTAATTCCACCTACGATTGCCGCTGGCATAGTGCCAATGATATCAGCTACCTTTGGTATAAATGAAAGAACTATAGCGTATAAAGCAGCGATTCTGATTACCTTTGGATCGTAAACCTTAGAAAGCTCCAACACACCTGTATTCTCACCGTAGGTTGTGTTTGCAGGGCCACCGAAGAATGCTGAAAGAGATGTTGCAAGTCCATCACCGATAAGGGTGCGATGAAGACCTGGGTCAGTAACCAAATCCTCTCCAACAGTTGCTGAGATAGCTGACATATCACCGATGTGCTCCATCATAGTTGCGATGGCAATTGGCGCCATAACAAGAATTGCTGAAACATTAAACTTACAGATAAAGAAATCTGGAAGACCTACCCATGAAGCCTGCTTAACAGCTGCAAAATCAAGGATTGCACTTCCATCGGCATTGGTAAATCCTGCTGCATTAAAGATTACTGCACAAGCGTAAGAAATTATAACACCCATAAGGATTGGAAGGATTTTGAACATTCCCTTTCCCCAGATGTTAAAGATTATGACAACTGCCAAGGCTATAAATGCAAGCAACCAGTTTTGCGAAGCATTTGAAATGGCAGATGGTGCAAGGGAAAGACCGATACAGATAATGATTGGTCCTGTAACCACTGGTGGTAAAAACTTCATAACCTTTCTGATACCTACAAATCTAATGATTAATGCAAGTACAAGATAAAGAAGTCCAGCCACAACAATACCACCACAGGCATAAGGAAGCTTCTCGCCCATCGTCATGTTTTTGAAAATACCAGTATTCAAATTTGCCACCGTGTGGAATCCACCAAGGAATGCAAAGGAAGATCCAAGAAATGCTGGGACCTTAAGCTTTGCGCAAAGATGAAAGAATAGCGTGCCAAGACCGGCGAAAAATAGTGTAACTTGAATTGAAAGGCCTTCGCCCTTGAAATAGTTGTTGACCAAAATTGGAACTAAGATTGTCGCTCCAAACATAGCAAATAAATGCTGAAGTCCCAAAATTAAGGTCTTTGGTGTGCCAAGCTTTGACACGTCTCTGATTGGTTCGTTAGTATTCATAAATACCTCCCTAATTTATTATGATTTGCGCCACTATATATAACACCGAAAGATGCACTGGATAGAATAGATAGAAAAACCATCTCAAGGCTTTATTATCCCATCCTCGGTGTCCCTGATAATTACGTAGTGGAACAATATCTAACAAAGCTACAATTTCAAGTGTGCTTGATATTGCTGTCAAACAGATAACCCCATAGATAAACCCTCTAAGCTGTTTGACTTTGTCCGCTGAACAATGGGTCAAATAAATGACCACAATACAAGCTATTCCAGAATGACTATAGTCCAAATGTGTCACTTGTGAAATAACCATTCCCAAAGCTGTCACAACTGCCATTGCCAAAACCTTGGCTACCTGAGTAGCCCTAGTGGATTCTAAAAATGGCTCTTTGTATTTTTTGATTGAATCGATTCCAAATAATACTATCAGTCCAAGCAATAGCTCCCATAGCACATTGTTGGTTTCAAAAATAAACAATTGGCGTGTTGATACCAAGTTAAAAGGAATCTCTGAAATAATTGCCACTGCAAGAAGTCGCAATCCATATTTTAATAAATTCTTACTATGGAAAAATCCCTCTACCAACAGATAGCAATAAATAGGAAATGCTAATCGTCCTATTCCGCGCATTATCCAATATATTGTCGCTTGGTTTATATATAAATCTTCACATGTAGGGAACTTATATAAAAATCCAAATACATCTGCTGTGACCGCCAAGTGGTCTATAAACATTGTAATTACCGCCAACAATTTTAGCCCGGTGCCCGTTACTTCTCGTCTATTATTCTCCATTTACCTCACCAAATATTCTATAAACTCTCGCACGCATCCTCGTCCGCCGTCCTTGGATGATACGAAATCCGCTGTTTCAACTACCTCTGGTACTGCATCGGCGGGACATCCAACAAGCCCTCCTGCTTCCTTGATTGCATCCATAACCTGAAGGTCATTTAAGTCGTCGCCCATATAGGCGCACTGATTGAGGCTATCGCCTGCCTTGGCCAAAATCTCATTTAGCTTGCCAAGCTTGTCTGCGATACCTTGATAAATCTCTGTAATGCCAAGCTCCTTGCTTCTGTTTAAAACAATATTGCTTGTGCGGCCTGTAATAATCACTGGAATAATACCGGCTGGAATTGCCTGATGTGCTATGCCATAACCATCCTTTATATTGAAAGCCTTGCAAAGTTCTCCCTGCTCTCCCATATAAACGCACCCATCTGTAAGGGTACCATCAACATCCAAAACTAAATATTTAATATTCTTCATAAAAAAATCTCCTTAGAAACCTAAGGAGATTATACTACATTATGAAGCTGTTGTATTAGCAAATTCCATATTCCTTCATATTTGCTTCTAATACCTTTGCTTTTTCCTCGTCCATTTCTGTAAGAGGTCTTCTAAGTGGACCAGCGCCAAAGCCCATAATATTTAGTGCTTTCTTAACCGGGATAGGGTTAACCTCTGCAAAAAGTGAATCAATTACAGGTAAAGCCTTAAGCTGCATAGCTGCTGCCTTCTTGAAATCACCGTCAAGGCAAGCCTGGCACATGTCGTGTGTCTGCTGTGGAGCAACGTTTGAAAGAACAGAGATAACGCCAATTCCACCAAGTGACATAATTGGTACTATCTGATCATCGTTACCTGAATATACGTCGATGCATCCATCTGCAAGCTGTAAAAGCTTAGCAATCTGGCTGATGTTACCAGATGCTTCTTTGATAGCTACGATATTTTTAACATCCTTTGCAAGCTTAACTGCTGTCTCTGGTAAAATGTTGCAACCTGTACGCGAAGGTACGTTATAAAGGATACAAGGGATGTTTATCGCATCTGCTGTGTCCTTAAAGTGTACATACAAGCCCTTTTGTGTGGCCTTGTTGTAGTATGGAGTAACAAGAAGAACTGCGTCTGCTCCGGCAGCCTCTGCCTCCTTTGAAAGATAAATAGCTGTCTCTGTGCTGTTTGAACCTGTACCTGCGATAACTGGTACTCTATGGTTAACAGTCTCAATACAATGACGAACTACATCTAAATGCTCCTCATGAGAAAGTGTAGATGCCTCACCTGTTGTACCACAAATAACGATTGCATCTGTGCTGTTTTTAATTTGATACTCGATTAAGTTATCAAGCTTTTCATAGTTTACTGAACCATCTGCATTGAATGGTGTGACGATTGCTACTGCTGCGCCAGTAAAAATACTCATTACTTTTCCTCCTTCTGAAAAATGATTAGGGAGTATGCTAATCCTAATTAAATAAGAAAAAGCCAACCATAAATGGTTAGCTTATAAATTCACATACATGATAGCTCCCCATCTGTTAATTAGATGACAGTCATACAGCTATTGACCGTATGCCCAAGACAAGCACCTACTGGTAATGCTCTCTTTCGGCAAAATCCCCTTTCATCTCGAATCAACTGGGCCAGCCCCATCATCGAAACTACTGATGTCTTTTGCAACCTCTACCTTTTATAAAGTTTGAACACATAGTACATCTTCATTCTTATTATGTCAACTATATTTGATAATAAAATTCCTAGATGTTAAAATATTTCTGTTATTACAATTTGTAATTTCTGCTTTTGAACTTTTTTATGATTTATCTTAAAACAGTTCGTTATTTACTAATATTTATTAACCTGCACAAGGAGATTACTCACATGTATTTTAAATTTAAAAAGTTACTTTCTTTCGTTTTATGTTTGGTTACAGCTTTTTCTGTTTTCTTTTTCAACGCTTCTATCTCTGAAGCTAAAAAAGGCAAGGCTGCTGCCAAGCCAAATGTAGTGGTGGTTTTAGATCCAGGTCACGACTCAACTCACGAAGGCTGTCACTACGAAAACTTCGACGAAGCTACCGCCAATCTTTACATTGCTTACTATTGTAAGCAGGAGCTTGAAAAATATGCTGGCGTTACAGTGTACATGACTCGAACCACCTTTGAATGTCCTTTTGGGGCTGACCCTAATTCTAAAGCAGGCTGCCTTTCAGCTCGTGTAGACTATGCCAAGTCTGTAAAGGCTGATATTTTGGTGAGCCTTCACAATGATTACGATCCTGATTTGGATACCACACAAAACGGTGCAAAGGTCATCATTCCAAACCCAAGCTACAAGCCAGCTTTGTGCGCTAAGGGACAGCAGCTTGGCAAGTCCATCTTAGACCAGCTTGTAGCTACAGGACTTAATATAAACAACTGGAAGCAGTGTCCTAACGGCACAGGTATTGTCACCAAGGACTCTTCAGGTGCCACCTATCCTGATGGGTCGCCAAGGGATTTTTACGCACTTATCAATCAGTCCAAGTCAGCTAATATGACCTGCGTTATTGTTGAGCACGCTTTCTGTACTAACTACTCAGACAGAGTCAACCACCTTAGCACTCCTGAGCAGTATCAGCAGTTAGGTGTTGCAGACGCTACGGGTATCGCAAATTTCTACGGTTTGAAGCTTAAATAAACTTTTGGGGGCATTTAGTTTTGAAGAAAGAAAGAGTCTTTAACATAATTCAAATTGGAAACAAAGGGGATTTACCTAGTAGAATCTTTGATATTTTTATCACCATAACTATTCTTTCAAATATTCTGGTGATGATATTGCTGACCTACAAAAATCTCAGTCCATATTATCCTGTTTTCAATGCCATTACACTGATAACCATCATAATCTTTGCCATTGAATACGCACTTAGAATATGGACAGCTGACCTTTTGTATCCTGATTTACCAAAGGGCAAGGCTGTTGCCAAATTTCTGGTTTCCTATGATGGTGTTGTAGATTTACTTACCATTTTGCCTTTCTTCTTTTTATCCGGCTTTGTGGCATTTAGAATTCTTCGCGTCATAAGAATCTTTCATCTGTTTAGAATTAACAACCAATACGATTCCTTCGCCGTTATCTTTTCTGTCATAAAAGAAAAGAGGAATCAGATTGTTTCATCTATGATTATCGTTATGATTCTTATGCTGGCCAGCTCTATCGGCATTTACTATGCCGAGCATTCAGCGCAGCCAAATAAGTTTGAAAATGCTTTCTCTGGTGTTTGGTGGTCAGTTTCCACTTTGCTTACAGTAGGCTACGGAGACATTTATCCTGTCACATACGCAGGACGAGTGATGGCAATCGTTACAGCCTTTTTAGGTGTCGGCGTTGTTGCTATCCCAACTGGTATCATAAGTGCCGGCTTCGTTGAGCATTATGCAAGGGTTAATCTTTTAAACAAGTTTGCCAGAGACGAGCATGTGGATATGCTCACAGTAAACGTCATAGAGGGGCACTGCTGGGACGGCCTTACCATCTCAGAGATTCACGGCCCAGATCACTTTGCTCCTGCAGTTGTAATGCGTGACGGTGAAGCTTTGGTGCCTATCGGCGAATTACAATTAAAAAAAGGCGACACAGTTATACTGGCCGCCGATGTATATTTCTTAAATACCTATTAATTTATTGATTGTCTTTTTGTAAATTGCTGGTGGGGTATCTTTCATAAGAACCTCGTCAGCGCCAAGTTTTTTGGCTTGTTTGCAGGATTCCTCATCCTTTGCAATAACAACAATAGGAATCCTTGCAAAGCTTTCTCGATTCTTCATATATTTGACTACCAGCAATCCTCGACCATTTTCCTGGTCAACTTCCAAAAGAATCACTCTAATCAAGCTATGATATCTACTAATTTGGCACAATGCATCGTCATCATTTAAAGCAGTAATAATCTGGAACTTGTCATTGTCTTCACCATATATTTCCTTGAGACAATTGTGACGCTCTATGCACACCGCCAAAATCAAAGGTTTGTTAAATTCCATTTCGTCGTAAACCCAGGTGGTGCAACAATTCTTGCCCTGTATCTTGGACTTGTACAAGGCATCATCTGCCATAGCAAACATCTTGCCGCTGTCCTTTAGCCCTGTATTTACAACTGCACCTATACTTACAGTAAATGGCTTGTCGTTGTCAAAATTAATCGATGATATGTACATTTGAAGAGTCTTGCAACGCATCTGAAGGATTGTTATATCACCCATTCTCGGCATAACAACTACAAACTCATCGCCGCCATATCTTCCAACAATATCATAGGCTCTAAAATTTTCATTTAAAAGTTTGCCCACCTGCTCTAGCAGCAAGTCACCTATATTATGACCCAGGTTGTCATTTACCTGCTTAAAATCGTCTAAGTCAATAATGCACATGGCACATGGCTCCTCTGGTGGCTTGTGCAAAAAGTAGCTGTCTATCCTTTGAAGCAAAGCACCTTTGTTAAGGACCTTGGTAAGCTTGTCCATGGAGCTTAGCCTGGTAAGCTCTGTCATTGCCAGAGTCTCACGGCTTCGCATCACAAGTACAATGTGAGCTGACAGTATTGAGACGATATACACAGACACAGCTGTGTGGGCGTCCAAAATAAACATTTCGTAGGTCTTGTAGAAATAGGACATTACCAACATAATCGCCAGCACTACAAACTCCTCAAAGCAATACTTGTAGGTCCTGTCTATATAAATCATTGGAAATACAAGGACAGCAATTGGTAACCATATTGCCTGAGTATTTGGCGATGCCACAACATCCATAAGAGACAATACTACACCCAGCCAAAAGTAGAATGTGCAGCATATTGCCGCAGTTTTTGCTGTGCTGATTTCACCCTGATGTTTAATGACATATAGGTTGACATTGAAATAAATAATCAGAAGCGGTATCAAAGTCAAATACGAAAAAGATATTTTAAAATCAGGCAGCATCAGATATGCTATTCCAAACATAACTAAGTAGACCATAGATATATACATACAGGTTTTCCTAAGCATGTATAGATTGTTCTCGTCTATGGTCTTTAAACAATCGCGAAAGTACTCACGAATCATCTCGTTTTCCTCTCTATAAACTTTTATAAATCTGCTAAATATATTCATCAGATTATTCCTTAAAGTTATATTTTATTGTTTAAACTACCTTAATCCCTATATCTGCTAATTATTACTCACCATTGTTATTATATTTCAAAATTTAATTCTAATCTGTGTAATTTAGTACATATTTTGTGAAATGTTTGTGAAGCTTTTACTTGTCTAACGCTTTCATAAGATTAACCATCTCAATTGCCCCCTGAGCACACTCAAAGCCCTTGTTGCCTGCCTTAGTACCGGCACGCTCTACTGCCTGCTCGATTGTATCTGTTGTAAGTACTCCAAACATCACTGGTATTTTTGCTGCAAGGCTAACCTGGGCAATGCCCTTTGAAACCTCAGCACACACATAATCATAGTGTGAAGTAGCGCCTCTGATGACAGCTCCCAGACAGATTACTGCATCATATTTTCCTGATTGTGCCATCTTTTGCGCCACAAGAGGAATCTCAAATGCTCCCGGAACCCATGCCACATCAATGTCGTCCTCTTTAACATTTTCTCGCTTGAGGCCGTCCAATGCTCCGACCAAAAGCTTTGAGGTGATAAACTCATTAAAACGGGCAGCCACCACACCTACCTTAATGTCCTTTGCTACTAACTTTCCTTCGTAAACTTTCATATTGTCCTCCTACACCTCAAGAATGTGACCCATTCTTGCTTTTTTTGTTTTCAAATAAAATACGTCAAACTTGTTTGCTTCTATTTCGATTGGAACTCTTCTAGAAATCTCCATTCCATAATCTGACAGCTGATAAATCTTGTCTGGATTATTGGTCAAAAGATTAAGCGAATGTACTCCTAAGTCTCTGAGTATCTGGGCTCCAACGTAGTATTCTCTAAGGTCTCCTGGGAAACCAAGTGCTATATTTGCATCCAAAGTATCCATACCTTCATCCTGTAGCTTGTATGCCTTAAGCTTGTTTACAAGGCCAATTCCTCGGCCCTCTTGACGCATGTAAAGAAGGATTCCCCTACCTTCTTCAGCTATCATTTCCATTGCTCTTTGAAGCTGCTGACCGCAGTCACATCTCATGGAGCCAAAAACATCACCTGTAAGGCACTCTGAGTGAACTCGACAAAGCACATCACTTCCATCTGCGATGTCACCTTTAACCAAGGCTATGTGATGCTCGCCATTGATTTTGTTGATATAGCAGTGTGCCATGAAATCCCCATATTTCGTTGGCATCTTTGCTATAGAAACACACTCCACAATGGCATCATAAATTTTTCTATACTCAAGCAGCTGGGCAATTGTAATCAATGTCAAATCATGCTCCTCAGCAAACTCTCTAAGTTCCTGCCTTCGCATCATTGTTCCATCTTCTGCCATTATTTCACAGCACAAGCCGCACTCCCTTAAACCTGCCAGCTTCATCAAATCAACTGTCGCCTCTGTATGGCCCTGACGCACTATAACGCCACCATCCTTTGCAACCAGCGGAAACATATGGCCCGGTCTTCTAAAATCATTTGCACTGCTTCCTGCTGTAACTACCATTCTTGCGGTAAGCCCTCTTTCTTCAGCGGATATTCCAGTGGTTGTATCCACATGGTCAATTGATACCGTAAATGCGGTTTCGTGGTTGTCCGTATTTACCTGCACCATTGGGAAAAATCCCAAATCATCTGCTATCTTGCTGCTCATTGGCATGCATATTAGTCCTTTGGCTTTGCTCGCCATGAAGTTAACATTTTCTGTTGTGGCAAACTCCGCTGCACAAATCAAGTCTCCTTCGTTTTCTCTGTTTTCATCGTCGATTACAAGAATCATCTTACCGGCTTTTAAATCCTCCAAAGCCTTTTCAACTAATTCTTTCATTTATACCCTCCATTTCGTATTTACGGATATATTTACCTATTATGTCGTTTTCAAGATTAACTAACGCTCCAGGTCTTTTATCCTTAAGTATGGTTTGTTCTAGTGTATGCGGAATTATGGAAACACTAAAGCTTGCTGATGTAAGTCTTGCCACCGTAAGGCTAATTCCATCTATTGCGATTGAACCCTTTTCAACTATTCCATTTAAAATTTCTTTTGAGGCCGTCACCTCATACCAGACTGCATTTCCTTCCCGCCTGGTAGATTTTATTCTGCCCACTCCATCAATATGGCCAGAAACAATATGGCCTCCAAATCTACCGCCCACCGCCATGGCCCGCTCCAGATTTACAGGACTTGCAATCCTCAGATCCCCTAGGCTAGAGCGGCTGTATGTCTCGTTCATAACATCAACCATGAACTGACTTTTTGTGGCCTCAACAACTGTTAGGCACACTCCGTTTACTGCTATGCTGTCGCCTAGATGTACATCTTCTAGAACCTTTGAAGCACCAATGACTAATTGGCTTTTGCTGCTATTTCTAACAACTGATTTAATAGTTCCTATCTCTTCTATAATTCCAGTGAACATCAGTATTTCACCTCGTTTTCTATAAGTATGTCATCTCCTACCATTTGGATATTTGTTGGCACTAACTTTACTGCATCTCTAGGATGCTCTATTCCCAGTCCTTCCACAGGAGATTTCGCACTTCCTCCAAATATTTTTGGTGCCATATAAATCTGCACCTCGTCAACTATCTGTGCTGCAATGGCACTATAGTTTAATGTTCCGCCTCCCTCTAAAAGAACACTGTCAATTTCCATTTCGCCAAGCAGCTTCATCAATGCCTTCAAATCTACCTTGTCATTCTTAGATGGCACCGTTAACACTTGGCAATTTTCTTCTTCGTATATACGTATACGCTCCTGGTTCTCGCAAGTAGTTGCTATTATTGTTTTAGTGTAGCTTGCATCCCTAACCACCTGTGAATCTATAGGCGTTCTAAGGCAACTGTCACAGATAATTCTAATCGGGTTAACGCATTCATCCTCTAGTCTGCAGGTTAAGAGCGGGTCGTCCACTATTATGGTTTCAACACCTACCATAATTGCCGCCAAGTTGTTACGTGTTTTATGAACAGCGTATCTTGCTTTTTCTCCAGTTATCCACTTTGACTTACCAGTCTTTGTGGCTATCTTGCCATCTGCGGTCATTGCATATTTCATTACTACAAAAGGCTCTTTAGTGGTGATGTATTTATAGAACACCCTGTTCATTTTTTTGCATTCATCTTCCAAGACTCCTGTGACTACCTCTATGCCATGCTCCTGCAAAATCTTTGCACCCTTTCCCGCCACTAATGGGTTTGCATCCATAGCGCCAATCACCACTTTTGCAAGCTTGTTTTCGATGATTGCCTCTGTGCACGGTGGCGTCTTACCATAATGACAGCAAGGCTCTAGTGTCACATAGATTGTTGCTCCCTCAGGATTTTCGCTGCAATTTTTTAGCGCATTTCTCTCTGCATGAAAGTCGCCATAGCGCTGGTGGTAACCTTCACCTATTATCTTTCCATCCTTTACTATTACAGCACCAACCATTGGATTTGGATTGACAAAGCCTGCCCCTTTCTTGGCCAACTCAATAGCTCGTTGCATGTAATATTCATCATTCACATTATCACCTCCATATTTGTCGCAAAGACACATCTTTTCAAATTCAGCGTGTCATGACATTACCGCAAATTGCTTTTCTTTTATAAACTAAAAAATGTCTTGAATAGAAACTATCCAAGACATTTCATTACTTACAACTAATTGTCACAAATGAACATTTTCCTTTTTCTTTATATGAGGTATCGAGGTTACTTACTCAATAAAGAAAAAAGCCCTGAGAACATAATATTCTCAGGGCATAGCTGTCGTAATCATCTTCTTTCATCCAGACTATACTGTCGGCTTCGGAGTTACACCGAATCATGCCTTACGGCTCGCGGGCTTTACCGCCGGTAGGGAATCGCACCCTGCCCTGAAGATAGCTATTCAATTGATTTGATTGTAGTTAATGATGAAACCGTTGTCAAGCTATTCTGCATCTGTATTCGTGAGCAGACAGCAGGTTTCCGTATGCATGGTGTGGCCGAATTGATCTACCACAGTATACTTCTGCAAATTATAGCCGCGCTCTCTAAGGTACTTCAAATCCCTGGCAAGAGTTGCGCTGTCACAGCTGACATATACTATTCGCGATGGAGCCATGTCAACCATAGTATCTAGCGCCACTATATCACAGCCTTTTCTAGGTGGGTCTACCATGATTACATCTGGCTTTGTCATTTCATTTTTTCCGCTATAAAACTCTGGAAGCACCTTTTCAACTTCTCCACAGAAAAATCTAGCGTTATCTAACCCATTAATCTTAGCATTAGCCTTTGCATTTTCTATTGCTTGTGGTACTACTTCTATTCCATATACCATCCCCGCACGCTTTGCCATAGAAAGTGAAATCGTTCCGATTCCGCAATACAAATCCCAAACCTCTTCCGTGCCATGTAAATCGGCATACTCCAGCGCCTTGCTATACAATCTTTCCATCTGATCATGATTCACCTGATAGAATGAATTTGCGCTTATATCGAACATAACTGTATCGCCATTTGTAAGGGTTATGCTATCACGGATTGCCTCTTTGCCATAGAGTACTTTAGTCTCAAAGCCCATGATTACATTGTCCCTGCGAGTGTTAATGTTGAGTACAAGTGAAGGCAATTCAGACTCTACTTTTCGTATATGCGATATTAGAGAATCAACATTTGGCAACTTGTCTCCATTAACCACCACGCAAACCATAGTCTCACCTGTGGCTTTGCCCTCTCTTATCAAGACATGACGGATTAATCCTTTGCCTGTGTACTCATCATAAGGTGCCACTCTGCACTCCTTCATGTAATCAATTACCGCATATACGATATCCATACTCTTTTTTGAGCATAGTTTACAATCGTCATTAGGGACTATTCTATGGCTACGGGCCCCATAAAAACCAGCAATAATATTACCCTCTTTGTCTACACCAATTGGCACCTGTGCTTTATTGCGGTATCTAAGAGGCTCCTCCATTCCTATGATAGGTTCATGGATAGATTCTACAAAAGCCCTATCATAACCACCGATTTTCACAAGGTTATTTGCAACTATATTTTCTTTTATCTCCAGCTGCTTGTTGTAATCAATCTGCATGATTTGGCAACCGCCACACTGTCTTGCCTTAGCACAAGCTGGCTCAACACGATAGACAGATGGCTCGATTACCTCTTTGAGCGCAGCAAAGCAATAAGTCTTTTTTACCTTAGTGATTATGACATCACACACATCACCAACAACTGCGTCTTTGACAAAAATGGTCACACCATCAGTGTGACCAATTCCAGCCCCTTCAAGGGACATATCTTCTATTGTTAATCGTACAATATCGTTTTTGTTCATTAATTCTTTCCTGTTCTACGGATATTTGAATCAAGAAGGCGGTTAAATCCCTGCCATGTTAAATTGTTTTCATCAACATTTTCAAGAGCCTCGTAGATAGTCTCAAGCTTAGCATCCAAGTTGTCTGCAAATGAAAGGGCGATTGCCTCTGCAATAGCAGGCTTCTTAGGTGAACCAAACTCTAGCTCGCCGTGATGAGAAAGGATACAATGTAAGAGCTCTTTTCTCTTAACCTCAGGGAATCCCTCAATGTCATCGATTGCTCTATCAATCATGTTGGCACCAACATAAATGTGACCTAGAAGCTGGCCCTCGTCAGTATAATCATTGCGTGGGAACTCTGAGAGTTCTCTCACCTTTCCTATATCATGGAAAATAGCAGCAGTAATAAGCAAATCTCTATCTAAAAATGGATACTGCTTGCTGTAAAAATCGCAGTTTGTAGCAACTGAAAGTGTATGCTCTAGCAAACCACCAGTAAATCCGTGATGCACTGACTTGGCTGCTGAGTGTGACTTGAACTGCTCGATAAATTCCTTGTCTTCTACAAAATATTTGTTAAGTAAAGCCTTCATGTAAGGAGCCTTTACTGAGTTGATAAGCTTAGTCAAATCAGACCACATAACACCAACATCTTTTTTGCTAGCTGGGATATAATCAGTAATTTCAAATTCCCCTGGGTTGGCCTGACGAAGACGCTTTATATTAAACTGTAACGCACCGTTCCAACTTGTAATATCACCTGTAACTGTGATGAAATCAAGCTCGTCGTAATCGCTGATGCCCTCGGAATCAACATCCCAAATCTTGGCATCAATAGTACCTGTTTTGTCACATAGCGTAAGGGATTCGAAAGCCTTTCCGGTCTTTGAAATGCCCTGTGTCTTCTTCTTGCAAAGATAAGTCTCTGTTCCTCTGTCTCCCTCTTTGAGGGTGTTAATGTATTTCATGTATTCTCCAATCTAAGTCTGCCTAACAGACGGGTGCAGCTGATGCTGCGAAAAACTGCTTTTTAATTATAAGGTATAAGTATGTTATAAGCAAATTATTTGAATGTTACTATAGTAACTCCTGCGTCGCCTTCGCCAAATTCTCCAAGGTGGAAATCTGCTATATTTTTATTCTTGCGAAGGTATTGATGCACTCCATTTCTAAGGGCACCTGTGCCCTTACCATGCACCACGCGTACAGAAGTAAGGTGGCTGATATATGCATCATCTAAGTATTTTTCAAGCTTTGCGATAGCTTCATCAACTGTGCATCCAAGGAGGTTAATCTCTGGTGAAATGGATGCTGCTTTGTTGAATCCACCGTAAGTCATATTTTTAGCTCTGGTGCCTTTCTTTGGTATAAACTTATCCTCTTCCTCAATGAGCACAAGGTCTTTTATGTTAACATTAGACTTCATGATACCCATCTGGACAGTTACATCGCCTTTAGCATTAGGAGCAGTGCACACTTGACCTGTAAGGTTCATTGAAAGCACCTTTACCTTATCGCCTACTCGAAGATTGGTTGGCACATTGTGATTCTCCTCAATCTTCTTTTCTTCCTTGGCTTTGCTCTTGGATTTATTAATATTTTTGCCGAGAGCCTGGCGCTTTGCCTCCATGGCAGAAATGTTTCCGCCACCCTTTCCAAACTTATTAAAGTCACGGATGGTTTCATCGGCAATATCCTTGGCTTCTTGAAGAATTGCTGCTGCATCCTCATGAGCCTGACGGATTAATTCCTCTCTTTGGGACTTAATTTTCTCTTCCTTGGCTGTAGCGCTTGCTAATTTCTTCTCAGCTTCTGCCAAATCTGATGCAGCTTTTGCTGCATTTTCCTCAACTTCATGACGCTTTTGCTCCAAATCTACCATCAAATCTTCAAAAGACTTATCATTTTCTGACAATCTACCCTTTGCATCCTCTATTAACTCACAAGGAATGCCAAGCTTTGAAGAAATAGCAAAAGCGTTGGATTTTCCTGGAACACCTATTATCAATCGGTATGTTGGGCTAAGTGTTTCAAGAGAAAACTCGCAAGAAGCATTCTCAACCCCCTCTGTAGAAAGGGCATATACCTTCAACTCGCTATAGTGAGTGGTTGCCATAGTTCTCACATCAAGTGTATGCAACCTATCCAAAATAGACTGGGCAAGTGCAGCACCTTCCTTCGGATCAGTACCAGCACAAAGCTCATCAATTAAAATCAAAAACTGTGGAACCCTAACCTCACTCTTAGAGCCATAAATAACCTTGGAATGATGCAAGTCTATCTTGTTCTTCTCGATTAACTCCTCTGTTTCATGAGAGTAGCTTCCACTGTTTATTGCCTCCAAAATGTGGACAATATTTACCATATGAGACGAGAATGTTGATAGGGACTGCTCGATTGACTGCTCATCTCCAATATCAGCATACACATCATCAAAAATTGCAATCTGACTTCTGTCCTTGGCAGGAATATGAAGTCCAGCCTGAGCCATTAGAGTAAGCAGGCCACAAGTCTTTAAGGATACGGTCTTACCACCGGTATTAGGACCAGTAACAAGCAATAAATTATAATCCTCTCCAAGCTTTATGTCTGTAGCAACTACCTTTTGAGGGTTCAAAAGTGGATGTCGAGCCCCGCGTAAGTTAATGATTCCATCCTCATTAAACTCTGGGCTAGAAGCATTTAACTCCACAGCATAACGTCCCTTTGAAAGAATAAAATCAATCTCAGTTAAAAGCTGGAAATTGCGAATAATGCCTTCTGAAGACTCTGCAATTTTATTAGAAATAATTGCAAGAATCTTTTCGATTTCATCTTGCTCCCTGACCTGAAGTTCACGAAGTTCATTGTTCAAATCTACAGCTTGCATAGGCTCAATGAAGAAAGTAGAGCCTGTAGAAGACTGATCATGAACCATTCCAGGCACTCTAGATTTGTAATCTGAGCGAACAGGCAAACAGTATCTGCCCTGTCGTACAGTAACCACTGGCTCCTGTAAGTATCCTCTTGTTGTCGTATTATTCAAAAGTGAATTCATGACACTTTTAATCTTTTCGTTGGTGCGCTGCATGCCCTTTCTTATATCAAAAAGCGCCACGCTGGCATCATCAGCAATTGTCTCCTCGTCAATGATGCAACGACGTATTTCATTTAAAATTACAACCTCTGGTGATAACCCATTAAAATAAAATGAAAGGGCATCCTCCTCTTCCATCTGCTTGCCGTAAGCTGCTACTCGCTTTGTTACCTCAAGGACAGATGCCACAGCAAGAATTTCTTCTATTGTTAAGGAAGAGCCAAGTTCAAGCCTTGCCAGTGAAGGTCGCAAATCTGTGGTGCCGCTTGCGCTAACATCACCAAACTTAACCAAACGATTAAATGCACAGGCTGTCTCCTGCTGCATAATCTTTATTTCCTCTATGTCATTAATTGGCAAAAGCTGCTGACATCTAAGCTTGCCTGATTCACTTGTGGCAAGCTCGGAAAGCCTAGCAATTATTTTGTCATATTCTAATGTCTTTAAAACTTTTAGGTTCATTTTTAGCTTAATTTCTCCTAATCTCTATTACTCTAATATCAGAAATCAACCTGATTTCGACCGCTCATACTAATCATACTCGAATATGCATTTAATATCATCTAAAATCTTATCTTTATCAATATAAACTTATCATTCGTGTCAAACAATCAATTTTTTGACCCTTTTTAGCTAATTATCTATAAGAGCAAAAATCTCATACATTGTATAATTCTTAATAGATATTGTTTAAGGAGGCTAATTTATGAAAATTTATAATGTAACAGATTCAGAATTTACAAATTTCGGTAGAATCATTGAGGGGTACGAGGCAGAGAAAAAGGAAATATTGGAAGCTCTTAGAGATAAGACACCTATTCCAGATGGAACTGACTATGTAGCAGAAGAGGCAGCACTTCAGTCTTTGGCTGCAGCGGAAAAGATTTCAAATTCTCTCTTTGGAGGTTCTCCAATGCAGTTTGGTTGGTGCAACGGTCACAACACAAAGCTTAACTGCCTTGAGTATCATCGTTCAAGCGAAATCAACATGGGTACAACAGATTTCATACTTCTTCTTGCAAAGAGAGAGGATATCGTTGACCACAAGATTGATTCTAGCAAAGTTAAAGCTTTCTTATGTCCAAAGGGCGTTATGATAGAAGTTTATGCTACAGCTCTTCACTATGCTCCATGTCAGGCTAGCAAGGATTCTGGTTTCCAGGTACTTGTAGGACTTCCAAAGGGTACAAATGTTGGAATGCCTAAGTTTACTGCTGATAATCAGGAGGATAAGCTTTTAACAGCTACCAACAAATGGCTTCTTGCTCACGCTGAGTCATCTGAAGCAAAGAACGGTGCTTGGGTTGGTATCACTGGCGAAAATATCGATATCGCTGCTGATTTACAATAATAAAATATTAAGGCGTCGTCTAAAGACGGCGCCTCTTTTTTGAAAAAGTTATCTGTTTTTAATTTCTATATAGGATTTAACAACCTCTACCAACTTATCGTAATCCATCACTCCAGTATCTAGACAGAAGTCATAATTTCTTGCATCGTTCCAATCTCTGCCTGTGTAGTAGCGATAATAGTCGGCGCGGTGCTTATCAATATCGTGCATGCGCTTTATCAACTCGTCATCTGTTCCACTAACCTGCTTGCGAAGTCGTTCTAAGCAATCCTCCTCCGAAGCATAAAAGAAAAGCGATAGCACATAAGGTCTATCTCGCAAAATATAGTCTGCACAGCGTCCTACAAAGATACAGCTTTGAGTATTGGCTATTCGCTTAATAACATCTGCCTGCAACTCAAACAGATTGTCATCAGAGGTAAACGCTGCATACTCTGGTGTAAGAGGCAACCCCTTATACTTACCCTTGGCAGATAAGATAATCTTGCGAACATGCTCGTCAACCTGACCAAACAACTCTTCGTTGATACCACTTTGGTCAGAGGCCATTCGAAGAATCTCTCTGTCGTAGACTGGAAGCCCCAATTCCTTTCCAAGCTTCTTGGCTAAGGTAAGCCCTCCAGAGCCATAACTTCTAGCTATTGCAATAACTAATTTCTTGTCCTCTCCCATGATGAAAACCTCCCTATATTCCCCTCACCCATCAGGTAGCTGACACCTAAGTCTTATTCCCCTAGATAAGCCTTCTTGATAGCATCATCATTCATAAGAGTCTTGGCATCGCCAGAAAGAACTATGTTTCCTGTCTCAAGTACATAGGCTCTATCAGCTATCGCCAATGCCTTCTTGGCATTCTGCTCTACAAGAAGAACTGTAGTGCCTGCATCTGAAATAGACTGGATGATATTGAAAATCTCATCTACATAGATAGGTGAAAGTCCCATAGATGGCTCGTCCATAAGCACTATGCTTGGCTTGCTCATAAGGGCACGGCCCATAGCAAGCATCTGCTGCTCACCACCTGAAAGTGTACCAGCAAGCTGATTCTGACGCTCCTTTAATCTAGGAAAACTCTCGTAAACCTTCTCTAATGTATCTGCGATTTCACTCTTGTTACTTCTAGTATAAGCCCCCATTTTTAAGTTTTCAAGCACTGTTAATCCAGGGAAAACTCGGCGTCCCTCAGGCACATGAGCCAGTCCCATAGACACAATTTTATGGCCTAGTACCTTGGAAATATCTGTGCCGTGAAGAAGGATTTTACCTGATGTAGGAGTAAGCATTCCTGATATAGTTTGAAGAGTAGTAGTCTTACCAGCACCATTTGCACCAATAAGAGCTATAACCTCTCCTTCATTAACCTCAAAACTGATTCCTTTTAAGGCTTGAATCACTCCATAATTTACCTTTAAATCTTTTATTTCTAACATTTAGCACCTCATTCGTTTCGTCAATATAAGAGCACAACTGCATCCCATTTGACTCCGCTTTGTTTAATTGATAATTACTCCCCAAGATATGCTTTGATAACCTCTGGGTCATTTAAAACTGTGCTTGTTTCGCCCTGAGATAATACTCGACCAAAATTGAGTACAGTAAGCTTTTCACAGATACCTGATACGAGCTTCATATCATGCTCAATAAGTAAGATTGTTACATCAAACTCTTTACGGATGAGTGCGATGGTATTCATCAAATCCTTGGTCTCATTTGGGTTCATACCAGCCGCTGGCTCATCTAAAAGAAGGAGCTTTGGATTGGTTGCAAGGGCTCTTGCTATCTCAAGCTGACGCTGCTTTCCATAAGGAAGATTTGAGGCAAGAACGTCTGCGTCCTTATCAAGACCAAATACCGAAAGGATTTCTAATGCTCTTTCGTCCATCTTCTTTTCTGTAGCAAAATACTTAGGCAATCTGAAAATACCTGTAGCAGTGCTATATTCAAAGGAATTATGTAAACCAATTTTAACGTTATCAAGTACCGATTGATCTCCAAAAAGTCTAATATTTTGGAAGGTTCTGGCTATACCTGCCTTGTTAATTTCGGCAGTTCTCTTTCCTGTGATATCAACTCCATCAAGGAAAATCTTGCCATCTGTAGGCTTGTAGATACCTGTGAGCATATTGAAAACTGTAGTCTTACCTGCTCCGTTAGGTCCAATCAAGCCATAAAGCTGCCCCTTATCAATTGAAATGTTAAATTCATCTACGGCTCTAAGTCCACCGAAGGAAATGCCAAGATTAGTAACTTCTAGTAAGCTCATTACTGCACCTCCTTTGTGTTTTTAGATTTAAGTATAGACTTGAAGTTCTTTATGCCGTGAGCCTCTCTCCACTTAAGAATGCCTGGTGCCCAGTTAAACAACATAAGCATAATAAGAACTACTGAATAAATAAGCATTCTGTAGTTTGAAAGTCCTCTGAGCATCTCAGGGAGCAACGTAAGAATAGTTGCTGCAATAATAGAACCAGAGAAGCTTCCGATTCCACCTAATACTACATATACCAAAATCATGATAGACATGTTGTAACCAAATGTATTGGTTGTAGCTGTAAGTGAGCTAATGTTGTGAGCATAAAGCACTCCACCTACACCAGCGATAGCTGCTGATAACGTAAATGCGATAAGCTTATACTTTGTGATAGGAAGTCCAACTGTCTCTGCGGCAATCTGATTGTCGCGGATAGCCTTAACTGCTCTACCAGTTCTTGAATTAACAAAATTGTATGTGATAACAATTGCCAGCAACAACAATACAACCGAGATTGTAAATGTAGACTGACGTGGTGTACCAGTGACTCCCTGCGCACCGTTAATGATAATCTTGCCGCCTGGCTCCATGCCAAGAGACATCATATCCTTCATTGAAAAATGCAGGCCCTGTGAATCTACACCCACATATAATACGTTGATTACGTTTTTGATAATCTCGCCAAAGGCCAGAGTAACAATTGCCAGATAGTCTCCACTAAGTCTAAGTACAGGAATTGCAATAAGGAATCCAAATAAAGCAGCAAGAGCTGTACCGATTAAAAGTGAAAGAATAAATCTAGGAACATCTGGAATAATTCCTACAAATGCCTTTGAGAAAAATGCTGATGAAAAGGCACCAACACACATGAATCCTGCATGACCAAGAGAAAGCTCTCCTAAATATCCAACGCAGAGGTTGAGGCCTACTGCCACAAGTGAATAGGCACATACCGGTACAAGAAGTCCCTTCATAAGTGAGCTGAGATTGCCTGTACCATCAAGGATTGTCATAAGTACATATAAAACTAATATTACAAGAATAGTTGTAAATAATCTTTGGTTTGATTTGTTTGCAAAAAGTGCAAGCTTGTTTATCTTTTTCATATTTTCCACCTACACTTTCTCTTTAATCTGTTTGCCTAAAATACCTGTAGGCTTCACTAATAAAACAATAATAAGTACTGCAAATACAATCGCATCTGCCAACTGGCTTGAAATATAAGCCTTAGCGAGAATCTCGATTATACCAAGTAAAAGTCCACCAATTAAAGCTCCTGGAATAGAGCCGATACCACCAAATACAGCCGCTGTAAATGCCTTGATACCTGGCATTGAGCCTGTGTATGGAGTAAGTGATGGATAAGAGCTGCAAAGTAAAGCTCCTGCTATCGCAGCAAGTCCTGAACCTATTGCAAATGTAAGGGAAATAGTCGCATTGACATTGATACCCATTAATACTGCTGCATCTCTGTCCTCTGATACCGCACGCATTGCCTGACCTGGCTTTGTATTCTTAACAAACCACATAAGTACAACCATGATTACAAGACAAACCACGATAGTGATTAAAGCATTTCCGGTAATCTTAAGTTGTCCGCCTGCAAATGAAAGTCCTTCCCATGGGATTACTGAAGTGAAAGATACTGGGTTTGACCCAAATATCAATAATGCCATGTTCTGTAAGAAATAGCTGACGCCAATGGCTGTAATAAGAACTGCCAAATTAGTAGCCTTTCTAAGTGGTGCGTAGGCTATCTTTTCTATAATCATTCCAAGAATTGTACAACATCCCATCGCAATAACAATAGAAACAATAGCCGGCATACCAGCATTGGAAGTGCACATAAACACAAGATATGCGCCAATCATAATTACATCCCCGTGAGCAAAGTTAAGCATCTTTGCAATACCATAAACCATGGTGTAACCCAGAGCTATGATGGCATATACGCTTCCTAAACTCAATCCGTTAATCAGATAGGTTAAAAATCCCATAACTAAAAACTCTCTTTCAAAAAATAATATTGCGATGCACGCCGCCCCTTAACTGTTTCCAGCTAAAGGAATCTAGTGCATCGCCTTTGATACAGTTTATGTTTATATATTCTAGCTGTAGTGAGTATTTCTACTCAGCAGAAACGTATCCGCCGTCTTTAATGATGACAGCCTTTGGTGCTTTAGATACTTCACCTAAATCGTTCCATGTCATGTTGTCACCTGTAAGACCATTGTAATCAACATTCTGAATACCTGCAACTAAAGCGTCACAAATCTCTTCGTTAGAAGCCTCTGGAGTAAGGTTTGCTGCCTCAATAGCTTCCTTTAAGATGTAGATTCCATCGTAAGCATCAGCTGCGAACTGGTTTGGAGTATCACCAAACTGCTCCTTGTACTTAGAAACAAATGACTTTGTAGCCTCATCCTCTGCATCAGCTGCGAATGGTGTAAGCAGATATACACCCTCTGCAAGGCTAACATCAAAATTCTCAACACCAAGAAGTCCGTCGAAACCATCTACACCAAACATTGTAGGAGCATATCCCATCTTGTCTGCCTGTGTAAGAACGATTGATCCCTCTGTGTAGTAGAATGGAAGGAATAATAAATCTGCATCCTTATCCTTGCACTTCTGAAGCTGTGTTGTAAAGTCTGTCTTTGAATCAGCTGTAAATGCCTCTGCTGCTACGATCTCGAGGCCTTTTGCCTGTGCCTCTGCTGCAAAGTTCTGATAAACACCTGATGAATATGGATCTGAGCTATCATAGATAACACCAATCTTTGTTCCAAGCTTGTTGTCAGCAATGTAGTCTGCTGAAACAGTACCCTGGTTAGGATCTGAGAAACAAATCTGGAATGTGTTATCGTGTCCTTCTGTAACAGTTGTTGAAGAAGCAGATGGTGTAATCTGGAAGATTCTGTCTGCATATGTCTCGTTAGAAACAGCTGCACAAGCACCAGATGTTACTGTACCTTCAAGAATCTGCATACCCCAGTCCTTAAGTGTGTTGTAAGCATTAACTGCCTTCTGTGGATCTGCCTCATCATCCTGGAAATTGAATGAAATGTTATATCCATTAATACCACCAGCCTCGTTTACCTCGTCAACTGCAAGCTGAATAGCATTCTTAACGCCCTGACCATACTGAGCTGCACCACCGGTGACTGGTCCTATACCACCAATTCTCCAAGTGAGTTCTCCTGATGTATCAACGTTTTCTGAGCCTTCCGCTCCCTTGTTTCCGCAACCTACAAATAATGAGGCTGCCATAGCAGCACAAAGTGCCAAGCTAAGAGCTTTCTTCTTCATAGTCTTTTCCTCCTAGTAACCCTAAAAATCCGTCCCCCATTTAATTGGATTTTTACTTTCTCGCTTTATCGCTTTAAATTCCGAAACCCCTCGATGGAAATATAATAAAACTTGTTTGCCCAATCGTCAACTAAAACTTATCAGCAATTTTACGGCATCTATAGTTACTGTTAAATCTAGCTTATATTACTTCCCTCTATTTCTAGCACCGAGCCTAGGGGCAACTGGCTTTCATCTAAAGTAAGATTTCCAAAGGCTGTTCTCTTTAATTCCACCACCTGTCTGCCTACTGCAAAAAACATTCTTTTGACCTGATGGAACTTCCCCTCATGAATGGTAATATAGCAGGTATTGCCTCCATTATATTCAACAGTAGCTGGAGCTGTAAGCTCTCCTTCGCCAATCCTTACGCCTGACTCTAAAGCCTGAATGTCCTCCCTGGTCAAATCACCATCAAGTGTAACAAAATATATCTTATCCACATGCTTTTTAGGAGAGAGCATATCGTGGGCGAGCTGTCCATCGTTGGTAATAAGCAGTAGGCCTGTCGTATCCTTATCTAGACGCCCAACTGGCGCAAGACCTCTTGGCGCATCTTTAACCTGCCTGTAAAATACATTCATTACCGTCTGTTCCTTGGCATCCTCAGTAGCTGTAATAACTCCCTTTGGTTTATTCATAATATAGTAGGAAAACTTTTTATATCTGTATTCCTTTCCCTGATAAGAAATCACCGCTGTATCTTCATCTACCTTAGTCTCTGGCTTATTTACCTTTGCCCCATCAACTAAAATAAGGCCCTTCTTTAGAAGAGCCTTTACTTCTGACCTGGTACCTATATTTAGTTCAACCAGTAATTTGTCCAATCTCATTAGTATGAAATTACCTCATATCCATCCTCAGTAACAAGAACCTGATACTCCCATTGAGCAGATGGCTTGCCATCCAATGTAGAAACTTCCCATCCATTGTTTGGGTCTGTCTTTATCTTTTGTGTGCCCATGTTAATCATAGGCTCAATTGTAAACATAAAGCCTGGCACTAGTAAAAGCTCTGTGCCTGGAAGAGTGTTATAGCCCACCCATGGCTCCTCATGGAAATCAAGACCTACACCGTGACCACCAATCTCACGAACTACCTGATAGCCATTTGCGTGAGCATGCTCACATATAGCAGCGCCCACATCACCTAAGAAGCCCCATGGCTTTACCTGAGCAAGACCAAGGTCACAACACTCCTTAGTGACCTCAACAAGCTTTCTTGTCTCTGGATCAACGTCTCCTATCATAAACATTCTAGATGAGTCAGAATAAAATCCATCTAAAATAGTGGAACAATCTACATTAACTATGTCGCCACTTTTTAAAATCACATCCTCTGAAGGGTAACCATGGCACACCTGATCATTTACAGAAGTACAAACGCTGTATGGGAAGCCCTCATAGTTAAGTGGTGCTGGGATGCCGCCCATCTTAATTGTTGTGTCATAAACAATCTTATCGATTTCAGCTGTGCTCATGCCTTCGTGAATAGCCTCAGCTACTGCATCAAGACATGCCATATTGATAACTGCTGATTTCTTAATCTTCTCTACCTGCTCCGGTGTCTTTAGCATATCGTGGGTTGGCACTTTGTGGCCTTTGGTTGCATAGCTGTTAATCTTTCTATCCATAGTCTCGTGGCACTGCTTATACTTTCTGCCGCTGCCACACCAGCAAGGGTCGTTTCTTCCTATCTTATCCATTTCTAATGCCTTTCTAATCTTCTTCCTTTTTCTTGTCCGCATCAGTTAATCCATTTATATAATTAATCTTTGTATGCCTAAGGGTAATATCTCCAAGGACAAATCTGTTCCAAAGCTTTTTGTTGATTGCAACCTTGTGCTCATCACGAATCAAGCTATAGTAATAGCCGTCATACTTGTAAGCCGCTTGGCTTGGTCCCTGCTCCTTGGCGAGATGATTTTGATACTTTTCTGCTATTGCAACCACACGCAATTGGTCTTCTATGATGGACTTGTCACATGGCATATGTTCCCACTGTTGGTCCAACATATCCTCCCAAAAATCTGTAATTGCAAACTGCAACTCGTCCTCTTCGCTGGCAGAAAGCTTATCCATACCCTCAGCCACTGCAAGCTGATAAAAGAGATGATCATGGATAGCCATACCCATAACCACATCCTTGGCCTCCTCTTGAATGAAGGTGTCATTGGTGTGCAAATTCCAGTAATCCTTGGTTGAGTCTGGATTGTAAATTCTGGCCTGCTCCTCAACCTTTCGCTCTTCAAATAAAATGTAGAAGGCTAAATCCTGAAATGTCACTGGCTTACCATCTATAGTAACTGCCACATCCTCAAGATGGTCCTCATAAGAAATTGGGCCTCTACCTGTATTCATGGTAAGAAATGCGTAGACTATAACACCTACGCATAAAAGTAACAATATCAGCTTGACGAGTTTGTTTGTCCTCATAGTACCCTTCGTATAGTAATAATTGAATGGCAATTAACTGATCGGTAATTAGTAATACCAGTGGCTGTACTCTGGGCCTCCACGATGGTGCCACCACCTTGGTATATTGCTACATGTCCTGGGTAGCATACTATATCACCGGGTTGCATGTAGTTATAGCTAACCTCTTTACCCACTCCTCTGAAGGTACCGGAGGTCATTCTTCCGCCATAACGTATTCCAAAATTAGCTAAAACTCCTTGTACAAATCCGGAACAGTCACATCCTCCGGAAAGATTGTTTCCACCCCAGACGTAAGGACAACCTACGTACTGGTTTGCAAAGGAAACCACGCTTGAACCACTAATGCCAGTTGAATATCCTGGGTTCAAGTCACCATTTACATTGTATCCTGCATAGCCGGCTGAAACGCTGGCTGTGGCTGTACCATTGTTTGCTGCTCTTGCGGCTGCCTCTCTGGCTGCTCTAAGAGCTGCCTCTCTTGCGGCAATCTCCTTGGCCTCTTTTAACTCGGCATCAAGGTCGTCCATCTCGCCACGCTTCTCAGTAATCATAGTCTTTAAAGCAGCTTCTTGTGTAGCGAGTTCTTTCTTTGAAGACTCAAGAGACTTTTTTTCTGTCTCCAAAGCAACTGCCAGCTCTTCAATCTCGGCCTGAGTAGCCTCGAACTGGTCTAGCTTGTCCCTATCATATTTATATACAGTGCTAGCATACTCCATCTTGTTAAGGAACTGACTGATGGAACCAGACGATATAAGCATTTCAAAAATACTTGGGTCTTCGGCCTCGTACATATACTGAATGCGAAGCTTCATTGAATCATATTGCTCTTGACGAGCTATCTTGGCTTCCTCTAAAGCGGCCTGAGTCTCTTCAATCTCGGCCTCCATGTCCGAGATAGCCGTCTCAATCTCTGTAATCTGACTAACTAAACTATATAAATCTGCATCTAGAGCGTCAATTTCCTGCTCAAGAGAATGCTGCTCAGCCTCAATTTCTGAGATGGAACGTACCGCCTCTGATACCGTTGAAGCCGAGAATAACATCGCACCAGCTAGAGCGATGCAGCAAAAAGACTTGACTAACTTCTTGTATTTCATAAAATTATCTCCAAAATAATTGAGAATATATTAACAACATATTGTGCAATTACTCATATTCACTCTATCTTATGATACAAGTCTTAGTGTTGGTTTTCAAGGGAAATAGTATAATCGAAAAACTTTGTCTATGTAAATTTAATGTCGTCTATTCTCATAAGCCAAAGACAACAAAACGCCCTATGGAAGCGCTTGCTTCCATAGGGCGCTAATAAACATATTTAATTAAGATGTAGATACATTTACATTCTAGGAGTTGGTAGAAGTTATACTCGGCCATGAGGCATTGGAGCAGGTCTCATAACAGAAGTCCTTTCTTCTTCCTCCACTTGTGAATTTTCAGCAGATATATTAGTTCCCTGCGAATTCACAGTATTTGTACTAATTTCAGAGTGAGAATCGATATCATCGTTATATACATTATCCATGTTATACCCGAATGTATTTCTATGTGATTGATCTTTTTGAGGCTTGATCATATCACCCGTTTTAGGATTAAACATATCTCCATACGAAGGATCAATAACTCGAAATTTATTAAAATAACTTAACGGTTGCTCAAGTTCAAAATCCAACCCACTCTTTAATCTATTAAATCGTAATTCAGCTTCAGATTGTTTATCGTATACATCTTGCTTATACTCAATAAGAGGATTCACTGTACCATATTTTTCAGCTGCTTTTATCTCAGTTTTTTTTATTCCCTCAATATTTTTAATATAATTTTCGCATTCCTTAATTCTATTAGCTGCATCATCACTATACCTTTTATAGTATTGATTTAAATTGTCATTCTGCAACGTACTCTTTTCTTGTAAATTATCTCTACAATACTCAATGATATTACTACATTTGATAATCGTATCGCGACACACATTTATTAGTTCCTTCTTAGTAGTCTTTGCCATAATTATGTCCTCCTTCGTCAGCAAAATGGGTCGGTAAGTTTTTACCGCCCGTATAATATGTTACTCTTTTATAATTCAAAAAAATCACTTCACTTTTTTCCAAAAATCTAAAAAAAGTTAAAAAATATCCTCGATTTAGTTAAAAAAACCACCGAAAACCTCTTTCCCACCTTAAAAGAGACCTCAATACAATTAACTTCATTTGCCGCCGTGACACATCTTTCATATAACGTAAAAAACCGCCGGCTATGCCGACGGCTTAATTCCATATTTAATTGTAACTAGTCGTGAAAATCTAGCAAAGCTTCATGCGAATTTCTTTAGTAATGATGTCTGTATAGCTGAAGGAAAGTAACTGTGATGGACATGTCTCGGTGTCGTCAACTAAGATAGTAAAAACACTTGGGTAAGCCTCTTGAATAACACCGTGTTGAATGTCGACTTTGTTACGACCCTTGTCTAACTGGATAACAACTCTACTACCGCACTGAGATCTGACAGATTCTCGAACCTTGTCGAAGTCTTCGCGTTCCATTGATGTCCTCCCCCTTTTCTAGTATTTGAATGTTTAATACATTCTTGAACCGCTGCAAGGATTGTACCACTTTTTGTTCATTTTGTCAAAATTTCACTGGGACTTTTTGACTAATTATTATAAAAAACAGCCTAATTTTCCTTATTTTTCAAGGGCTGAGAGCATTATTAAATTTTGATATAATTGAATTTTTATTCAATAAACAACATGCTTTGTCGTTTATTTATTCACTATATCTTAATTGATAAATGGAGTTTTGTACTTTATAATATTTGGAGAAATACAAGTTCGGAGGTATATATGTTAAAAACCATTTTATCTATCACATTTATCGTGATTTTTTTGATTGTAAGTATTCCTATCTGGGGAATCTTATTTATAATAGGGCTTTTCAATAAGGATTTGAAAGACAAGATTGCATATAAGCTTGTTGCTTGGGCATTTGGAGTTGTTATTTTTATTTCGGGAATTAAATATGAGGTTCTTGGATATGAGAATATTCCAAAGGATAGAGCAGTATTATTTATTGGTAACCACCTTGGTCTTTTTGATATTATCCTTGGTTACCATCTTTGCCCTGCAGTTACAGGTTTTCTTTCTAAGAATTCAGTTGAGAAAGTTCCTCTTTTGAATGTTTGGATGAAGCTTACATACTGCCTGTTCCTTACAAGAACAGACCCTAGAAAAGATTTAAAGCTTATTATCAAGGCTCAAGAATATATTAAAAAAGGTATTTCGATGTTCATTTTCCCAGAGGGCACACGTTCAAAGACTGGAGAGCTTGCAGCCTTCCACGAAGGTTCTTTCAAGATTGCTACCAAGACTGGCTGCCCAATTGTACCTGTGTGCTTTACAAACACACGCTCCGTTTTTGAGACTCAAGCGCCTCGCATGAAAAAGGCTCACGTTATCGTAAGATACTGTCAGCCAATTGACCCAACATCTCTTGAAGGCGACGACAAGAAGCACATCGGGGCTTACGTCAACGGCATTATGAAGGCTCAACTTGAGGCTGACAAATATTTGATTTAGGCTAACTTAACTTTAATAGCTTCCACTACGGTTGAGAAGTTCATAAAGTGAGATGCTTTTACAAGGATTGTATCTCCACCTCTTATGATAGGCAACAAGTCCTCAAGCATTTTTTCAACTGTATCGTAGTGATGAGCCATACATGAACTGTTCTTTTGATTAAGAGCATTGTTTATCTCTTGAGATAAATCACCAACAGTAAACACATAACCTATATGGTTTTCTTCAAGCGCCTGTCCCATTTCAAAATGGAGCTGGCGCTCATTTTTTCCAAGCTCGCCCATATCACCAAGGACTGCTATGGTTCTGCCCGGGGCTTTTCCAAGGACCTCAATTGAAGCCTTCATGGATACTGGATTCGCGTTATAGCAATCATCTATAACTGTAATATCTCTAACAGTAATTATATTGTTTCGACCTGCGATTGTGCCTGCACTTTCCAGGCCGTTTTTTATTTCCTCGGATGTAAGCCCTAACTGTTTACCAACAGCTGCTGCAGCGAGACCATTCATTACATTATGAGTACCTGGCAATGGGATAGTAACATCAAAGCTTTCTCCATCGATGCTAACAGTAGCCTTAGTGCCGGAAATCCCATTGGCAACAACATTGGTTGCATTAAACTGTTGGTTGTTTAAACCATAGTAGACCTTCTTTAAGCCTAGAGTATCTGCAACTGCAAGCTTGTCATCATCTCCGTTAAGGATAACAACTCCACCCTTTGGCATATGCTCAAAAACTTCAGTCTTTGCCCTTAAAACTCCATCCCTATCCTTTAAAAATTCTAAATGGCACTGACCTATATTTGTCATAACAACAATGTCAGGCTTTGCTATATCGGAAAGTCTATGCATCTCGCCAAAATCAGAAATTCCCATTTCTACTACAGCCACCTGATGGTCATCCCGAATTCGACATATTGTAAGAGGCAAGCCAATCTCGTTATTAAAATTACCCTCCGTCTTTAATACTCTAAACTTGGTTTCCAAAACCGATGTAATCATTTCCTTGGTGCTAGTTTTACCAACACTGCCTATTACACCAACTACTGGAATATTTAGCGTCATTCTGTATTCAGTAGCAATCTGCTTTAAAGCCACCTTGGTATCCTTGACAATTATGTAGGGACCAGCAGGATTATCAAGCTCTCTTTCTGACAATGTGGCCAAAGCACCTTTTTCAAAAACATCTGGAATGAAATCGTGGCCATCTACCCTTGCTCCCACCATAGGAACGAAGAGATTGTCCTTCTCAATCTTTCGATTATCGTTTACTGCCCCCGATATTTCCTTGTCCTTTAAGTTTTCACTGCCTTCTGGCAAAATCAGTTGTCCATCAACTACCTGAGCAACCTTGGCCAAAGTCATAGTTTTCATAGTTATAAGCTTCTCTCTACTTTTATTAATTGTTATCTCTAATCGTTGTATCTTTCAAGTGATACCTGAACTAGGTGCTCACAAAGGTCTTCAAAATTCATACCAACTGCTGCTGCTTCCTGTGGAAGAAGGCTAGTTGGTGTCATCCCTGGAAGAGTGTTTGCCTCCAAGCAATAAAGGTTGTTATCCTCATCCATCATGAAATCCATACGAGCGTATGTTGTAAGCCCAAGAACCTTAAATGCCATCTCAGCATATTTTTGCATTGCTGCTGTAACTTCTGGACTAAGCTCTGCTGGACATGTCTCAACGGCAGATCCTGCGGCATATTTATTCTTGTAATCGTAGAATCCCTGCTTTGGAGCAATCTCTATAACCGGAAGGGCCTTGCCCTCGATTACACCATCAGAAAACTCTCGCCCTGAGATGAACTGTTCAATTACGACTTCGTCCTCCCATTCGAAAGCTGCATCTAAAGCCGACTCCAACTCTGCTGGATTGTTAACGATAGTAACACCGATTGACGAGCCGCCACAATTTGGCTTAACAATACAAGGGTACTTATCAAATGTAAATCCTGCTCTATCAGCAACGTTTAAGCTTACACCTGCTGGAGTAGGCACGCCTGCTCTCTCAAAATATTCCTTGGTCTTTTGCTTGTCCATAGCTATTGCACTGGAAATATAATCGTTTCCTGTGTACTTGATTCCATATAAGTCAAATGCTGCCTGAACCTTGCCGCACTCTCCATCACCACCGTGAAGAGCCATGAATACAATGTCTGCCTTCTGGCAAATCTTGATAACATTTGGTCCGAAAAAGCTCTTGCTCTTATCTGGACGGCTAGCAATAATCGCCTCTATATCTGGAGCATCAGTAGGAATATCCTCCACCACCACTGAATTTGCCTCGCTGTTTTCAAAAATATCTGTGATGTCAGTCTCTTTGTCTGAATATCCCATAAATACATCCAAAACAAGAGCTCGGTGTCCCCTAGCTCTAAGAGCCTTTGCCACCATTGTTCCTGATTTGAAAGATACGTCGCGCTCAGAACTAAGACCGCCTGCTAAAACTACTATATCCATGATTAATCCCTCTTTTATTGTAATTACCACTCTCCATATGAGAATAGTATTCTTTGCTACAATTCCTTAATATAGTATTTTTCAATGGAAAATACAATAGGCCATTGGCCTAGCTTTTTGCGAAGTATCTAGTTATTTATGTACTTTTTATATATGTGCTCCATCAAACGCTTACTAGCTAAAAAAAATCCATCCAAAAGCATTTCTCCCTCTCTATCCCCGTAGGACACGCACATTTGCTGTTCTAACAAAAGGTTTAAAAATAGCACTCTGTATTTTTCATTTCTAAGCAATTCATTAAAAACTCCTTTTAACAATGAATTAGTTTTTTCAAAATCATCTTCTTCTATCTGAATTTTTGCCATCTGATGTAGCAAGTAAAGGCACCTATCTCTTCTAAAAGAACTGCGACTATCAAATTGATTACAAATGAGCCCATCCATAATTTTTCTTGCCATTATCAATTCTTCTATTTCAACATATGCCAAAGCAATTTTCATAAGAATGACAAATTCGATTCTCCTTAGATTAATTAATGCTATCTCATCATAGCCAGGGAAAACTCCCGCCAGTTGATACACTTCCACGCTTGCCTCTATAAAATCTTCCGCAATCATCCCTCTTTTTCTTGCTAGTACCAGATTGGTGAATAAATAGTACTGCATATGAATCATATCTTTTCTATCCATCAGGGCTTGATATTTTAAAAGAGTCATATCGATTTCATCCATTTGCCCCAAGTGGATAGCGTCTAACAATTCATTCCCCACTTTCCTTACTTCACTTAACTTTTCTAGCGTCACTTCATCATATTCAAGCCCAAATTTACCCATGGCCTCATCTACAGCATTGAATGTTCGCTCCTGTGGATGATGTTCTCCTGTTTCAATTCGAGAGATTGTACAGGTTGAACAATTGGTCATTTCTGCTAGCTTCTCCTGGGTAATTTTGGCTCTCTTTCGAGCTTTAGCTAAATAGCCTCCGTAAGTGATTCTTATCATAAAAAACCTCCTAATTGTTATACCGGCTACGGATTATAACAACAGGAGGTTAAAAATCTTTGTATTAATTTTTATCAAACTATGTTCAATTTCTTATATTTTTTTGAACTCTAGAACTCTGGTTCAATTAGACCATAGGCCCCATTTTTTCTCTTGTAAACTACGTTGATTTCATCAGTTTCTGCGTTCCTGAACATGAAGAAATCGTGTCCGATAAGTTCCATCTCAAGGCATGCATCCTCAGCATACATTGGCTTCATATCAAATTTCTTTGTTCGGATAATCTGGATTGATTCATCATCAGTAACTTTTTCCTCGATGAAATCCTGAGCAAAAATAGCTCTTGAATCTGACTGTTTCTTATCGATGATTTTATTTCTGTGCTTCTTCAACTGAGCTTCCAAAGTATTAGTAACAGCCTCGATTGAAGCATACATATCAGATGTGACTTCTTCTGCTCTAAGGTAGCTTCCCTTCATAGGAATTGTAACTTCGATCTTTTGACGTCCCTTTTCTACGTCTAAGGTAACTATCGCTTCAGTGTCTTTAATAAAGTACTTGTCTAATTTTTTAAAACGCTCCTCCACTGCGTCCTTTAATCCTTGTGTTAGTTCGATGTTTTTTCCTGAGATTGTTGTTTTCATGCTGTCTACCACCTTTACCGCTGTATTTAACAAACGTATTTGATATAATATGTTTGTTATGTAAATAGTATATCAATTCACCCTAACTTTCACAAGCAATTTATCTGATTATTTTTGCGTTATTGTGTTAATTGTGTATACTATTTGAATAAACAAATAATACAAGGAGAGCGTTATGAAAAAAACAGCATTAGTAACTGGGGCAAGCAGAGGTATTGGAAAAGCAATAGCCTACGCATTAGCGAAAGAAGGCTATCATCTAGCACTTTTCTGCCACAACAACTTTCAATTACTGAAGGATTATGCTGCCCAGTTAGCAAAAGATTTTAAAATCGAAGTTTATGTGTACTGTGGGGACATTTCAGACAGTGAGTTTACTATCAACTCCTGCGAAGATGCCCTTTCAAAGCTTGGCCAAATTGATGTACTGATAAACAATGCTGGCAAAGCATCCATTGGACTTTTAACTGATATGTACGTAGCAGATTGGAATAGCATTATAGGCACCAATCTGTCCGCCCTATTCTACACCGCCAAAGCAATTGTTCCTAACATGATTAGCCGCAAGCAGGGCAACATCATCAATATCAGCTCCATGTGGGGCACTGTAGGAGCTAGCTGCGAGGTGGCCTACTCCGCATCAAAGGGCGGTGTCAACGCATTTACCAAGGCTCTTGCTAAGGAGCTTGCTCCAAACCAAATCGCAGTCAACGCCATCGCCTGCGGTGTTGTAGACACCGACATGAACGCCATGCTTTCAGAGGAAGACAGGGCCTCTCTTGCAGAGGAAATCCCTGCAGGCAAGTTCTGCTCACCGGAGGAAATTGCACACATTGTGCTTGGTATTATAAATGCCCCAACCTACATGACCGGACAAATCATTGGGGTTGATGGGGGGTATATATAGAAATACTGATTTTTATTTCCCGCCGATTCTAAGCATTTTTTTAACTCCGCCTAGGCAACTGGTTGATGACTTTTCTCGCTGCGCGTTGATTGGATTATTATATAGGGGAGCATTATTATTCGGAAGAATTGTTGTCCTCTTATTACCTTTTGTGACATCTTTCATCTCATCCAGCAGCGCCGTTAGGTTTTTACCTATTTCTTCAGTATTTATCTTTTTTTTAGAAAACTGTTCATTAATTTCGCCCGCCAACTTTTTTATATCGTCCAAAGATTTCTCAGAAATATTGGCCAAAACGTATTGACGTGTATTCAAAAACTTTATAAACCCTGCATGTGAATTTAGCATACTATCAAGTCTCTCGATACCTTTTTTGATATTCTTTAGCTCCGCTGAATCTTTTATTCTTTTAGATTTTTTTTCTAAAAATGTCTTTGTATCGCGCATCTTTTCTATGTCCTGATTCAAAGAAGTTCCTAAATCTTCAATATAGTCTTTGTATGCTTTAGAACTATTCTTCTTCATTAAATTCAACTTTGCGTAGTTATCATCGGTATATCCTGTATATGTTTTATGCTTATTATCCCTTATATTTATCTGTTCTATATTTTCGGCATATATATATTCATCTTTTATTCTGCCATACATTTCTTGTAAACTGCTTTTTACACTAAAGATTTGAGCTTGATGAGATATATCTACATTTTCTTTTAATAAATCAATAAATTGTATTTGCTCTTCTACTTCTTCTAAAAATGATTTTTCATGCTCGATTGTATTAAAGCTTTCCAAGATATTTTCATACTGTTCCTGCAATTTTTTTAATTGATTATTTTGTTTTTTTACTGTAGCTATACGCGCATCATGAATATCCTTTTTGGTTTTAAAGTTACTATCATTTGGTTCTGCTAAAAGTATTTGTTCACTATCTGCATCCATTTCAGGCTCATATGAAAACTGGTTTAACTCTCCATACATTTTCACTAATTTGCCTTGCATGACAGATAATTTGTACATGTCTTTCTGGCTTTTATTTTTTGTTCTATCATGGGCGACCAAATTTATTTTAGTATTCAATAATATGCATTTTTCTTTCAAATTTTCACACTCACCACTATTGAATTCCAGTAATATTGGTGTATCAGTAGTCTGATTTATAATTGTATTAATATCTGCCATATTTTATTCTCACTTTCTTTCTCTTATTTTTTCCCTGTTTTTACAACAAAAAATGACGACAATGCCGAAATCGCATCGCCGCCCAAATTTCTCATAACATATCCCTTATATTCAATTTTAAATATTGATAACCCTCTTTCTATTCATCTGTATATCTCGAAACTTTTAGACACCCACATTATATATATCAAAAAAATACATCTACTTTTTTCCATTTCCCAAAATTTTTTTTATTTTTTTTATTAAACAACAGGCTGTTAAAATAATTCACTTGAACAATTGTCTAGACTCTGGCTTTCGTAAGGTAAACTTTTCCATTTTTAAAAATACAGTTTCTAAGACAAAAATAATAAAAAACTGTATGGTATAAACAATTTGTATACGTTATAAAATATTTGTGGTATAGCTATTCAACATTTTTATTACATTACGCATAAACATCTAACTCAGATAGAGTAATCACACGTTCTTAAGACTCTGAAATCATTTCATACAGTTTTTTGAGCATTTTCAAAAATAAAACTGTATAATCACAAATCAAGAGTTATTTACATTCCCAGCAGTGCGAGGCAATCCAACTTCTTCCGTCTCCAAGACGCATCTCGCTTTTTATTTACTATGATTAAGGTGTCAAAAGGGTAAATATCATTTGATATATTAATTTTACTAAGAATAGATATTTCCAAGTAATGGAAAAGCGATGCATTTCTGCACCGCCATATTTCGAAAATAATAATATTTATATAGCCTCAATTATACCCTCCAGGTAGGTCTTGTAGGCGTCAGCCTCAGATTGTGGGAAGCATACAGTTGCTCCGATTCCAGTGAGCCATCCGTAAAGCTGAGGGCTAACTGCAACGTGAACTCGGGCTCTGAGGTAGTCGTCACCATCTGAGCGAATATCCACTTCGGTTCCAAACTTATCGATGACTACTCCAATAAGATGCTTCTTGAAGCGAATTGTTATAACTCGCTCCTGACCTGCAAACATGCTGATATGCTGCTTGGCATACTCATGGGGATTGAGAGCCTTTATTTCATCTTTGCCCAAGCGCTCCTTTTCGCTCATGGCTGCTGAAAGGATTTTGTCAATGCGGTAATGTCTTATTGCACCACTTTCCTGGTCGTATGCTACAAGATAGTAGTTTTCATCATTCCTAAGGAGAAATGCCGGGCTAACATGGTAAACCTTGCCACCGTGGCGTGGACGCATTTCCTTGCCAAGGGTCCATTCCTGGTATTTAAAATCCATCTGCCTGTCATTATCTAGGCACTGGTAGATTACATCTATGGTGTAAAAAATCTTCTCATTTGCTGAGGTTGCCTTTTCTGGCACAACTACCTGACGTGAAAGCTGAGTGGCATCATCTATGCTGGCAAGGGTTGTTATCTTATCCACAAGCTCTTTCGTTTTCTTTTGAGATATAAACTTTGACGCACCCACAGCGTCAACAAGTAGCTTAAGTTCAGCAAGCTCAAATACGCGGGAAGCAATATAGTAACCCTTATCTCCCTTTACTACGTCTACACCGGCCTCCATCAGCGTTGTCATATCCTTGTAGATGCTCTTGCGCTCTGCAGGAATGCCTCTTTGCTCAAGACGACGTGTCATTTCAATGGCATTAATCTGATGATTCTCATCGCTTTCTTCCATAAGGATTTGGTATTCATTGATTATTTTGTATTTCTGACCCCCTACGTGTGGCATTTTCCCTCCTCATAAGCTATTCGTAAGATATTTTATTATGCACTTTTTTATTATATCATTTTATATAATAATAGAAGTATCAAAAGTCTATTAATAGTAGAAGGAATTATATGAGCAGACAAGATTTTTATAGTGAATGCAGAAGCAAATTTCCTACATTTACATATCAGGATTATTCTTACACACTTTCAGATGATGAGATTTCAATTACCTATAGTTTTTCAATTGATGGTCTTTCGGAGTTTCATCCAACCTGGAAGATTGCTAGAATCAATAAAGTTGACTACGAATTGAATCCGGCTCTTATCGATGAGATGGTATTTTCCCTTGGAATGGTTGAGCTAATCAGCTACTGGAAGATAGCCTGCCCACCTAAAGTTTCTATAAACAATCATTTCTTGAGCGATAAACAGATTGATTGGTGGAAGAAGCTTTACTGGGGTGGTCTAGGCGAGTTTTATTATACCAACGGGATTGAGGATTCTATTGATTCATTTATGAAAATTGAGGTAAGCCACAATGCCCGCCCTTACAATGTTTGTGAATCAGCCTTGAAGCATCCAACAATGGACGGTAACACCAAAGTTATGATTCCAATCGGCGGCGGTAAGGACTCTGTTGTCAGCATTGAGCTGTTGAAAAATAAGGCAGACAGATATTGCTATATTATCAATTCACGAGGTGCTACCGAGGAGACGGCTAAGGTTGCGGCACTTAAAGATAAAACAATTTACGCCCGTCGCACTTTGGATAGCAGCATGCTTGATTTGAATAAGCAAGGATACTTAAATGGTCACACTCCATTTTCTGCTTTGGTTGCTTTTTCTAGCATCATTGCAGGTTATCTCAACGGCATTAGCTACGTTGCTCTTTCCAATGAAAATTCTGCCAACGAATCTACTGTTGAGGGCAGCTACGTTAATCATCAATACTCTAAGAGTTACGAGTTTGAGGAGGATTTCCGTAACTACGAAAAGGAGTTCATCAACTCCGGAGTTTATTATTTTAGTTTCCTCAGACCTCTTTCAGAGCTACAGATTGCCATGCTTTTCTCTAGATTCAAAGCTTATCACGGCGTGTTCAAAAGTTGTAACGTAGGTAGCAAACAGGACATCTGGTGCGGGCACTGCCCTAAATGCCTATTTGTCTACATTATCCTTTCACCTTATCTTTCACTTGAGGAGTTGGATAAGATTTTTGGCAAGCGACTTTTTGAGGATGAAAGCCTCAAGGATGATTTTGACAAGCTATGCGGTGTCATTCCTGAAAAGCCTTTTGAGTGCGTAGGCAGTCGAGACGAGGTCAATGCCTCCCTTACCGAGGCAATCAGTCAGTATGAGGCAGCAAACATCACATTGCCAGTGCTTTTAGCCCACTACAAGGCCATGGCTGTTCCTACTGCTATTCCATTTAAAAACTATAAAGGACAATTTGCATCAATCCACGGCTTGAACGATTATTTTGCCAAGATTGTTCACGATGCAATCAATGAATAATGAAAGAGACAATTAGAAATTTAGTTAAAGATAAAAAAGTTTTAATCCTAGGCTTTGGTCGCGAGGGACAGTCTAGCTTTAGAATGCTGCTTTCTGTTGGCGGTTATCAGTGCCTTGATATAGCTGATGCCAACGCTGTGAGCTCTGACCTTACTGCCACTCACAATGTTATTACTGGCGCGGCATATTTGGATTGCTTAAATGACTATGATGTTGTATTCAAGAGCCCAGGCATAGTCCTTCCAAAGGACATCGGCGAATACAGGTGTCAGTTTACATGTCAGGCTGATTTGTTTATGCAGGTATTTGGCGCCCAGACAATTGGTATTACTGGTACTAAAGGCAAGTCCACAACATCTTCACTTTTATATCATATACTTAAATGTTGTGGGAAGGATGTTTTATTCGGCGGCAACATTGGTCTTCCAATTTTTGATATCATAGACCAAATTCACCCACGTACAATCATTGTTTTTGAGCTTTCTTGCCATCAGCTTGAGTACGCTGAGCATGCACCAGCCAAGGCAATTTTGTTAAATCTTTACGAGGATCATCTTGACCACTACGGCACAGTTGAAAAATATTGGGCTGCCAAGAAAAATATTTATAAAAATCAGGATTACGGCGACTATTTATTCTGCAATCCTGAGTGCCTTCCAGCGTCAGGAGAATGCAAGGCTGCAATCGTCAAAGTTAAGACCGGAGATTTACCTTTTGCCTCATTTGAGGATGTTCCTGGGGTAACTCTTCGTGGAACTCATAACCTTTTTAACACAGCTTTCGTGTATGATGTTTGTAAGCGATATGAGATTTCAGATAAAGAATTCATGGATGCATTGGCTTCCTTCAAGACTCTGGCTCACCGCCTTGAGTTTGTTGGCAGCCTTGATGGTATCGATTACTATGACGATTCCATTTCCACAACAGTTGAGTCTGCTATAAGTGCTATAAAAGCAATTCCAAATGCCGGCACAATCCTTTTAGGCGGTATGGATAGAGGAATCGACTACAATCCTTTGGTTGAGTTTTTGCCTACCACTAGACTTGAGCACATCATCTTAATGTATGACAGTGGAAAGGTAATCCTTGAGAAGCTTATAAATACTGCCAGTCCAGCGTTTATGGAAAAGGTGCATTATATACAGGATTTGGCTGACGCCTGTACATTTGCCAAAGCAAACGCAAGCAAAGGCACCGCAGTTATCCTTTCCCCTGCCTCAGCAAGCTATGGCGTATTCAAGAATTTCGAACAGCGCGGAGATTTCTTCAAGGAACAAATAGGACTTTAAAAGTTAGGAGAATGTATATGGATCATTCAAACAATACTTTTTTAGGTGAAGATGGTCATCTTAAAAGGACCTGTGCTAAGTGTGGCTGCAGAATCCCCGTCAGTTCACCTTATGACACCTGCAAGGAATGCATCAAAAAGGAGCTCTTCCCTAAGGTAAAAGAATTTATAAATGAAAATTATGATGTTAACGAAATGATTGTGGCTCAGGAGTTTGGCATAGACCGCTCGATTATCCATGAATGGGTACAGGAAGGTCATCTGCAGTACCGCAAGAGCCCTAATAATTTCTAATATTAATGCCTGCAGTTTTACTGCAGGCATATTTTATAATCGGCTATCGTGGCAGGTAAAATAAATTGTCTGCCTATCAGCTGCTATTTTGTGAAGGAGCTTTAGTGACTCCTTTATTTTGTTGTCATCCAGATTGGTGAATGGATCATCCAAAATAAGGATTGGCTTTTCCTCTGGATAGAGCACATCTACCAATGCAAGTCGTGAGCACAGTGCTACCAAATCCTGATATCCCTGAGAAAGATACTCGGCGCTCTTGGTGCTTCCAGAATATGAAAGCTTAATATTCAAATCCATATCCAGCTCAAAGTCATCTACTGCATAGCCTGACTTGGTGCCGTTTGGACCATCTATCAGACTGAGATACTTGTGCAATCCATTTTGAAGTGGCTGCATGTACTTTGCCTGGAAGCTCTCTCTTGCTTTTTGAAGCAAGTCCTCTGTCTTTGAAAGCAGCTCAGAATTTTTCCTGTATTCCTTTTCCTGAATTTCCAAACGCTCAATCTGCTCATAAACATCAGACAGTCTTTCCACTTCTTCAAGGGCCTGGGACAAGTTGTCCTTTTCCTGGTGAATTTGCTTGGTTAAATCCATTATCTGATCATCCAGAAGCTGTTGCCACTGTTGTAAATCATTCACAGACTGCACCTGCTCGTTTACATCATAAAGCTTTTCAAAGTTGGCTATCTCTTCCTTTAGGCCAGCGATTCTATCTGATATAGTCTGGTATTCTTTGCGGTTGAGACCTATAGACTGAATCTGCTCAGCTATTTCTAGTGACTTATCCACTGGAAACTGCGACAATGCCTTTGCTATACCTAAAGATAAAGTCTCGATAGTAGCTTCATGGGCCTTAATCTCCTGCTGAGTCTCTAAGTATTTGCTGTAGCGCTCCGCATCCTTTTTGAGATTGGCTAAAAACTTATACTCATCCAAATCATCATATAGGTTGAGACCATAGTGAGTTGCAAAAGGCTGAATCTTGGTGTAGAGCTCAAGCTGCAAATCTGCAAGCTTATCTAAAGTACCTTCAGCATCGATGTGTCTGGACTTTTCCTCTTCTAAAAGATGTCTGTACTGGTCAAGCTTACGACGGATTTCGTAAACATTTTCCTGCATAGTATCAGCTCTGGTAAGAAGGAAGTGCGATAGGAACTCCTGGCATTTTTCCTGATACTCACGAAGCTCTAGCTTAGTGATTTCCTGGTCAGATTCCTCATCCGCTATTCTATCCTCGTAATCAGACTGAAACCTAATCCTGTCGACATGTGCCTTTCGTCCAGCGACAATAAGCGTCACCACATCTACTACTATGGCAACAGCACTAAATATTTCAACAATACGGCCAGTCTCATTTCCAATGTATTTTCTAAATAAAAGACCTATAAGAACAAAAACAATAAGTAGCACTATTCCAAGTACATACCAAACTCTAATATTGCTTTGGCTGCTGTGCTTAAGCTCTGCTTCCTTCTCAGCCTTAAGCTTATTTAGCTTGTCCTTGCTACCTTCTATACGTGCCTCAAGGCCAGTAATAAGTGTAGTCTCATGCTCAATATCAGCAAGCTCTTCATCTGTAGGAAGCTTTTTATCAAAGAAAAACTTTAACTCTGAAAGCTGGCGATTGGACTCCTCAGAAAGCTTAGAATGCTCTGCCTTGGCTCTCAGCTCAGCAAGCTGTGTGGCCATTTGGTTCCATTCTTCAAAGTTTTCCTCGCTAGGAATTCCATTTTCAAATGGCGCTGCAAAAATAGGCTGCTCCTTATTTTGCTCCTCCTCAAGCACGCTAAGAGCCCTCTTGTGAACCGCCAAATCACGCTCATTCTGCTCTAATTCTGCTATATAATTATCATCTGGAATGCCCGCGGCAAAGAAGGTATCAAGCTCTGATAACTTCTCCTGCTCCTTTTCAAGGTTCTCCTTGTGAGTCTTATAGGCTCCTAGTTCCTGCTCTTTCTTACTCTGAAGCTGAATTGTTTCAGCAAGCTTGGCCTTCTGGGCAGCAAGCTTGTCAAGATTTTCCTGCTTTTCTTCCATAAGAGCACTCATTGACTCTACGCCTTCCTCGATGGCTGGAAGCTTCTCGTAGTCCTCTTTTAGTTTATTTATCTCAAGCTTAACTCCATAGAGCTTACCTGGATTGATCTTGCTATTTCTAGTGTAACCAACTCTTGCTTCCTTCACGCTCTTAAGTGCCACGTCAAAGTTGCTAATATCGTCCTTTGCAGCCGCAAGATTACCCATCTTGGCATTCAAGGAATCGGTCATTGCTGTTGCCACAGCAAGCTGTGGAATATAGACACTCTTTTCAAAAGAATCTCTATCCACTCTGAATAATTCCTCGCCTATATCCTCAGTATAATCCTCCGACTCAAGGCCGGTGGTATTGTTGTAGAGCACAAAGGTATCGTCCTTGTCAGTTTTGCCAAAGGTACGCTCTATTCGATACTCCTTGCCCTGGGCAGAAAAAACGATATTTCCACCGCAGAGACTTCCATCCCATGGAAGATAGTGGTTACGCTCTAACAGCTTTTTTTTAGTATTTGGAGAGTATTCCAATCCGTAAAACATGGCCTTCATAAAGACAGAAAAAGTGGTCTTGCCCCATCCATTTTCCTCAAGAATAGAATTGAAGCCCTCATCAAAGTAATATGAAAATTCTTTTATTTTGCCAAAATGGGCAATGTAGCATGAAATTAACTTCATTCGATATCCTCCCCCATAATGGCTCTTATGCCAATTTCTATAATCTTGGCCTTCTCTTCCTCGTCCATATCTTGAGCCTGCACTAAGCGCACAAACTCACCCTTTAGCGACTTGTCATACTGGAAGCTGTCATAGTCCACTAAGGTCTTAGTCCTGTCGTAGCATTTTACAAAGAAATATTTATTTTCAAAAAGTCTAACGAATCTTGTAATATCCAAGTCATCATCAAGCTCTCTCTCACCTGTGATGACAAATTTAACCAAATCCTGTGGATCCACGTCATCTAGCAATTCTCTGGCCTTTGCAACAGTAGCCTGAATGTCCATATCTGCTGTGACCTCCACCTCTATCTCGTGGAGACGACGCTTTGCAAATGGAATAAACTCGGAGGTGATTTTGCCATCCTCAATTTCAAGGACAACAAAGCCCTTGTCCCCAGTCTCGTCAAAGCCTCTACCTTCGAGACAGCCAGGGTAACAGTATACGCCCCTGTCATCAAGCTGCTCATAAATATATTTATGAACATGCCCCAGGGCCAAATAGTCTATGAACTTACCTTTTAGTGAACTTGTGTTGATGATTTCTGCGCCATCCTTGCCATCGTAATCCGACTGCTGACCGTGGAGCATAACGATGTTGGTAGCGGCAGAATCCAGAGCCAGACGCTGGGACATAGTGCTGATGTTAGAACCATTGATTTCCATGCCGGTGATAACTACATCCTCACAGTTGTAGCTAGTCCATCCCTCGTCTGTAAAGATATGAAAATTGACAGGCACTTCGTCTATGCCTGCTTCCATAAAATCGCATCTATCGTGATTACCCTTAAGGTAATAGAAATCTATCTCAGGGTGAGCCAAAATTTGCTCCACCACTCTCTTCTTAACTTCTTTTCGAATATGAGTCTTGTCAAATAAATCTCCTGCAATAAGAATAGCTCTCACCTGATTGTTTACGGCATAATCTACCATACGCTCATAGGTTTCAATCAACTCTGAGCGTCTGAGTAATGCCTGTTCCTTATCCAGATTGCTTTCCATTTTGGAGTCTAAGTGCAGGTCTGCACAATGAATAATTCGCATACAATCTCCCTAACATTTCTCCCCAAACTTAACTTCTATATTCTAGCACAAATGTGTCCGAATTGGTGCTAGAAATATAAAACTAAATTATTGCTCCACCTGCTTGAGAAAGATATTCTCAATTGCATTGATAATCTTTGTTTGCATAGGTGGCTTTACAAAATAGCCTGCTGGTTTGAGATCAAGAACTGCGTCAACGTGCTCCTTGTCAGCAATTCCAGTAAGGAAAATAACAGGGATGTCCTTATAGTCCGACTCGGCGCGAATCATCTCTAGAGTCTGCTTGCCATCTACAACTGGCATCTCATAATCAAGAATGATTAAATCTGGCTTGTCCTGACCCAATGTCTTCATACACTGAGCAGCAGAGGTTGCTAACGTAACTCTATATTTGTCCTGAAGCATGTTACGCATGTTTCTAAGGAGAACTGGATTGTCGTCTACAACAATAACGTGGCGTTTTTCTGTCTCTTCCACCGTATTTATAATAACATCTGCATTCATATTAAATTCTTTACAAATTTCTCTAATAATAGTCTCTCGATTTGGCTGTGCAATATGCTTGCATTGGCCTGTATAATAGTAGGAAATAAATAATTGCTTTTTCTTTTCACGACCATAAGTAAGCACAGGAAGATGTGGATCATACTCCTGTATAGTCTCGAAAACATCAGCATGTAAGTGATCAAAGCTATCTATATCCATCAAAACCATGTCAGGAATATATAGCTTTAGCATACTTTTCACTATCTTGGCGCTGTTGGTGCACAGCTGTGTATGGAAGTTGGAGGATAAATATGAATTTACCTCTGAAGCCTCATTTGTAAAATCTCCAACAATAAGTATTTTCCGCATGTGATGTTCTCCTTAAGTAACTACTTTTGCATTTCCTCTATTATCTCTAGTGCTTCATCTGCCTCAAAATTAACAATACTGATATTTAACTTATCAACTTTGGCCTGTATTTCATCGTCATAGGAATAAGATGCAATCTGCTTCATGATTTGGTCTGACTGCTCTGACTGATTGACTATAATTGCCATCTTTAACATTTCAAGTAGAGCGAACAACTCATCCATATCCTCTAGCTTTGGTTTCTCTACCTCCGATGAAAGGACATTTAATCTCTCCTTCATAGCCAGCAATTCTTCTATGAGGATTGGATTTAAAGCTTTAATGCGCTCCACTAGTCCATCTCTTGCTGCATACTCACACATCTTTGCCAGTCCTCCAAGAGCAGTAGCACCGATTGTGTTGGCCATACTCTTTACGCCGTGGACTTTTATTCTGTAATCTTCTAGTGAAGAATCTGAACCTAGCTCGTCATAATATCTTTGCAGCTCTTCTATCTCGTAGCCAATTGACTCGTAAAAATCTACTGCTGTCTGATACACCATGTTGCTATCTGGAAAATGAAGCAAAGCGTAGTCCCAATCTATTCCTTCTACCTCTGGAAGCTCCACTTTTTTGATGCGGTTCTTTCTAGCCTCATCCTTGGCATCAGCTTCGTGATACTCAAGCAAATCTTCTGGAAGAAAATCACGAATCATTTTCTCAAGCTGTGCAGGAACAACCGGCTTAGAAAGGAACCCGTGGAATCCGATTGTAAGATAACGTTCCTTTGCGCCTGCTATGGCATTGGCCGTAAGAGCAATCACCGGTGTGCCAAGGCACTTATTTCCTTCTAAAGATGCCATTGCCTTAAAGGTCTCTACGCCATCCATACCCGGCATCATATGATCAAGGAAAATCATATCGTAGTGCTGCTTGGTAATTTTATCTAAGCACTCCTCACCACCGGAAGCTTCATCGATATTAACCCTTGCTTCTTTTAACAATGCAACAAATACCTTACGATTCATCGCGTTATCATCCACAATTAAGAAATGAGCGTTTGGTGCCTCGAAGCTGGTGCTATATTCATAATTGGATGTGAGCTGATTGAGCTTTTGCTGAAAATCCCCTATTGGCTCAGGGTCAGCAACCTCTTGGCTGATTGAAAAAGAAAAAGTAGAACCCTCTCCATATACACTCTCAACATTCAATGTGCTGCCCATCATCTTTAAGAGATTTTGCGTAATAGTCATTCCAAGACCAGCGCCCTCGATGTTTCTGTTACGGCTAACCTCAAGGCGTTCAAAGGAATCAAACATTCTCTTAATATCCTCTTCCTTTATGCCAATACCCGTATCCTTTACAGAAAAAGAAAGGTCTACAAAGTTTTCAATGGTCTTGTGACTACTAGCACTTATTTCAATATATCCTTCATGAGTATATTTTAACGCATTTGTAATTATATTTGTTAATATTTGTTTGATTCTTATATCATCCCCAAGCATATTGCAAGGAATGTCGTTTGCTATGTTTAATCTAACCTCAAGGTTTTTCTCTTTAGCCCTTAAAGTTACATTATTTAAAACATCGTGCATGAGACTCATAAAGGCATATTCTCCCTTTACAATTCCCATCTTGCCAGATTCGATTTTGGTAATATCCAAGATGTCGTTTATTAAAGATAGAAGGTTTTGAGAAGCCGTCTTGATATCCAAGGCATACTCTTCAACTACCTTTTCAGATGTCTCTCTTAAAATCATTTCATCCATACCCATGATGGTGTTAATTGGAGTACGGATTTCATGTGACATGTTGGCAAGGAAATTACTCTTTGCCTCAGTCGCACTCTGTGCCTGCTTCTGAGCCTTTTTTGCCTGCAAGGTTTTTTCCAACAGGTCATCATTATTAATAGACGCCTGCTTATAAAGTTTGCTATAAACTGACTTTTGAAACTTTACAATAAAACCTATGGCAAAGCCACTGACTAAAAGTGCCTGAACAACATCAAAGTATATGCTCTCTGGGTTAGGAAGTTCGATTACATATTCCGGATGAATATAAGCAATAATATAGCAACCAACTATAATGGCGATATCCGTCAAAAGCATAAATAAGAAATCCATGCCGTCTAACAGCATGAATATAAAAACTATGCCCATGCAAAACCAACAGGACATACCACTATTTATACCACCAGTCACAAAGAACATTAATGGAAAAAGCGCAATACTAACTACAAAGCAAACTGCAATCGTACTGTTCTTGAGTCTGTTCTTTCGATTGGCCATATAGATGCAAATAGCATCAATAACTGCAGCCACCACAATAACGACTGTCAATAAAATTGACGAGCCGTTAATAACGTTGAAAGGGATTGTAATAACCGCCCCTATAAATCCTGTAATTGTTATGATGTTAAATAAGACCAGTTCTGTTGGTAAATCTGAACCAAAGAATTGTCTATTTAGTTCTTTAAATTTTCCCAACGTTTTCCCCCGTTTTTGCTGCCTATATATCCTATTATGTGCAAAATCCACTAATATAAATATAATTGAAAATTAGCAAGTTCTCAACAAAACTGACAGATAATTTCGTGAAAAATTTGTGATTTATATGTTTTCTATCTGCCAGTCAATTGGCTCTAATCCTTTGGCTTTTAAAAACTCATTTGTCTGACTAAAATGCTTGCATCCAAAGAAGCCTCTATAAGCTGACAAAGGACTCGGATGTGGCGCTTTTAAAATCAAGTGATTAGGGTTGTTAAGCTTTGCACATTTCTTGGCTGCCGGCGAGCCCCAAAGCAAGAATACAATAGGTCTGTCCTGCTTATTTAGCACGTCGATTGCCGCATCTGTAAACTGCTCCCAGCCAATGTTTGCATGGCTTGCAGCCTGATGTGCCCTAACAGTCAAAACGTTGTTAAGCATTAGCACTCCCTGTCTAGCCCACTTCTCAAGGTAGCCGTTGTTTGGAATATAGCATCCCAAATCGTCGTTTAGCTCCTTGTAAATATTTACAAGTGAAGGTGGAGTCTTTACCCCTGGCTTTACAGAAAAACAAAGGCCGTGAGCCTGTCCTGGCTCGTGATATGGATCCTGGCCGATTATTACAACCTTAACCTTAGATAGAGGTGTAAAATCAAAGGCATTAAAAATGTCGTCAGCAGGAGGGTAAACTACCTGCTGATGATACTCTGACTTTACTGTCTCATATAGCTTCCTGTAATAAGGCTTCTTAAATTCCGGTGTTAATGGTTCTAACCAATCATTTGAAATCGCTGACATTATGCCTCTCCCTTTTTATCTTACTGCAAAATCCAACTGTCTAGTGGTAACCAATAGCCCTTGGCCTTTAGCTCTTGTTCAATAATGTCTAAGGACTCTTCGCTGTCGGCACTGATGGTGTGATAGTGGTATCCGCTGGTAGCTGAGCTAAGTGACTTAGACTTACCAGATTCGATGGCCTCCATAAACTCCTTAGCATCTTTTCTTGAGTGAACATTAAGTGGTGCCTCCAAGCGATTGTAGTATCTGTGATTGATGATGATATTTTCTGCACATCCACCATTGTCTACAATTGTAAAAAGCTCATCTAAAATCTGCTCATCAGTATGACGACACTTGATTACTCTCTTACATTTATGATTATCCGTATTTACGATATATCCTCGATTAGTAGAAATAATATCTATTCCATTTGCCCTGATGAGAGCAATGTCTGTCACAACCACCTGACGGCTGACATTTAGTTCAGAAGCAAGGGTTGTACCAGAAACAGGCTTATCTGATTTTGCGACTAACTCTACTAGTTTTTGTCTTCTAGTTTGTCCGTCCATAATCCCTCCTAAACTGAATGAAGATTCTTCATTGAAATATCAAGGATTGGTGCTGAATGTGTAAGTGCACCGCTTGATACGTAATCTACTCCACTGTCGATAATGTTTGCAATGTTTTCCTTTGTAACATTACCAGAGCACTCTGTCTTTGCTCTTCCGTCTATGATTTTAACTGCTTCTTTCATGGTTGCTACATCCATGTTATCAAGCATGATTATGTCTGCTCCAGCTTCAACAGCTTCCTTGACCTGCTCAAGTGTCTCAGTCTCTATTTCGATTTTACGAACAAATGGAGCATATGCCTTGGCAGCCTCGATTGCTTTTGTAATAGAACCGGCTGCACCAATGTGATTATCCTTGAGAAGGATTCCATCTGAAAGGTTGTAACGGTGGTTCTGTCCGCCACCACATTTTACAGCATATTTTTCAAATATTCTCATATTAGGTGTAGTCTTTCTTGTATCAAGAAGAACTGTCTTGCTGCCCTTTAAAAGTGAAGCAACCTGATTAGTGTATGTTGCAATTCCGCTCATTCTCTGAAGGTAATTAAGTGCCACACGCTCACCTGATAAAAGTACTCTGATATCACCCTTTACCTTTGCCATAAGCTGGCCATTTTTAACCTCATCCCCATCCTTAACATATTTCTCAACAACTGTATCAGGGTCAAGAAGCTTGAATGTGCGCTCGTAAACATCCATTCCACAGATGATACCATCCTGCTTACAGATAAGGTCAACCTCCCCTGGCTGAGCCTCTGGCATAACAGAATTAGTAGTTACATCTTCGCTTGATATATCTTCTCTAAGAGCCATTTTGATAAGCTCATCTGCATTAAGTGTCATTGTAATATTGTTGTTCATTATAAAACCTCCTCTTCGGCTCTTTTGTTGGCTTCTTTTTCTATTTCTCCAACTACCATAGCGTGATAATATTCCATGATTGATGGTAAATCTTCGTAACCATCCATATTTATAAGACTGTCAAAATCTTTTGGTTGTTTAAATGACTTCGTATTTACGATATCTGCAGCTGCACGTTTTGCAAAAACAAGACTCTCTAAAAGTGAGTTGCTAGCCAAACGATTGCGTCCGTGAACACCGTTGCAGCTAGTCTCTCCAACAGCGTAGAGCTGTTCCATAGTTGTCTTGCTATCCTTGTCTACGTAGATACCGCCCATGAAATAATGCTGAGCTGGCACAACTGGCACCCAATCCTTGAGAGGGTCATACCCTGCTTGCTTGCATCTAGCATAAATATTTGGGAAGTGATTTAAAATCTCCTCCTCTGGAATAGGCGAAAAATCAAGCCACACATGCTCTGTATGCTGCTCTTCCATCTTGTCATGGATTGCCTTGCTCACTATATCTCTAGGCTGAAGCTCGTCTGTAAAACGCTCACCGTTCTTGTCTCTAAGAACTGCTCCCTCGCCACGAACCGACTCGGAAATAAGAAAGCTTCTACCGCCCTCTTTTGTGTATAAGGTTGTTGGATGAATCTGCACGTAGTCACAGTTCTCAAGCCTTACATTGTGGTACATAGCAAGTGCAAGTGCGTCACCTGAAATATGCTTGAAGTTGGTAGAATGTTGATAAACTCCACCCAATCCACCGCAAGCAAGAACTGTAACATCTGCCTGAACTGCTGTGGTCTTGCCGTCCATATCCGCCACAACAATACCGTAGCAAACATTATCCTGGCACACCCAATCAACCATTGTAGTGTGAGCCATAAGAGTAATGTTGTCACGCTCCTGTGCTCTAGCTAAAAGTTTGCTAGTGATTTCTCTACCTGTCACATCCTCGTGGAAAAGAATTCTGTTGTTAGAATGGGCGCCCTCTCTTGTAAAGAGATACTCTCCATCCTTCTTATCAAACTCCACTCCGTAGTCCACCAAATCCTGAATGACTTCCTGTGAGCTACGAATCATAATTTCCACTGACTCTTCGCGGTTTTCATAGTGACCTGCACGCATAGTATCCTCGAAATAAGAGTCATAATCCTCCTCATCTCGAAGCATGCAGATTCCACCCTGGGCTAAGAAAGAATCACATCCATCCAAGGCATCCTTTGAAATACAAAGAATCTTTTTATCTCTAGGAAGGCTAAGTGCACAAAAAAGTCCAGCCACACCACTTCCTACTATAACTACATCATATTTCTTATCCATCGTTTCTCCTTTGGCTATCAGAAATCTGAATGCCACTATTTAGCAAGCTCTAACATCCTCTGAAGAGGCTGAAGAGACTTGATTCTTGTTTCGTCATCTACCTCGACAACACCTGTGCCATCGCGGAGACAATCTCTAACCTTTTCGAGAGTAACCTTCTTCATGTTTGGACAAATCTGTGTCGAGCCAGCAGAATAAAACTTTTTATCTGGATTGTTCTGCTTAAGCTGGTAAAGCACCCCAAGCTCTGTAGAAATGATAAACTCTTTCTTCTCAGACTTAGTCGCATAATCGATTATTCCTGAAGTGCTGCCGATGTAATCAGCTTCCGCCAAAACATCCAAGGTACACTCTGGGTGTATAAGTACCTCTGCCTCAGGATGAGACTCCTTGGCACGCTTAACCATGTCAAGTGTCACAGCCTTGTGCACATGACAGAATCCATCGTTAAAAATGAAATTCTTCTCAGGCACCTTTTCTGCGATATATCTTCCAAGGTTCTCATCTGGAATGAAGAAAATATTTTTATTAGGTAATGCCTTAACAATCTTCATCGCATTTGCAGATGTAACACACACGTCAGAATGCTTCTTGAGCTCTGTTGTAGAATTAATGTAGCAAACTACAGCCACGTCCTCATACTCTCTCCTAACTTCTTCGATTCTCTCAATCTCTGCCATGTGAGCCATTGGGCAATCTGCCTTTTCATCTGGCATAAGTACTGTCTTTTCTGGATTTAAAATCTTAGCAGACTCGCCCATGAACTTAACTCCAGCAAATACAATAGTGCTCTCCTTAAGCCCTACTGCAACCTTTGCCAAATAGTAGCTATCGCCAATATAATCCGCTATAGCCTGAACCTCATCATTAACGTAGTAGTGTGCCAGCACAACTGCGTTCTTTTCTTTTTTTAACTGTTGAATTTCTTCTACCAAAGACATAACTATCTCCTTCTACTCAACCCTCATACTTTAGTTGTCAGCAAGTATAACACATGTAAAGTCTACTGACAAGACAGTAAACTTTTACTATTTTTTATGCTGTTTTGGAAAAAAATAATTTATTTTTTTGATTTATTAGTAGATACGTGATAGCAAAAACTCTAAAAACGAAAGGGGATTAATTATATGCCAAATGATACTAACGAAAGAAACAATAAAAAGCACCAGCCATGCTGGTGCTTTCCTTTTATCCTAATGCTTCCATAATTCCTTTAGACAACTGGTCGGCACAACTTGTGCCTTTCATGCCACAAAGGTTACCTTGGAGAGTTGCTGCTGCCTGAACTGCATCTGCGCCTTCCAAAAGTCTTCCTATGGCCTTGAGGTTGCCATCACAACCGCCAGTGAATTTAACATTGTGAAGCTTGCCATCTTCGATTTCAAATTCAATTTTCTTGGAGCAAACGCCCTGTGGTACATAAGTAAACTTTTCCATTATAGACTCCTATTCTTGATTTTTAATAAATAACCAACTTGTCTTGTTAAAAGCTTTGATGAGTAGTTTAAATATTAAATACTCAGCCACGCCCACTCCAAATACTGCCAGTGCCCATAGAGCAAGCTTTCCTCCAAAGCCGTAAAAGTTAGTGTATAAAAGTGTAATCCAGTCCTGGGTTCCCCAGATACTGTAAGCAAATCCATTGTCATGAATCAGATAAACCATAAATGTAGCTTGAGCCATCCAATTAATCACTTTGATTTTTGGAAACTTGATTCGTCTGAAAAACTCAAATAAGCAAATTCCAATGATTACTACTATAAAGCTGTAGTTATCAAACTTAGGAATAGACTGAACGAAATCTGTTTCAACTGCTCCCGGTAGATTCATGTTGTAGTGATATGATTGAATCTTTCCAATTGTGGTGTTGTAATATGAAATGCCTACTAACGAATTGGCTAATACAATTACAAGGATAAGCACGTATCCGCGAACTTTTTCAAATGGATTGTACTTTCTGATGTAACCACCTAAGGCATATAAAAAGATTCCGATTACAACTGTTCTAAGGCCCTTTGCCAAGTCATCTAACAATCCGCCTGACCATCCCAACTGAGAGATAGCAAGTATGGTAAACAAGAACCCAAGATACTTTTTCCTATCAAGCTTTGACAAAAAGCTGTTTAGGAACATAAAAGCCAAAAGCATGATTATGAAATAGTATCCCACAAACCAAGACATCTTGTTGAAGTATTGTATTCTAATATAGCTAAACAAATTATTAGTTGCTGGATTCTCCGCTGTCTGTCTGATAAATGCAGCTGATACAAGCACCAATGTTACTGCTGCAAAAAGCAACTGCGAAAGAAGCTTCTTGGATATCTTTAGCATATCGATTTCTCTGTCTGCCAAGAAATACCCTGAAATAATTATAAAGAGGGCGTTGCCCACCAAACCGAAAGGCATTAACAATGCCAAAAACATTAGCTCCTTATAAAATACTGGGTTGTTAAACCAGCCATTACCCAGTCTCTCAACAGAAGCAACATCTGCTAACTGAACATTTACGCAGTGTAAAACTATGTGGTAGACAATAATCATAAACATAGCCAGTATGCGCATAAGTTCTATGTTGGAATCTCTTAAAGATTTGTTGTTCATTTATCTTTATCTCCTTGATTAGTACTTATTTAGGAGAATGAGTTAATCCATATATCTCTCCAAAGCCTTTATAATTATAACCCGCAATACAAAAATGTCTAGAGGAGAAACTACAATGTATCAACAGAATTTAAAACATTTAAATTTTTAACCTCTGTCTCGTTAAATGTCTTCTCTGAAAAATCCGCTGGCATAACAGATGGTGTGTACCAAACCTGCGCCATAAAGTAGTTATATAAATCTGGATCCTTAAAAGAATATCCATGTCTAGCATAAATCTCATTTTTAGCTACATGGATGACTTCAGGAGCAAGACCTTTAAAATCCTCTGGCGAATAAGCCTTTTCATCTGTATGGAACAGATACATGCAATTACCAGAGATATCTGTTACACCTTTGCTCTCCCAAAAGGAAACCACAGCATCTTGATACTTTGATTTGCCAAGGTACTGGCTGCGCTCGCTTATAGCTGCGTCTATCTCCTCTGAGGACCAACTATTTAAAGGTGGTGCAAAAGAGTCTGTAGTAATCTCCTGCACTGGTTCACCTTCAACCACCTCTATTACAACATCGGCGTCAGGGTCATCTGCTGGCAAGCCTTCACCTTCCTTTAAAGCCTCCTCACCAGCTACTGGCTTTTCTGCCGCCTCTTTACTAACACTCAAAGATTTGTCACCCTTCAAAAGATTGAATGTAACGATTCCAATTAGAATTCCCACACCAATTGAAATACATCCTTCTACAATCCATCTCTTTGAGTTTGGATTCTCAGCTATTTTCTTGAAAATCCCTGTGAAAAACCCCCGTATTTTTGCTAGTACTTCTTTAATTTTTTCCATAGATTCATCCCTTTTCTTTACTATAATGTTATTCACAATATAGTATAACACAATTATTACGTTATGTTACATTTTTATTACAAAACTCTTTCTATTTCGTTCCTTGTAGCCATAACGCTTCCTTGAGCCATTTGTTTGCTTCCACCGCCTTTAGCCCCCAAAAGCTCTCTAAGCCCTGTTGTAATTGCTGCACAATCCCTAGTAGAACTGCCGATTACAAAGTTGTAGCCCTCCTCATCATCACCAGAGAAAATAGCGCACAAACCTGAATGCTTCTCCACAAGAGCATTGACGCCATCCCGCATATTTTTAGCGTCAACATCCTCAGTAAAGATTGTCACATCAATGATATCCTCAGGGAATTTTTCAATTTGTTCCATCAGACCCTTGGCCTTAATTTCAGAAATTGAGTACTCAAGCTGCTTTTTATCATCAAGTAATCCCTGAACTTTTTCTGGGATTTCCTCTTCCTTACAGTTAAGTGACTGATATGTAGTTTGAAGAATGTCCATTCTGCGATTGTAGTCAGCCAAAGCCCTTAGGCCACAAAGAATTGCAATTCTTGTGCCGCCCTTATATTTTCCAAAAGAAACCACCTTAAGAAGGCCCACTTGACCTGTGGTCCTTACGTGAGGGGCACAACATGCGCACATATCGGTGCCTTCGATTTCTACTATTCGAACGTCTCCATCAATCTCTTTTTTGCTGCGATAATCCAAAGTTTCAAGAACTGATTCTTGAGGATAGTAGGCCCTTACTGTCACATCCTTTGCTATTACAAGATTCGCCTTGTACTCAAGCTCACGAACCTGCTCCTCATCAAGCTCAATATCAAGATCTAATGTTACTGTATTGTCGCTCAAATGAAAGCCAACATTCTCCGCACCATAAATGTTGTGAGCTATGCCTGTAAAAATATGCTCGCCTGTATGCTGCTGCATGTTGTTGAATCTGTGCTCCCAGTCTATATCCCCCTGCACCATCTCGCCAACCAAAAATCCGCTGGTACAGTAGTGATAAATAATTCCATCTTCAATCTGAACATCCACTACTTCAGTGTTATCCAAAGTGCCTATATCACTAGACTGTCCGCCCTGCTCTGGGAAAAATAGCGTAGATGCTAAAGTAACCTTAAAAAGCTTGCTATCCCCCTCTTTTACCTCTTCACACGAAATAACCCTTGATACAAAATTCTTTGCAAAAGGGTCCTTGTCATATAATGCTTCTGTTTTCATAATTTAATTCTTCCCTATAGGAATACCAAATATTTTCATTTGGAATCCATCATATAAAGTATTGTAATCTGTATAGTTGATATTGCATTTGAAGTTTTGGTTCCATGCGTCCTTAAGGGCATCGCAAATATCTTTGCCATTTTCCTCATTAGTGAGAATAGATGGGAAAACGTAATAAATCATAAAGTAATTGAGATTCATCTGAACCCTACCTCTGACTTTGCCAAACTTCTTGTATGTCTCAAACACATCCTGACAAAACTTCTGACACTCTGATGCTACGTCACTAGCCTCCACAAGCTCTTTCAAACCGCTATATCTTTTTTCAAGAAAAAGCTTGGTGTTGTCTTCGTACTGTGCCTTGGTGTGTACATTTCCAAGAAAAGTATAGTCGTCAAAAATTCTTTCAATATCGTATTTCATGAATAACCCCCTATTCGATAACTGCATCCAGCTCAGTGATGTCATCTATTTTGGCCACATAGCCATCCACGGACTTGCCGTAGCCATATGCTGCCCATATAAAGTCTACACCAGCTGCATCACATGCATCCTTGTCCCCCTGAATATCACCTACATAAACAGGATGCTTAATATCGTTTTTTGATACTAATAATTTAAGATTATCTGCTTTTCCAAGGCCATTGTCCCCGTAGCAAATAAAATCTTTAAAATATCTGCCTAGGCCGCTGCGCTCAATAAATGTCTCAATGTAGCCCGCCTGACAGTTACTTACAATGTAAAGACTTGTTCTTCCTATAAGCTTCTCAAGAGTTTCCTCAAGACCTGGATAAGATGTATCCACATCACTTTTTGCCAAATCCTCTATCTCATACTCTTCGCAAAGCTCTAATGTCTTGTAGCGCTTATCTGGGTCCTCATCTGGAATACAAGCATCTGCAATATCAGTCATTGTCTTTCCAAAAAGACCTTTAAGAATATCTGGAGTAAAGGTGATGTCATATCCATTATCGCGACATGCCCTTTCCCAGCTATCAGCAAAAACTATGGTGTTGTCCCAAATGGTGCCGTCCATGTCAAAAATAATACCATCAGTCTTTATTTTTTCCATTTTCAATTTTCTCCCTCTTTCTATTTTCGCTAGATGCTATTTTACCTTATTTTAGGTATAATGGGAACTCACAGAGAGGATTTTATAATGAACGACGAAGAACAGCTTTTATACAAAAGATTAATAGAGCTTTCCAACAGAGCTTACCAAAATAATATATATACTTTTAGCGACTTTCTGAGCCTTAGCCAACAGGAGATTTTATACCAGGCTTGCCGGGATAAGGATTTTGCACCTATCCCATATGAACTCTTTGGTGGCTACGAAAATTGCGAGCGTAAAATGGCTCGTTTTGGCAGCGAGGCAGACATGGGCTATACCGTGGATTATCCTATCAAATGCATCAAGATAGAGCCTTTGGCCAAAAAGTTTGCGAAGGAATATACCCACAGAGACTACTTAGGCTCCCTTATGAGCCTTGGAATCGACAGGAAAAAGTTTGGGGATATTTTTGTTGATGGCATGGATGCATATCTTTATGCCGATGAATCTACCGCTGACTATCTTATAGAAAATCTGGTTTCGGTAGGACGAAACTCAGTAAAATGCTCCTTTAGCGAACTGCCTGATTCTTACAAACGAGCTGCCCTCACTGAAGCCACCATTCAGGTTGCATCTCCTCGAGCAGACGCAGTTATCGCAAGAGTTTACAATCTGAGTCGCAAGGACACTCTCCCTTATTTCACTGAAAAGAAGGTATCTGTAAATGGCCATATAGTTGAAAACAATGACAAAATCCTCTCTTCCGGTGACAGTGTTTCGGTGCGCGGCCACGGGAAGTTTAACATCACCTCAGAAGGTGGGCTGAGCCGCAAGGGTAAGCTAAATCTTACTGTAGAAATATTTGGAAAAAATAAATGAACATGGTCTTTTCGGTCAAACTATAAAAGGTCTTTAGGTAAATACCTAAAGACCTTATTTAATGCTAATCTACTCTCTTAAATGCTGGCATCAGCTGAAGCTTGTGTAAGTTAGCTACGTATTTCTTTTGGATTGATTCTCTAACATCTGCTGGAATATCAGCATTTGGATCTGAGATGTACTCATCAAGCTGAGCATACTTAAATCCAAGCTTATCCTCATCAGACATTCCTGAAAGACCATCAGATGGAACCTTATGTACAAGCTGTTTAGGAAGACCAAGATATTCGCCGACCTGAAGCACCTCAGTAACTGTAAGGTCCTGAAGTAATGAAACATCTCCTGCCGAATCACCATACTTGGTTGAGTAACCAACGTAATCCTCAGATGCATTGCAAGTATTAACTACAAATGATGTAACCCCCTGTCCCTGTGCTACTGCATAAAGAGTAGACATGCGAAGACGTGGTGCAAGGTTAATCTTTAAGTCCTTGGTAACGTCAAATGTAGTTGCCTTTTCAAATGTAGCAATTGCTGCATTATAATAATCTGTAATAGGTACAATCTCGTAAGTCAATCCAAGATGACTTGCCAAAAGAATAGCATCATCTATATCACTCATCTCGCCGTTTGGCATTATCACTGCGCGGATTCTGTCAGTACCAATCGCTTCTTTTAAAACTGCTGCTGTAACAGATGAATCCTTTCCTCCGGAAATACCAATAACGGCTCTAGAATTGTCTCCAAACTTGTTGAACCAATCTCTAGTGTAGGCTATAAGTGCCTCAGTCTGTTTCTTAACATCAAACTCTCTCATAATTGTTGCTCCTACTTGAGTATGTATAATTCTGACATTCGGCGACCAACAATTGATTTGCTTTTCTCACCTAAAGCTTCGATTCTATCAGCTACCATGATTCTAAAGTTAGCCTTGTAAAGCTTGTGTCCTAATAACAACTCATATATTACTTGTAAATCTGGCAGTGTAAATGTAACCTCTGCCATTGAGAATGGAAGATCAGTGTACTCAATTTCACGTCTGATCTTTTTCATTGCTTCAATTATAATCTCAACATGATCAAATGCAAGCTTTGTTTTGCTCTTTAATGTTGGAACTAAATTTGGATATTTGATATGACCATTCTTAAATCTCTTGGTTGAAAGATAGTAAACAATATCTACACCAATATCATCGTTAAAGATATGAATCCTGTTATCCGTAAATTCGAAATCAAACCAAGCTGCCTCTAATGCATCATCCCCGCCCTTAACCGGAAGGGTAAATGGTGTAAGTGCAATATAAGCAACACTCATAACTCTAGTTCTAGGGTCACGGTCTGGCTTTGAGAAAGTATATACTTGCTCTAGGAAAACATCCTTGATGCCTGTCTCTTCTTTAAGTTCACGCTTTGCTGCCTCGTAGCAAGTCTCGTCTGGGTGAACAAATCCACCAGGCAAAGCCCAGCTATTTAAATAAGGATGCCCACCTCTTTTTATTAATAAAATCCTAAGCCCCGACAAATCCTTCTTGGTTCCAAGTACCATCATATCCACTGTAACAGATGGTCTAGGATAATCCCCTGGATCGTATTGAGCTAAGAATTCGGCTTCTGTAAGTCCATTTTTATCTTTGAGCTCCATATTATCCTCCTTAAATAATAGTCCTCAAGTAGCAAGCTACTACTATTTTGATATTTTGTCAATGGGTAATATGTTTTTTTATAAATTTTTTATATCTTGGACAGTTCTTCAATTATGTCCCTTGCCAAAACCGATTTAATATCTCTGGCTTTTGAGGCATTTACCCCAGCTTTTCCATGGAGATAGGCGCCGGCTGTCGCCGAATTTACTGCAGATAAGCCCTGTCCAGCCAATGACGAAACTATTCCTGCCAAAACATCTCCCGAACCAGGCGTAGCTAAAGCCTGATTTCCACTTATACAATAAAAAATTTTATCACCGTCAGAAATTACAGTTGTAAAATTTTTCAAAATAAGTGTGCATTTATTTTTCTTAGAAAACTCTTTTGCAACTTCTTCCATATTGTAATTAATATCAGCCACCTTAACTCCAGACAAGCGCTCCATCTCCTTTAAATGTGGAGTAAGGATAATAGAAGCTTTTGCTGCCGCCTGCTGCAATTTATCTAAATGTTTTGCTGCTAGATTTACTCCATCAGCATCTATAACTGTAGTGACCTTAGTATTTTCAAGAACAGTCTTTAAAATATCCTCTGAAACTTCAGACTGCCCCAAGCCTGGACCAATCAAAATCACATCAGCCCATGCCATCTGTTGTAACAGCTCCTCTTTGTCAAATTTATCATATCCCAAGTACATTGCCTCTGGCAGTGCCTGCTGGATTGAGTTGATATTGTTGACATGAGTGTATATCTTAACTAGTCCCGAGCCTGCCACAAGTGCTGCCTTTGCAGATAGATAACATGCTCCATAAATGCTTTCACTTCCCGCTATGACAAGTACCTTTCCGCAAGTGCCTTTGTTGGCTGTCAATGGACGCTCAGGTATTATCGAAAGAACATCCTCCTCCAAAAGCTTTGCATTGTAATCAGTCTCGCCGTAAATCCCTACGTCTGCAACATATATTTTTCCAATACTTTTTTTGCAATCTCCAAGGACAAGTCCCTTTTTCAAAAATGCAAAGGTAACTGTGTAGTCGCATTTGACTGCCACATCACCAAGGATTCTTCCACAATCTGTATCAAATCCCGATGGGATATCAACAGCTACAACCGGCTTTCCACTTTCATTTAAATAGGTTGCCGCCGTCGCAAACTCGCCCTCTAGACCTCTAGTAAGTCCAATTCCAAACATTGCCTCTATATATAAATCTGCCCCATCGGCTTCCTTTGAATCAAACCCAAATACCAAAGGCACATTATATGAGCTAGCTATATCTATCTGCTCCTTAAGCTGTGAGGAGAACTTGTCAGGATTCCCTATTACTATAGCTTTAACGTCGTAGCCTTTTATATAAAGAAGTCTCGCTATAGCTACTCCATCACCGCCGTTATTTCCTGGCCCTGCCAATACGTAAATACGATTTGCTTCAGGGTAGTTAGCAGTTGCTATATCTACCACTGCCATGGCTGCTCTTTCCATTAATACCATAGCTGGTACCTTGTGCTTATTAATTGTAGCTTCATCAAAGGATTTCATCTCTTTTGCTGTGACTATACTTTTCATAAATTTGCCCCCAAATGAGTTCTAGTGTTATAATTACCCCTAAATGGTGTTTAGAAACTGATTTTATTATAGTACATATTATAGGAGAATAATCGTGAAAAAGAAAATTGTTATAGGACTTTGGATTTCCTTAGTTATACTAGTGATTGCATTTTGCAGCCTAGTAGTTTATCAAAATAAGCAAGAACAGATACTTATGGAAACTCAAGAAAAGCTTGAGGAAGCCCAGCTTAAATTAGATCAAAAAGCTGAGGAAGCTGCCCAGGCTCGCAAGGAGCAGGAAGCTCTTGAGGCTCAGGTAGCAGAAGATATTGATTATACATTCACTGATTTTAAGGCATCATATTTTGCTAAGAAGGATGCAACAGTTAGAGAGAACCCATATGACAGTGCGGAAGTCGTTGGTACTCTTTCTATTGATACTCCAGTTGAAATAAAGGCAAAATGTGACCAGAGTGATTACTACAAAATTAAAGTTAACGGGGATGATGGATATATTAGCTTTGACGATGTATCAGAGGAATATGTAGAAATTCCGCTTCCAACATCTAGCAAAAAATCTGTGCCATCATCTAAGAAGGATATTTTGTTTATTGGTAATTCTATTACCATGTACCCTGCAACCAAAGATTGGTGGGGCTCAGGATGGGGATGCGGTGCTACTGCTCCAGAAAACGACTATGTTCATCGTACAGTGGCAGCAAAGGGATATTCTTCTTTTGACTTTATGTCACTTCGTTCATGGGAGTTTTCTAACACCAGAAACAACGAGCTTGATGACTTGGATCCTTATATCACCAAGCATCAATACGGCACAATAGTCATCGAGTTAGGTGAAAATGTAAAGGGTCACGAGACTCACTTTAAAGAGGATTTGACGGATATGATTAAATATATCCACACCTACAATCCTAATGCCAAAATTGTAATGCTGGATAATTTCTGGCCTTACTCAAATATTATCAAAACCAAAAAAGCCGTAGCCTCTGAGACAGGCAGCACATATGTAAGCCTTTCCGACATCCAAGGTGTTTCATCTTATCAGCTTCAGGAAGGCCAACAGTATACCGCACCAGATGGTACCGTATATACGATAAATTCCTTCCTTGCAGGCCATCCAAACGATCAAGGATTTGAGGCTATCGCAAATAAACTTATAGCGGCACTGTAGTTGCGGCATAGTGTATCAAAACTAAATATTTGCATTTCAAAAGCTCTTCCTTTCGAAGGGCTTTTTTTGATGAAAGCTTTCATAAAAATTTTTTATTGAAATGGAAAAATTCTCTAAATTTTTTTGAATAAGAAATAGAGGGACATATTTTAAAATGTGTTAATAAAAATTATATTTAGTGGAGGTAAAAAATATGGACTACAACAACTATGAAGATATCAACTTAATATTTCCAGATACATCTGGAAAGAATCCTGCTTCTTCTTTCAGCGCAGAGCCTGAATTCCCTACAACTCCTAAAATTCCTTCAGATAATGAATCCGCTTTTGTACCAACTGAAACAGATTCTAAACCATCACGTATCCCAGTAATTGAAAAATGTTCCACTTCCTCTACATACATAAACTTATATGACAATGTTGCTTCAAATCCACATTTAGAGGATTCTTCCCTAGATAAATTTTTCGATTACAAAAATGATACCGGACGCTTTGAAAAAGCATTTTTTTCTCCAGAATATGAATCAGGAGAAGTCCTTCTACATCCAGAATATGTAGGCATGAAACTCCATATGAGTGAGTCTGAAAACGGACGTGATTTTTTTGATATACTTACGACACCTAATAACTCTTTATACGATGTGTCAAACGAAAAAAAAGACTATATTAATTCTGAAGAGTATGAAGAAAATTGCAAAAGAATTGAGAAAATACAAACCGCTCTTTTCTCTAGAGCAAAATTTATCTCTGAAGAAATGGATTCTCTTGAAAATGAAATGTTATATTATTCCACAATAAAAGATTTAATTGAAAAGACATTTCCTTGTCTCCAAAAAAATTTAGAAAAAGCAACAAGTAGCTGTAAAGATTATGAAAATATAACTGTAGACAATAATGCAAAATTGGGAAAGAAGATATTTAATAACTACGAAGTAACTTTAAAAAAAGTATTTAATGATAATAAAAATATTTATCCAGACAAAAAAATCGCCGAAATTGCTTTTCAAGATGAAAAATTTCGAGCTAGACAGTTTTATACACCACTATTTAAGTCTCTAGAGGTTGCTCATGAAAACGGAGAAAAATCCAAAAACTGTAAAGAACAGCTAGAAAAATATAAACTTTTTTTTAACGAGTATAATGGATTATATAATAGTTTTAATATTTTGGATAATACTAATATTAATAGCAGAATACAGGAAGTTACTAAAACAATATCTGATTTAGATTCTTATTTTAAAACTACCTTTAATTCTTTCAAAAAACTACAACGCCCTATACGAAAAAAACCGCCAAAAAGTTTTTTGGATAGCGAGTATTATAAAAATCTCCGACGTAATAAACAAATTAGAAAACGACAAAATCACACTGGAAGCTTACAACGATTCCATAAGTAATAAAAAAGCCTTCTTGCGGAAAAAATCTTTCTCTCCGCAAGAAGGTTATTTTAATTACTCAAAATATTAATAGTTCTTTGAATTGTCTTAAAGGCCTCATAGTCATAGCGTTCCACCGCCTCAATTACTATTACATCTGCAGCCTTGATGTCATCGTGAATACTCTTCATATTATCGCGATGGCAGAAGGTACAGTTGGTAAAATCCTTGGCTAAGTACGGCATCATATTTACTCTAAAGCTGTCGCCTATGAGGCAAAGCCTCCTATCATTCATGCCGTCACTTGTGGTTCGATCTACCTTGGCCTCAACGTCTAATCCGTTAACCGTCACGTTTGGTCGATAGTCTACTGTTGGCTCCACATCGTCATGAGTAACCATGTTGTCAGGAATACCCATATATGTATAAAGCTCGTATTTGTCAGCGTCCTGCTGTCCTACCACCCAATCCATTGGATTTGTCTGCTCGACTCCCATGGCTGCATATAATGCGTTTGTTCCAAACAAAGCGCCTATATGATTCCAGTGGCTATCGTACTTGTAGTATGTCTGTACTATACCTGACGCATACAAGGACTCCGTAAGTGGATATATAAAAGGTGTTCTGCAGTTTTCAGCCATGTAGCTGTGTAGCTGCTGCTCACGTTTATACGTATTTACGATTTCCACCGTAGGCATGTACTTGGAATAAATCTGCGATTTGTTTGGTGCTATATAAACAAATAGCTGCTTTCCCTGGGCATCACAAATATCCTGAAGTTGATTGAGCTTTCCTGCAAAATTCTGCAGCTGTTCATCATTTAACAAATTGGTGCCCTGATAGCATTCTATTTCATTCTCGCCATATAGGAATAGCCAACCATCTCTAGCAATGATTACATCCTCATAGGTCTGCAATGGAAAATAATCATCTGGCAGCTGTTCCTGGGCAGCCTCCTCAACTGGGTCTGCCACCTCTCCCGGTACTATCGGCTTGTTTCTAGCTGCATCCTCATTTTCCTTGTCATCCTTAGCACTATAAATCTTTTGACCAACAAAAGATGCAGCTAGTTGATACTTGTCTTCAACCGCATCATTTATATATTTGTACCAAGAAATCAATGTATATCTGAATGGTATTCTATCATCTACAAACTCCGAAACACTCTCACCGGTGTTTAACAGATTGTCCCACTGAATTGTCTTCATGTTTCGCTTTTCTGTCTCAACCACCGAAAGCTTTTTAAAGGTCTTTGGCATAGCTATTCCAAAGACCGCCCCTAAAACCCAGGGGGAAACAAGAACGATGATAAATACCAATATCATAATTCGATTTTTAAAATTGGTAAAATTCATTTGTCTCCTTTAAAACTGATAATAAATAAATGGATTATAAGTTCCGTTTACAAGGAATAGTAGACTGAGTGCCAAAAGCACTAGCGCAACTAAACCATTATTTCTAATAAATTTCCACTTGATGTGAGCCTGGAAAAAACCTGCAAATATAACTGCTAAAAATAACGCAATTACGTTTAAACCGGACAATTGATTTATGAGGTTTAATAGATTAATTCCTCCTGTAAACATTCTTGCAATGTAGCGCCCAGCCTCCATAATAGTTTCAGCTCTAAACACTACCCAAAGCAATGTCACAACTGTAAAAATCAAGAATCTGTTCAAAAATTTAAGTGGATTCTTTTCAAGAATTTTCCCAAACCAAATTCTTTCAAATATCAAAAGAAGTCCGTACACAAGGCCCCAAACTAAAAATGTCCAGTTTGCCCCGTGCCAGATACCTGTCAGTAAGAACACAATAAAAATATTAAAGCAGTTTCTCGCCATAGAGCATCTGCTGCCCCCTAGAGGAATGTAAACATAATCTCTAAACCATGTTGATAGAGAAATATGCCAACGTCTCCAGAATTCTTTGATTGAATCAGCTCTATATGGGAAATTAAAGTTTTCCTTAAAGTTGAATCCAAACATCTTGCCAAGTCCAATGGCCATGTCTGAATAACCGCTAAAATCATAATAAATCTGGAAGGTGTAGCAAATCGCACCAAGCCACGCTGTAGACGAATCTAATGTCTTTAAATCCATCGCCCATATGGTATCTACTGTGGATGCCAAGGTGTTGGCAATCAGCACCTTTTTTCCAAGACCAAAGCAAAATCGCTTGATACCATCTACAAAATCTTCTCCACCTGGATTGCGGTCAGTGAGCTGCTCTGCAATATCCTTGTAGTGAACGATTGGTCCTGCAATCAGCTGTGGAAAGCATGATATATAAAGAGCAAAAAATAGTAGATTGCTCTGGATTTCCACCTGATCCCTATATACATCTATTACATAGGACAGGGCCTGAAATGTAAAAAAAGATATACCAACAGGAAGCACTATCTGCTCAATTCCAAGCGCCCCTGTTCCTACTCCAGAGAAAATCCCATGGGCCTTCTGGCTGATGGACAATTTGTCTCCGTAAAAAATGTTTTCAATTATTGCAATAAATAGATTGAAATATTTGAAGAAGAACAGCAGGCCTATATCACTGATAATTGCACCGATTAGACCAATTCTTCTAACGATAATTCCATGTCTTCCTTTGGCACATATAAATCCTGCACCCCAGTTGATGAGAATCACTAGAGATATTAACAGCAGATATTTAACACCACCAAAGGCATAAAAAATTAAACTAAAAACTAAAAGTATGTAATTTGATAAAGAAATTTTGCGTTTAATTCCTCCACCTGCAAGCTTTGGAATACCGTAGTATGCCAAAAGGCAAAGTGGCAGAAAAATAGTGCAAAATATTATTGAACTAAAAACCACGTTATTCCCCCTCAGGATTCTTTACTATAAACTTTCTAACTAAATGTTTATCCTTTACCGCATTTACGATAACGTTGCACATCAATGCTCCCACAAAAGTAATAGCAACACAAGCAATTACCTTAACCACAAAGGTTTCCTTTGGCAACAATTCCTGAACTAAACGAATACTGTAAAATTGATTGAGATAGATAAGCAAGCTTGCCTTTCCCAATTTTCCAAAAATTGGATTATCAAACACCTCATGAACAGGATTGATATTTGAAAATGTAAGTATTACCGCTATCCACATTACAAAAATTACTGGAAAACTATATTTAACATCCATCTCTGTGCAGGAATAAATAAATACCAATATGTAACAAATCACCTCCACAAAAGCCAACAACCTCTTGCCCGCCTTGGTGAACTGATACTGATTAATACGCCTTGTTAAACTATAAGTGGTGCATCCCAATGCCATTTCTGACAAGCCTCTTAAAAAGCACTTGTAGAACATTCCTGTCCAGCCGTCTATTCCAGCTATCCCATCGTACTCGTGAGCCATGTAGCCTAGTATAAACAGCGCCAACATTGGGCAAACTATCTTAACAAACACATCGTAATGCTTCCTCAAGAAATAATAGAATAAGAAGGTAACCATAAGCCATACGTCCAAATACCATGTGAGCTTGTTTACCCATGTGCTATCAAAGCCAAATACCTGTAGAAAGAAAATAGAAGCCCAAGAATCAACCACATATTGGAATCTTGCAAGAGCTGTCTTTTCCAAAAAATACGCATTTGCGATAATTGTTATTATTATGGCGAATAAATGATATGGAAAAATATTCCAAAACTTTTTCTTCATCATCAGTGCTGTCTCTGAACCTATTGGCAAGCTCTCATCATCCTGCTTAAAAAAAGCACTTGCCGCAAGTAAATAGCCTGACACTAAAAAGAAAAACTCAACACCTATGTAGCCTCTAGCAAAAAAATTAAGCCCAGAATTTCCTAACTCAAGGACCTCCCCTTCTTCAATAAAGCGTTTATGAATATGAAAAAATAATATTCCCAAAGCAAAAACAAAACGCAATAATTCTACTCGTCCATTTTTCTTTGATGTAGTCATTAAATACTCCTTACTAATTGCCGTCAACAATTAACAAAGATATAAGTGTCATAGGAAATTATTACACTTATATCTTCTCTCAAGTATTAATTATAACCATTATGGTACCTTAAATCAAAAAAGGAAGTCTATGGTGTTTAATAATTTACATTGGTACCTGGTTAACAGGAATTGTTCTGTATGTAAACCAATCTACAAGTGCACCTGCAATTGCAAGCCCTATTATGGCAGCCCACATGGCTGGTTGATTTGTTGTACCAATCATGAAACTTGTAAATGACCCCATTATTTTGCTGCCGGAGCCAGACATACTAATCAACCTTGGCCCACCAATTAAAAGAAGCATAAGTAAAACATAATAAACTATGTATGCTGCCTTTCCATATCTGGTAATACTGTTGCCGGCCAAACCTTGTGCCCATAAGGCTAATGCAAAAACGATTATTCCAGTCTTAACTATAAAGCCTGCTCCCAAATCTCCTATAAAAAAGCACTCGAAAATACATAAAACAATAACTTCAGCAGCATCAAACAAACGGCCAAGGCCAAAGAACTTTCTCCTTGTCATTCCAAACATAATCCCTTTGGCTGTCTCGTCTGAATGAAGAATAACTCTGAAAAAGCAAGTCATAAAAATATATATGGATATAATCATAATTCCGATAACCGAAATTATTGTTTTCTTAACATCTGCATCATTTGCTCCTATGATTAATGCAATAATTGTGCCTATTAGAGCTATAGCCACTATGGTAGTAAATGTCACTATCAGGCTCCCCTTCTTAACTGAAAATACAGCTTTAATATCTCTAATCATATTTCCTCCTTTTAGCGAACCATACTCTTGCTGCTCAATTTGTATACCCACATTTCCAGAAGAATAAATGCAACTACACATACAAGTGCGTAAATAGCAAAACTAATCTGTAAGTTGAATGCTGGGAAAAACACCTGTCTCAATATAGAGCCTGCCGATACAGCTGCTCCACATATTCCTCCTATAATAGCAATAATCATCACCGCTACTCTTCCCCATTTTCTAATCTTATGACCTATTCCATAGAATAAAGCTGTAAGTGGGAATGCTCCAATTATAGACGTGATTAATAGGCCAATTAATTCGAATTGCTTTGTAAAATAAATTGCTATCAAGGCCAATGCTGCACCCAAAACAAGACAAACTGTAGTCTTTAGAATTTGGCCTCTAAAAATATCCTTGCGTCTGGCTCCCATAGATAGCACAATACTGTCTGTCCAGTTTGCTGCATAAAGTGAATACATAGCATTGAATAATATTAAAATCATAAAAAAGAAGGAAATGCCTGATCTTGCAATATAGTCCATCCTTAAATCATTGCCATAGTCAAAAAATATTAATTCTGCAATCAGTAAGCACTCAAGCAATAATGCGTAGCCTAAGGTGTAAAGGCCTGTTTTAACATAATATTTATCTGAACGTCTTGCTAAGCTCATATTAGGCCTCCTTTCTTCCGTCTACACACATAGCATAGAAAAGGTTCTGAAGCTGAACAGGCTCAACCTGAACATTCTCACCAAACTTTGCACCTGGCTCGTTTGAAAGCACTGTGACTGCCTTGTGATTTCCGAGGCTCTCTGGATTGTATACCTTGAAGCCATCAACTGCGCTGTTAACTGCCTCTGCTTCGCCACTGACTCTATATGCTCTGCTAAGAAGATGCTCTGTATTTTCCTCCAATACAAGTTGGCCATCATCAATCATAATAACCTTTTCAAATAAGTTTGCTGCCTCTTCAATAATGTGAGTACTGATGATGAATGTTCTACCTGTAGCTGCATACTCGTCAATTACAAGCTTATAGAACTGCTCTCTTGCAACTACGTCAAGACCAGCAACTGGCTCATCCAAAATTGTAATATCAGCTTTACTAGCCATAGCTACAATGATTGTTACTGCTGAAAGCATACCCTTTGAAAGCTTGTTGATACGCTTTTTGATGTTAATGTTAAAAAGCTTTGTAAGCTCATCAGCATATTCCTGATCCCAATTCTTGTAAAAAGCCTTTGCTATATTTAAATACTGCTTTACCTTAAGTGTGTTTGGTCCAAAAAGAGTAAGCTGAGGAATCTCTCGTGAATAGCAGATGTGTGAAAGTGCTTCCTCGTTTTCCCATACTGGCTGACCATCTAGTGTAACTGTTCCTTCTGTTGCTGGATTCTGCGCTGTAAGAATAGAAAGAAGTGTTGTCTTTCCAGCACCATTTCTTCCAATAAGACCGTAAATCTTTCCTGTTTCGATATCGATATCTACGTTCTTTAAAACTGTATCCTTACCATATTTCTTTACAATGTTTTTTCCGCTTAATGTTGCCATGATTCCCTCCTACTACACATTATCTTTATCAATCATTTTTTTAAGATCTTCTTTACTAATACCTATCAGCTTTGCCTCACTGATAATACTTTTAACGTACGAGTTATAAAAACTGTCTCGTCTTGCCTTACGAATAGTCTCTTTTGCTCCCTTTTGAACAAACATACCTATTCCTCGTTTTTTGTAAATAATATCCTTGTCCACAAGTAGGTTGATACCCTTTGCCGCCGTAGCCGGATTGATTTTATAAAACTTGGCCAGCTCCGTGGTGCTAGGCACCCTATCCTCTTCCTTAAGGATATCTCTAAGAATTTCATCCTCTATCATCTCTGAAATCTGTATGTAAATTGATTTATCTTCCCCTAGATTATCTAGCACATACTCACCTCCCTTGGTCCGTTGGTTAGTTACTTGTGTAATTAACTATAACACCATTAAGGTTATGTGTCAACACAAAAAAAGCAGCCAACGAAGTGACTGCTTCTAAAATCTTATTTAAATATTGGCTTTAATGCATCTGCAAGCTTATCTTTCATAGATTCTGCTTCAGCTAAATCCTTGCCCTTTGTAGTAAAGTATGTCTTAATCTTTGGCTCGGTACCTGAAGGGCGAACAACTACTGTGCAACCATTCTCAAGACCGTAGATAAGTACATTTGCTGATGGAAGCCCAGTCTCTGCTGTGTTCTTGTAATCAGTAACCTTATCAACCTTGATTCCTGCAATATCAGCAGGTGGATTCTCACGAAGCGAGCTCATGATTCCAGCCATTGTATCCATGCCTGAAAGTCCTGGGAACTCAAAGGAATCTACCTTGTTGAGATAGCGGCCGTACTCAGCATAAATCTCCTCGAGACGCTGCTTGAGTGAGCTGCCTACGCTGCGGTAGTAAGCAGCCATCTCGCAGATAAGCATAGAGCCGATAACAGCATCCTTATCACGAACGTAAGGGCCTGCAAGATAACCATATGACTCCTCAAATCCAAAGATAAATCTATCTACCTGTCCATCTGCCTCTAGACCTGCAATCTGATCGCCAATCCACTTGAAGCCTGTGAGAACTGAGCGAAGCTCTACGCCATAGTGCTCTGCAACTGCATCTGCAAGTGGTGTAGAAACAATAGACTTAACTGCAACTGGATTCTTAGGCATTGTGCCCTTTTCAATACGTCCTGCTGCAATATAATCAAGAAGAAGTACGCCAACCTCGTTACCAGAAACAAGCTCGTAGCTTCCGTCTGGACACTTCATGGCGATGCCTACTCTATCTGCATCTGGGTCAGTAGCAAGCATAAGGTCTGCCCCCTCTTTCTTGGCAAGCTCAAGACCAAGCTTAAGAGCCTCGAAAATCTCTGGGTTTGGATAGCTACATGTTGTAAAGTATCCGTTTGGATATTCCTGCTCAGGTACAATTGTAATATCTGTAATGCCAATGTCGTTAAGTACACGTGTAACAGGTACTAAACCAGAACCATTAAGTGGAGAATACACAAGCTTAAGACCAGCTGTCTTGCAAAGACCTGGACGAACTTGACGCTCCTCAATTGCTGCATAGAAAGCGTCCTTGCAATCATCTCCAGCAAACTTGATAAGTCCCTTTTCAACGCCCTCGGCAAATGACATGACCTTGGCGCCTGTAAGAACATCAGTCTTTTGAATCTCCTCATATACAATAGCAGCCGCATCATCTGTCATCTGACATCCGTCTGGACCGTAAGCCTTGTATCCATTGTACTTAGCTGGGTTGTGGGAAGCTGTAACCATGATACCAGCATTACAATTATAGTAACGTGTTGCAAAAGAAAGTGCTGGAACTGGCATAAGTGCATCGTAAATGCGTACATTGATGCCATTGGCTGCAAGCACACCTGCTGCTGCCTTAGCAAACACATCACTCTTGATACGGCTATCATAGCTGATAGCAACTGTCTGATTGCCCCCCTGAGTCTTAACCCAATTAGCAAGACCCTGAGTAGCCTGTCTTACAACGTAAATATTCATTCTGTTGGTACCTGCACCGAGTACACCACGAAGTCCTGCTGTACCAAATGCAAGTGCAACCGCAAATCTATCCTTTATCTCTTCATCATTTCCACTGATTTTGTTAAGCTCTGGCTTAAGATCTGGATCGTCAAGATCCGCTGCAAGCCAACGCTCATAATCGTCTTTATACATATCCTATCTCCTATCATCTTTAGAGTTTTCAACTGACTATAATTCTAAATTTCTTAGTTAGTCATGTCAATCTCTTCCTAGTAACGAGGGGTAGAAAAATGCCACCTATGTCTATGGGACAAAGGTGGCATGAATTAATTATATTTGTGGCTATTTAAGACCTGTCCACTTCCATTCAGCAACTTCTGGCATATCTACACCAATGTCGTGAATGTATGTCTTGTGCTCAACGAGCTTATCCTTCATCTTCTGCTTGAGGAATGCTCCCTTGTTTTCCATTTCTGGCATGTTGTTAAGCATTGCGATTACAAGGTTAAAGCGGTCAATCTTGTTTTGAACTCTCATATCAAATGGAGTTGTGATTGTACCCTCTTCGTGGTAACCATAAACGTGGATGTTTCTGTTGTGTCTTGTATATGTAAGCTCATGGATAAGTGTTGGATATCCATGGAACGCAAATACGATTGGCTTATCCTTTGTAAAGATTGAATCGTACTCTACGTCTGAAAGACCGTGTGGATGTTTGTTGCTTGGCTCCATCTTCATAAGGTCAACTACGTTTACAAAACGAACCTTAACCTCTGGCATCTCCTTGTGGAGAATATCAACTGCTGCAAGAGCCTCAAGTGTAGGTGTATCACCACAGCAAGCGAGAACGATGTCTGGCTCCTGACCCTTGTCTGTTGAAGCCCAATCCCAGATACCGATACCCTGAGTACAGTGCTTAACAGCCTGCTCCATAGTAAGCCACTGTGGTCTTGGATGCTTAGATGCAACGATTGCGTTTACATAGTTCTTGCTCTTTAAGCAGTGATCCATTGTAGAAAGCAAACAGTTTGCATCTGGTGGAAGGTAAAGACGTACAACGTCTGCCTTTTTATTTGAAATATGATCAAGGAAACCTGGATCCTGGTGTGTAAATCCGTTGTGATCCTGCTGCCATACATTTGATGTAAGAAGTAGGTTTAGGGATGCAATTGGACGTCTCCATGGAAGAGCATTGCAAACCTTGAGCCACTTAGCATGCTGAGCAGCCATTGAATCTATAATACGGATGAATGCCTCGTAGCTTGCAAAGAAACCATGTCTACCGGTAAGGAGGTAACCCTCTAACCAACCTTCGCACATGTGCTCAGAAAGCATTGAGTCCATAACACGACCATCCTGTGCAAGGAACTGGTCTGTGCCTTCTTCGATTGGTGAATTCCAATCTCTATTTGTAACTTCGAATACCTTGTTAAGACGGTTAGACATAGTCTCGTCTGGTCCAAAGATACGGAAGTTCTTCTGCTCTTCATTAAGCTTGAATACGTCTCTGATGTATCCGCCAAGCTCAATCATATCCTGCTTTTCAACAGAACCTGGAGCTGGTACTTCTATAGCATAATCGCGGAAATCAGGAAGTCTAAGATCACGAAGAAGCTTACCACCGTTAGCGTGTGGATTAGCCCCGATTCTCTTGTCTCCCTTTGGAGCAAGTTCCTCAAGCTCAGGAATAAGACGACCATTCTCATCGAAAAGCTCCTCTGGCTTGTAGCTTAAGAGCCAATCCTTGAGGATATCAAGATGCTCTGGCTTGTCCATCATAACTGGAACCTGATGTGCCTGGAATGAGCCCTCAATCTTGTTGCCATCAACAACCTTTGGACCTGTCCATCCCTTTGGTGTACGAAGAACAATCATTGGCCATACTGGTCTTGTAGCATCGCCCTTTTCTCTAGCGTTCTTCTGAATTGCCTTGATTTCGTCCATAACGATATCAAGAGTCTCAGCCATCTTCTTGTGCATTTCCATTGGCTCAGAACCTTCTACGAAATAAGGATTCCAGCCCATACCCTTGAAGAATGACTCAAGCTCTTCGTGTGACATACGAGCAAGAATTGTAGGGTTGGAAATCTTGAATCCGTTAAGGTGGAGAATAGGAAGTACTGCACCATCTGTAATAGGATTAAGAAACTTATTTGACTGCCACGAAGTAGCAAGTGGGCCTGTCTCAGCCTCACCATCACCAACTACACATGTAGCAATAAGCTCTGGGTTATCAAAAACTGCACCGAAAGCATGAGCGATTGAGTAACCAAGCTCACCACCTTCGTGAATAGAACCAGGAGTCTCTGGAGCAACATGGCTTGAGATACCGCCTGGGAACGAGAACTGCTTACAAAGCTTCTGAAGACCATCCATATCACGACTTACGTTTGGATAAACTTCACTGTAAGAGCCCTCAAGATATGTATTAGCAACAAAAAAGTTGCCGCCATGACCTGGGCCTGAAATAAGGATCATATCCTGGTCGTACTTATTGATTACACGATTCATGTGTACATAGATAAAGTTCTGACCAGGTACTGTTCCCCAGTGACCTACGATTTTCTTTTTAATCTGCTCTTTCTTAAGAGGCTCACGCAAAAGTGGGTTCTCAAGAAGATACAACTGTGCCGCTGCGAGATAATTAGTTGCACGCCAGTAGGCGTTCATTTTCTCTAAATACTCATCAGTAATAACATTGTGATTCATATTACTTCTCCTTCAAAACTGCGATTAACAAACTGCCACATTTTTTAAATCTTGCTGAGTTTGTTAAAAAATTATCTAACTCCATTGTACTATCGCTTATTTTGCGCTTTTTTTCTATTCAGTTTTTGCCGACAATTATTTAATTCTTGCTATAACATCTAGAACAATTGCGATAGATTGCTCAGCAGCTTTTCCTGCAAAGGTGTTGTAATCCATTGCACTTCCATCTGCATCTGAAATAGAACGGATAAGTGTAAATGGCACATTGTTGATGTAGCATACGTGGGCAATACTTCCACCCTCCATGTCTGCTGCAATTGCATCAAATTTTACGTGAATGTTGTTGCGCTGTCTGTCTGTGTCAACAAACAGATCACCTGATGCAATAATGCCTGTCTGATAGGCAATTCCTCTTTTTTCAAGAACCTCCTCAACAGCTCTGTTGAGTTCCTTGTCTGCCTCAAAATTGATAACATTGATTCCTGAGACAAGACCAGCTGGGTCCCCAAGTGCTGTTGTGTTCATGTCGTGCTGAACAGCTGACTGAGCAACTGCCACATCAAGCACCTTAAGGTCCTTAACTAAAGAACCGGCCACCCCAATGTTGATTACGTGGTCCACGCCAAAATGAATAATCATAACTTCGGTACATATAGCAGCAAATACTTTTCCGATTCCACTAACTGCTGCTACTACGTCCACTCCGTTGATTTTGCCTTTGATGAATTCTACTCCACTGATTGTTTCGGTCTTGGCGTTTTTGATGGAAGGCTTGAGATTCTCAATTTCCATCTGCATAGCACCAATAATACCTAACTTCATATACTTTTCCTCCTGTATGTATGGCCAGTTACTATATCTGGCTATTAATAATTCTAGTCAATGAAAGTTATGATGGATAAGAAAACTCCATGTTTGTCCATGAATTAAGCACATCCAAATAGCGGGCACACTCCTTCTTTGCCAAGTTAATATCCAAGTTCTCGTAGTGACCACACTCAATAGCAGACTTTCCAAAAACATCGCCATCATGGTCTACCGTCTGCTTGAATACCTTCTTTGTCACCTCAAAAACTTTCTTGGAATCCACGCCCTTTACCACAAGGTAAAATCCTGTCTGGCATCCCATTGGTCCAAAGTAAATAACATTATCTGCAATCTCCGAATTGCGGATGTAAGTTGCAATCATGTGCTCCACTGAATGCATTGTTGCATTATCCATGTAATCGCCTGCATTTGGCTTGCGAGTACGTAAATCGTAAGTAATGATATCTCCATCATCTACACGTGAAATGTAAAAACCTGGTGTAAGTACATTGTGATCAATTGTAAAACTTTTAATTCTTTCCATTTTATCTTATGTCCTTTCGTTCATGTCTGCTGGAAATCCCAAGGAAATCTACTGTCTAAAAACTATAGACTTAGTAATTCGCTCAGCCTCGGTCTCACCCTTCAATGTCCTAATAATTTCAAGGGCAAATGGAATAGCTGTGCCAAGTCCGCGGCTTGTTATGATATTTTTATCGTGACATACCTCGTCTGTAGAAACCTGAGCTCCAAGCAAATCCTTTTCCATTCCAGGATAGCATGTTGCCTTCTTGCCCTGTAAAAAACCTGCTTTACCAAATACTGTTGGGGCAGCACATATGGCAGCCAATCCCTTGCCTGAAACATTAAATCCATTTACCTGATCCATCAAAGGCTCACAGAGCTCTAAATTAAGTGTACCTGGCATACCACCTGGAAGCACCAGCATATCTGCATTATCAAAATTAACAGTCTCAATGAGCTTATCACACACAGTCATGATGCCGTGTGATCCAGGAACTCTCTTGTTTCCTGTAATTGAAACCATATCAATATCGATACTGGCACGTCTAAGTAAATCTACAACTGTAAGTGCCTCAATTTCCTCATGTCCCTCAGCAAAAAAGATTAATACCTTACTCATAGTTACCTCCCGTTCTATTGTGTTCTACTGATTCCTATAATAACACAAAAGCAGTTTGTGTGTCTCACAAACTGCTTTAGGTCCTTAGTTTTCATATTTTATAGCATTTATTTCCACTTTTTATGAACTAAATAACAAGGCAATCCTACAAAAATAATTCCACCTAAAATATTGCCTATTGTGACTGGAATCTGGTTTAAAATAAATCCCTGTATACTTAAAGCCGATAGCTGATCGGCAGTTATGCCATAAGCCTCAGCCGCTTTTGCAACATATGTATCGTTGTTAGCGGCAAGCATGCCGATTGGTATATAAAACATGTTGGCAACACAGTGCTCAAATCCTCCTACCACAAAAGCCATGATTGGAAAGAAAATCGCCCAAACCTTACCTGCGATAGCCTTTGCTGCTGTAGCAAGTAGAATTGCTGCGCAAACTAGAATGTTACACATGATTCCTGATGTGATTCCCTTGGCAAAACTAATTGAACATTTACCAAGTGCCACCTTGATAGAATATGCTCCAAGCAAGCCAGCCGAATAATCTAGATTTCCAGAATAATAAGTTAATGCCACAACAAGTAGCGCTCCAACAAGATTTGAAATCCATATAATAACAAGGTCCTTTACAACCATTCCCCAAGAAAATCTCTTGTCCATGGCACCCATTGCAGTAAGGCAATTGCCTGTAAACAATTCCCCTCCCATAAATGTAATTAGCATGAGCCCAACTGGGAATATTGCTCCTGCCACTAACCTTGACAACCCAACATTTGCAACAGAATGAGCTGCAGTTGAGCTTGTAGCAGCGCCAATAGCAATAAATGCACCAGCCATAATGCCAAAAATAATCATCTTGTAAAGTCTAAAACTAACTTTGGATTCAGCCTTGCTAAGATTGAATTCGATAACCTCTTCAGGTGTGTAACATAAATTATTCATAATGATTCTCCATTTCTTCAAAAAATCAATAGGTTCATTATAACAAACTCATGTAAGTTATTGAAGCATCAAATTAGTCTAGCCTAACTTTTATAACTTTTAATCTAATTATTTACATAAACATTAACATAAACATTGGCATCGAAACAATCTTGTCACTCTGCCCAATATTTAAAGATGCCATTTTGTAGCCACGGTTTAATTTGGCATTTGATTCTAGTATATTACGAAGTGAATTAGCTTGTTTTCTTCCAGCTTTTATCTCAATTGGCAGTAGCTCATCTCCCTTCGTAATTACGAATTCGACTTCACTAGTACTTTTCTCGTGTTTATAGAAAAATAGTTTGTCATACCCGCGCTTATAGAGCATCTCCGCCGCCAAAGCCTCATACAAAGCACCTTTCGCTGTTCCAAGAACAAGACCTGCCGGCTTTTCCTCTATACTAGCATCCTCAAGTAAAGCTTTTTTCAAACTCTCATCATACATTCCCACTAATATGCCAATATCCGTGGGATATATTCTAAAATTTGTCTCATCTGAAAATGATTCTAATGGATAGTCAATTCTTTTTAGCGAATTCACCTGAATTGTTAGCAACTGATTATTTAACCATCCTATGCTTGTTCCAAATTTTGCTGCTGTAGCCTTGGATTCTATTTTTGAATACTGAAATTTATGATTGTCCTTCGTAAGCTGGTATGGAATTGAATCATAACACTGCTGCGCCTTAACTCTTATGTTTGCATCTGCGAATCTAGCAATATCAGTTCTATAATCTCTAATAAGCCTACGTTGTATCTCATCAACAAGATGTAAGTCTTTTGTTTCGATATACGTATTTACTACCTCGGGCATACCACCTATAACCATATATTTGCGAAGGTAACCAAACATTGTATCCATCAGTGACTTTGGCATTTTCTCTATTTTATTAAAAAACGATTGCAGCTGTTTGATAACATCTTCACCTAATCCTTCAGCCCATAAATACTCCTCAAAATCCAGGGAATACATATTTAAATATTCGACCTTGCCTACTGGATATGATATTTTGCTCATGTAGTTCATCCCAAGAGATGAGCCCATACCTATAACATCAAACCTACCATCCTCCGTCCAAAATTTTAGCGAAGCAATAGCGTTTGGACATTCTTGTATCTCATCAAACAAAATAAGAGTATCACCCTCAATAAACTTTACACCGGGTCTTCGAGCCTGAATATTTAACTTCAATGTTTCAACGTCTAAATCCCCTTCGAACTCTCCAATCATAGAAGGTTCCTCGATGAAATTGATAGGGATATATGATTTATATTCTTTCGAAAACATCTTATCAACAACATATGTTTTTCCAATCTGACGCTGACCAGTAACTATCAAACTCTTATGATTACTGCGATTTTTCCACTCTTTTAGACTATGAAAAATTTTTCTTTTTAACATTTCTATAGCCCTCCTTGATATTATTCTATAGAAAAATACCACGCCTGTAAATATTTTTCTATAGAATAATACTCGCTAATCCAATATTTTACTATAGAAAAATACTAGTCTTGCTATTTTTAGCACAAAAAAAGACACGCAAACCCAAAGATTTACGTGTCCTTGCTTTTGAAAATTTTATCTCAAGAATCCTGCTACAATCTGCTCTTCAGCCTCTTCTTCGGTAAGTCCTAAAGACATAAGCTTGATAAGCTGATCGCCAGCAATCTTTCCAATTGCTGCCTCGTGGATAAGTGCTGCATCCACATCATTGGCATCAAGTCTTGGAATAGCTACAACGTGGGCATTGCCCATAATAATAGCATCGCAGGCTGCGTGACCATTGCAGGCTGTGTTGCCTTCGATTGATACTTCAAAAATCTGCTCAGAATCATCCTTGGCAACTGAACGAGATACTACATCGGCACTTGAACCCTGTCCGTTAAGTGCAACCTTGTAATCAGATGTAGCTGACTGCTTACCATGAGTCATGAGTGCCTCGTGAATAAGAAGCGTTGCATTCTCATTAAGCTCAGCTACATTAGTACGAATTGTTGAGTCTACGCCCTTAATCTGTACCATTTCCATCTCTACATAGCTGCCCTCTTCCTGATACACCTCTGTAACAGGATTTAAGATACGGGCTCCCTTACCATCGCCCTCGCCATAGTGCTTCTCTACGTATTTGACCTTGGCATTCTTGCCAACATGGAATGTATGGATACCATCGTGCTGTGAATCTTGGTCGCCGCAATTAGAAATACCGCAACCAGCTACGATAGTAACATCAGCATCCTCTCCGATGTAGAAATCATTATAAACCATATCTTTAAGCCCGCTCTGTGTCAGAACAACTGGGATATGTACGCTCTCATTTTTGGTGCCTGGCTTGATAATAATATCGATACCTGGCTTATCCTCTTTTGTAACAATATCAATATTTGCAGTTGTATTTCTAGCAGCGCTAGCTCCGTTAGAACGAATATTGTAAGCGCCCTGTGGAAGACCGTCCAAATCCGCAACCTCATGCAAAATGTTCTTTTGAATTGCATCAAGAGCCATTACTGATCACCTCCTAACTTCTCGCAGGCAATATTTGCTGCAGATGATGTTCCAAGAAGCTCTGGAAGTATCTTATCCTTTGGTCCCTGAGTCTTTACCTTGCCGTTTTCAATAACAACAATCTCATCGGCAATGTTAAGGATTCTCTCCTGGTGAGAAATAACGATAATAGTACCGTTAACTGTCTTTCTCATGTTCTCAAATACCTTGATAAGGTTCTGGAAACTCCAAAGGTCGATACCTGCCTCTGGCTCATCAAAGATAGAAAGCTTGGTTCCACGTGCAAGTACTGTTGCAATCTCTATACGCTTAAGCTCGCCACCTGATAATGATGAGTTGACCTCACGCTCCACATAATCCTTTGCACAAAGGCCTACCTTTGAAAGATATTCGCAGGCTGCTGCAACAGAAATGTTCTCACCTGATGCGAGTCTAAGCAAATCAATTACTCTGATACCTTTAAAATGTACAGGCGCCTGAAAAGCAAAGCTTATGCCCTTCTTTGCACGTTCTGTAATATTAAGTTCACTGATGTCCTCTCCATCAAGAATAATCTGACCTGATGTAAGAGTATTAACTCCCATAATAAGCTTGGCAAGAGTTGACTTTCCTCCGCCGTTTGGACCTGTGATGACGATAAACTTGCCATCCTCTACTGTAAGGTTGAGATTATCAATGATTTCTTTGGTAGAATCATTCTCATCATCAACCCTGTAACTAAGGTTTTTAATCTCTAGCATTTCTAACTCCTCTATTCTAAGTGACCTAACTAAAAGTGCCAGCTTTTGGTTAGTTTAAACTAATTCAATTGTGTCAAATCTATTCAGCCCTAATATAATAACATGAAAAATCAAATATTAGTGAATAAATTTGCAAACAAAAGGACTACTGAAAAACATTCTCAGTAGTCCTTCTATATAATATACGCTTTGTTTTAAATACTCTTTTACTTAAGTCTGTATTACTCAAAATAAATATCAACTGTTCCAAGTCCATTATCAAGCTTTACCTTAATAAGTGGTGCCTCTGGGTCCTCTGAGCACTGGCCGTGAGTTGTAACCTTGCCAAGGCCGTTTTCTGTGTTGAACTTCATTCTAAATTCCTTTGGGAAATAGAGTGAAAGTGTTCCAAGTCCATTATCAATATCAAATTCTGCGCCATCTGCATCGATTGTTGAGCCATTGAAGTATACTGTCAAGTTGCCCATACCATTGTCCACATCAGCTTTCTTTATATTTTTAGATGAAACATACTCTGTCTTTGAGCCAAAGTTGTTGTCGATGCAAACATATCCTTCATCATCTGAATATGTGTAACTACATGTTCCCATGTCATCTCTCTTTTCAACGAAGTTATATTTTTTTCTAGAAAAGATCATGCTAAGTCCGATTCCAATAATAAATGCTGCAATCAAAATGATATAACCTGGAACTGCGCCTAGTCCTATCTCATCTTGGAACATCCAACCTGCAACACCAACTGGAAACATAACACCAACAAACTCAAGCTTTCTAAGTGCATCAAAAAACACAACTACAAGAAGGAGTAACACGCCGATTTTTAATAATGGTAAATCCGGGAACTGATTCATCTTATCCAGGATAAGACATACTGCAAATACAATTAATACTAACCCACCTAAAATATTCTTTTTATTATTCATCTCTTTAACCTCTTTTCATTCATGATTTCTAATAGTGCTTTGATATAGTTTCGTGATGCGTAAGCCTTTTTAGCGCTATTTTTAAAGGCTACCTCGCTGGCACCTGTGATGTTCTTCTTTATTGAAGCAATCATCAAGGTGTTTACTATAGTAGATTTTGAAACTCTAATAAAATCTCTAGGAAGAATTTCCTCTAGTTCATATAACTTTTGCCTGGTTCTGTAAATGTCTCGCACCGTATGTATGGATATGTAATTTCCATCAGCCTCCAGGAATAATATGGCTTTCAAATCCAGAAAATATTCTGTCTCATCCATATATGCTGAAATCTTTTGTCGCGCATTCCTTTGAGATGCTAGAAGTCGCTGCAGCTCTAATATCTCTTCTGTTATCTCCCTACAGTGAATGGTGACTATGTCCTGGTCTAACGAAGCATCTACGTCAATGTTTATCTTCATAACTACTGGCGCCTCCTTATGATTTTATTTTACCTACTGTAAAAATAATCGCAACACTTTGGGACGAAAGGTAAATTTATGTGTGTAACAGGTAATTTTTATCACCTTAAATTGTTATATTTCCTTTTAGTGTACACCAATGTGTGGTATTATTCCTACTGTCGAGAGGTATTAAAATGTTAGCTAACTATCATACACACACCGTCAGATGCCAGCACGCATCTGGAAGTGAACGAGAATATATTGAAAGCGCAATTAAAAATGGCTTTAAGATTTTGGGATTTTCTGACCATGTGCCTCAGCCATATCCTGATAGCTACAGTTCTCATATTCGCATGAAAATGGAAGAAGCTGAGAACTACACAGACACTCTGGTAAAGCTTAGAGATGAATATAAAAATGATATTCAGATTTTCATTGGTTATGAAGTTGAGTATACTCACAAGTATTTTGATAAACTTTTAAATCACTTGCGTCAGTATCCATTGGATTATATCATTCAGGGTCAACACTTTGCCCCTGATGAGGTGACTGGATTTTATGCCGGTGCCTTAACCCAAAATGAACAGGATCTTATAGATTACGTAGACCTTACTGTCGAGGGTATGTCTACTGGATTCTTCAGCTATCTGGCCCACCCGGATTTAATTAACTATGAGGGTCCAGATGAAATCTTTCTTAAGCATACTCGTCGTATCATCCAGGCTTCCATCGACTTTAATGTCCCATTGGAGGTTAATATGCAAGGCCATGCACTGGGCCGCAACTATCCTTGTAACAGGTTCTTCTCTCTTGCATCTGAGATGGGTGCCAAGATTGTAATTGGCTGTGATGCTCATGTTCCAAGGGACGTAATGCAGCCAGAGTCAATGCCTGGATTTAAAGCATTTCTTGATGGCAACAATATTAAAGTTGGAGATAACATAATAGAGCTAAGGCCTGTATAGGTCTTAGCTCTTTTCTTAAATATGACTCCCTTAGAAATTCTCATCTCCGCCAACAAAATCATTCTATTATTTTAACTTTTTAAGGGATTCCCAATATTCATTTCCCTTCATATAATATAACGCTTTATCTTCGGCGAATCTTCTTATTAAGTCCTTACGCAAGGACTCGGCATGATTTTCAAGTTCTTTGTCTGCTGACTTTGTATAGATATGTGCATATAAATCTGACTTTGTAAAGTCCATGATTGTTCCACAGTTATCTATTAGTTTCTTAATAACCTTAGCCGTCTTTGCTACATCCTTCTCAGTCATTGCAATATCAAGTTGTGATTCAACCTCGTGGTATATACCCATATCAAAGCTATTTGCAATTTTACCATTAATATCCGCAAGTTTATGCGCCAATTTAAGATTGTTCTCTTCTATACAAAAAGTTTGAAAAGCATTAATAGCAATCCTTATGTTAGCTACCTCTTCCCATATTAGTTGCTCGTAGGTTGTATATGCCTCGTCTTTCCGATCTGTTTTAGCATATACATTTGCCTGTAGTACCTTCTTGTTTGGATTTTCATCGGACATATGATCTAAATACTTTTCAGCTTTTTCGTATTCACCCTTTCTCTCATATAAGTGAAAAAGTGAACCTACAGCCGATCTTTTTACATTGTCATCTTGAGACTCGATTAACTGTGTAAACCAAGAAATAATATTCTCATCATAAGAGTCGCTATTCTCCACTTCTAATTGCACTCTCGCCGAATCAAGAGCCGTTGTCATATAAAGTTTGAGTATCTCACTATTTGGAAATTCTTCTATCTTTCTTTTCGCATCCAAAAACACTATATCAAATGGCTCTTCAAGCAATCTATCTCTAATCGCACCAATGTATTCAAATGCTTCTTCTGGAGTCAATTCCTCTTTGTAAGAAAGCAACTCGTCTGTTGATATTCCAAGTAGTCTAGCTATTGGAACTACCATGCTAATGTCCGGCTGAGTATTGTTGTTTTCCCACTTGTTTACAGCTGGAGTTGTAACACCTAGGCGAACCGCCATCTCTTCCTGAGTCAAACCCAACTCTTTGCGATACTTCCTTATTACATTTCCTATATTCATTTCATTATCCTCCTAGTTTCCTTTACATGGCCCAAAGATATAATATCAAAAATGATATTAGAATCCAATTGAACAGCTGTTAAGCTATGGGAAATTTTCTTGAGTGCCAAGCAATAATCTTCATAAAAAAACGGAAGCAATTTATGCTCCCGTCAATTTATTCTACTCTGGTACAAATTAATAGTGAATTTTGTTCCCTTATCAACTTCACTCTTTACCTCGATGTTGCCATCGTGTACTCGAATTATTTGCCTTGCCATTGCAAGTCCTATTCCCACACTGTCGTGGGATGAATTTCCAGCCTTGTAAAATCTATCAAATATATGTGGTAGATGCTCTTGCTTAATTCCTGCTCCGTTGTCCTCGATAACAATTGTTGTACACAGATTGTTCTGGCTAGCAGAAATCTTAACAAATCCCCCAGGATTGGTGTGCTCGATACAGTTTTTGATGATGTTGGAAAGTGCCTCTTTAAACCAGTGTGAATCAACTTTAACTGTAATTTGCTCTGGAATGCTACATATGTATTCCACCTCTGCAACCTCGGCCATTATCAAAATCGGTTCGGACAAATCTCTAATTAATTCTTTTAAGTTTGCCCTTTCAGCTTTCATTTCCAAAACTCCAGCTTCCAGCTGTGAAAGCGTAAGGAGATTTTTGATGAGCCACGTCATTTTGTTAATCTGGGCGTCAATCTTTCCGGCATACTCCACTCGTTGCTCATCACTGACATCTTCACTCATTAACAGCTCATTCATTAAAGATATGGCCGTCAATGGAGTTTTAAACTGATGAGATATATCAGACATCATATCAGACATATATTTTTTCTGATTATGCTCCATGGCATACTGCTCCAGCAGGATGGTTATCACCTTGTAAATCTCACTTTGTAAGATTCCTATGCTTCCCTCGGATATTTTCTTCATCTCAGGTAGGGAAGAATAATCCTGCACCTTGGTGATGTATGATATTAATTCATCTATCTGCCTTTTTATCTTTATTTCTTCGACGATGTCCACTGCCAGTATGATAATAAGTGTGGCTGCCAAAAGGCCAACCACCCAGCGTAAATCCCTCAGCTGGATACATAGTGCAGCGGCAATGACTACAATTCCGATTCTGAGTTTCATTTAATCAAACCATACGATAGCCCATTCCGCGAACGGTTTCTATCACGGGCTCGTCACCTTCCTGCTCCAGTTTTTTCCTGAGCCTTTTAACATATACCGATAGGGTGTTGTCATTGACAAAATCCCCTGCACTGTCCCACATACTGTTTAAGATTTGCTGTCTCGTAAGTAATTGCCCTCTGTTTCTTACAAATATCAGAAGAAGCTTATACTCTGCGGCGGAAAGAAATATCTCCTCCTTTCCACACATCACTTTTCCACTTCTAATATCCAAAACATTACTGCCTATCTCTATCAAGTCTTGTTCATCGTCTGACTTTTTATCAGAATCATTTGAAGAGTTTCCCGCACCTCTTCTTCGTTGTACTGCCTTCATTCTGGCCATAAGCTCTCTTATCCTAAATGGCTTTGGTATATAGTCATCAGCTTCATTTTCAAAAGCAAGAACCGTATGTACCTCGTCATCACAAGCTGTAAGAAAGATTATTGGAACATCCGACTTTTCTCTTATAGCCCTGCATATCTGATAGCCGTCGCCATCAGGAAGAGTTATGTCAAGGAGGCACACATCAAAGTGTACCTCCTCCTTTACTTCCTCCAAAGCGCTATTCATGTCGCTGAAGGCTACCACCTCGTAACCTTCTTGCGAAAGGGCAATTTTAAGACCTTCCACTATAATGGAATCATCTTCCGCGATTAAAACCCTCATACACTCTCCCTACGAATCTCATCAATTAACTGCTTGTTACTGCTTTGTCTATAACATACTTTAGTAAATACCATTAAAGCTACTATACATACGAGCACAGTCACTAGTATTGTCCAAACAGGCATGCTCAGTTGTACTCCTTCGTATTTTAGATTTATTAGTTTATATAAGCATAGCACAAAGGCTGATGTAATCAAAGCCGCTTTTATGAATGCTCGTAGTAAAAGCCTTACATTCTCATTATTGAGCATCTTATTCTTCTGCTTGTCAGTCATACCCATTGAGTAAAGCACCGCAAACTCTTTATGCCTTGCAATACTTCGTCCCATAACTGAGTTATAGAGATTGAGAAGGCATATAATAGCAACTAGAATGGTGAAGCAAACTGCTATTATATTTGCTATATCAAGAAATGCTCCCAATGCGGATCTAGAATCAGTTAGCAACTTAGCTTGCCAAAGAGCAGGTTCGTCAAGGTCATCTTTGATTTGTGACAGTCTACTTAATATACCTGCATCATCCGCATTTACGTTAAAGAATAGATACTTATATGTATTATAGATAATTTTTCCAAGCTCTGGGTTTATTTTGTTAATATTTTCTCTAGTCTTCTCTGGCATGAATATTACAAGAGCATCTGGTTTTAAAGTGTAGTACTTCTTTATATCACTGTCGTTTACATATCCCGCAAACCCTACTGGAGCTACAAGGTCATAGACTTGCTCTTTTTCATCATCATATCCTTTTACCGTTAAATCAAAAGTATCACCAACCTTAACATTTAAAGGTTCTTTAAAAGTGTATTCACTATAATCCGGTCTCTGGGCACCATTGTCAAAGATTGTACTATCATCAGTTGTAATTTTAATCGAATTATATACGAGCACTGGATTGCTTTCTGGCGAATCATACTTTGAAAGGTCGACACCAGCGTTCTTAGCAACCTCTTCAAACTCATCATTTTTCAATATTACGATATGTGAACATGGTTCGGCAAATACTCTTCTTTTATTCTCACCATTATCAACAAAGTATTTTTGTACTAGCTCAGAATTTCCATTAAACCATTTTTTTACTATCTCCTTAACAGCATCCTGATATTCATCCCTATAATATTTAAGCGGAACACATTCTATGGCGCCAAGAGTTTCCCATTCTTTATATCCGGTCACTTCATCTGAGCTCATAACATCTTCTTTGCACAAATTGTATGTATAATCATCTAAGAATCCGCTACCTCCAAATATATACTTATAATCTTTATATTCTGTACCAATATTCATGGTATCACCGTTAAATGAGCTATCTAATATATCACTAATACTTCCTGTAGCAAAGGTCACTATCATGGTAAGTGCTATAAATGCTGTAATACTTCTAATTATTCCCTTGGTAGCCGTACGGTTTCTATCTACGGAAGCTCTTCCAATAAGCTTTTCAGCCTTCCCCTTAAGCATAAGCCCAAGATATGTTTTATAGCCCTTCTTTCTGGTTTTCTTAGTTGTTTCATTTCCTCTTATGCTTTCTACAGGTCCCACTTTACTAATCTTGCGGGCAGGAATCCACGCTGAAATCCATACAGCTAAAATTGAAAAGAATACTACAAGCAATATATTAATTGGGTTTACCACCAAACCATAGTCAACATCGAAGCTTCTATCTAATGCAATATTTATTGATAGTGTTCTAAATAATTCTGTAAAATGTGGACAAAGCAGTTCCATTCCACCTTTTACCACCAAAAGTCCCAAGCCTATTCCAATAGGAAGTGCTAGGCTAAGCAACGAAAATACCTCGTAATATACGCTCCATTTCTTTTGTCTACGTGTTGCACCTACAGATGAGAGCATGCCCAAATACTTACTTCTTTCCTTATAAGACATACTAAATACATTGTAAATAAGCACTAGTGATGCAAGTGTAATCAGAACAACAAAGAATACTTGGACAAACATTATGATAAAATTCATGGTTCCATTTTGTCCTTCGTCATAGAAAGATAAAATCATGTTGTTAACAACAATTCGTCCTTTTTCTACTGGAATCTTTTCGCCTGTCTTTGTTGTATAGCCGCCATTGTTCTCTAATAATGCTTCTCTTTCCTCAGGTGTTTTTGATGTATCAAGGATTTTGGCAATTTCGCCATAGCTGTCCACCTTTTTGGTTACATCAATTGTTATTACCGCATTTACCTTTTCATCGTCACCTACTGAGTTATCTAAACCTGCTATGGCTATATATCCACCCTGACCTGGAGCAGCGAAGAAAGGTTCATCCATTATACCAACTACTTTTAGAGTTTTATTTACGCCTGTTGGCTCATGAATCATTTCAATCAGGCAATTATCTTTGTAGTATTGGAAATGTTCAGGGGCTTTTCTAGTTTCACCTGGAGTTATATCGTAGTTTGGTGGAAAAAATACATGACAATCTTCATTTCCTGCGTCTATCGCTGCCTGTCTTTCCTCGTCGGTATATGCATGTACGTACCTTTCGAAGCAATTTGCATCTATGGTATCTCCTACCTTTATATTCGCTCCGTCCTTTATAGCTCTATAGCTAATAATCACTTCGTCTGGATTTTTAGGATATCGACCTTCTCTAAGCTTAATATTCATCAATTTAAAGAGGTCACTAGAATATTCCTTGAGCTCAAGGAATGGTGTGGTATCCGGATCTCCACTGGCGGGAAATTCCGTATATTCCAGTGATTTAGCCACTTCACATTTTTCAACGAAGTCTAGATTCTGTAACTGACTTAACTGTTTTTTATCAATATCGTATACCTGATAATGCCAGCTTCCAACATTTTCTTCTGTCGCTTTTAACATATAATCTAATGCTGTATCTCTTCCCACAAATACAGCTGTCATAAGCATAACCATTACCAATATTCCAAGAAAAGTAACAATCGTACGCTTACGATTTTTCTTCATATATGTCTTTGTAACCTGAAAGATTATTTTCTTATTATCCATTTTATCACCTTCATTATTCGTCCCGATTAAACCAGATTTCTTACCTTTTCATTTCTGTCAATTCGACCGTCTTCAATGCTTATGATGCGGTCTGCCTGCATTGCCAGAGATTCATCGTGAGTTATAAGGATAAGTGTCTGCTTGTTTATCTTGTTTGATTCCTTAAGCAAATCAATTATCTCTTCACCTGTCTTACGGTCCAGGTTACCGGTAGGTTCGTCTGCCAAAAGTATTGCCGGATGGCTGTACATTGCTCGACCTATAGATACTCTCTGCTGCTGTCCACCTGATAACTGACTTGGCAAATTACCTCTTCTATCTGTCAGGCTTAGATGCTCAACTACCTGATCCAATCTTTCTTTGTCCAAAGGTCTTCCATCTAAAAGATGTGGTAGAGCAATATTTTCATCAATGTTTAGAACCGGCATCAGATTATAAAACTGATATACCAAACCAATCTGTCTTCTTCTAAAGATTGCTAGCTTGTCTTCATTCAAGCTATGTATATCTGTACCGTCTATATAGACCTTACCTTTTGTTGGCTTGTCAACTCCACCAAGAATGTGCAAAAGTGTTGACTTTCCACTTCCTGAAGGTCCAATGATTGATACAAACTCTCCCTTTTCTACTGTAAAGCTCACGTTATCAAGAGCCTTTACCTCTGTTTCTCCCTCTCCATATATCTTGGATACGTTTTCACATCTTAATATTTCCATGATTATCCTCCGTTTGTATGTGCTGTTCCTTTATGATAACTACTATAACATCCCATTCTTACAGCACAGTGACTGCAAAGTGACTGATTAGTCACTTTGAAATGGTATTTAGGAATTATATTAGGACCAAACAAGCTTCGGTAACATCCTTTTTGCCCATTCTCCTTGCTTTGTTTACAAATCAATTTCTTACTTGTATACTTATATTTAGGCCGAATAATTAAGCATTTACTACTCTTTGCTATTTAAAAATGTTATAGTTACAAAATTGCTTTTTGTTGGATTAGGTATTTGCTTCAACAATTTTTTACAGGAGTTTTTGTCATGAAAAATATTAGAAAAATTACACTTTTGTCTTTAGTTGTCATTGTTTTGCTTTGTGGCTGCGCTAGTAGTACACTTTCAAAACAAATCTATGATTACAATAATGATGATGTATTAAAGAAAGAAAGCTGCAGTTATTCTTACAATGAAAAGCTTGGCAGTGTTGGCGATATGGATGCTGACATTCATTTTGATTTTTCTGGAAATGATTTATTATGGGAGCTTAGCTGCGAAGACCCAGCTAGCATGACATGTTCTTACGATATGAATATTGAATCAGGAGATTTTAAGATTATTGCTATTTCTCCTTCCTCTGATATAAACGTTTTGTGGGAAACAGGCTCCTCTGATAATTCCGGAAGCTTTGATATTCCTTTAGTTAACGGTACAACAATGATAAAGATTGTTGGCAAAAAAGCCGTTGGTGATTTATCGCTTCATTTAGAAGAAAACGAAGATGTTAATGTGACTGTTAAACCAGTTAATTTGTAATGTTTTTGCATACAGGTGTTATGCTCGTCTATTATATTAGAAAAATCGTGCTAATATTATTTTTTTTATTAGCACGATTTTTTGTAGGATTAAAATCTTTTAAACCTGTTGTTGGGTAAATAATAAATTAAAAACCTCTCTACTGTCCGTTAATTGATTAAGGCTCTAAGAAATCAAAAATATTCATCTGACTATCCACCCATGATTTCTGTTCCACATCATGAATTTTATCATCTGGTCTATAGGTTCCACATAAAAATGGTGAGCCTGGGTCGTGATTTTTCAGGTTTAAGTCTACTTGAGATACATCATTATTTGCATAGCAGTATCTGCATAAATGACCGCATGTATCATAGGCTCCAATATCTCCCGAAAGAAAACATGTGCATTCCTGTCGAGGAGGTTTTATTGCTGGAATCTTCAGTTTTTTGCCTATAGCCCGTTCATAATCAGCAATTGTCATACAGCCTCTGCAATCTGCCCCGTACTTTTCAAGGAAATTTCCTTCGCCGCATGGCTTTACTATCATTCCATGTTCTCTGGCTATTCTTATTATTTCTCTTCCAAGAAAAATCCTGTCCTTTTCAGGCACAGCTTTTACTTCGGGAAAATTCCTTTTGACCTTTTCATATAGATCTATAAAACTTATAACAACAATATTTGTATATCCCTCAAGTGTCGACGCCATTTTTTCAAATGTCTTTAGATGATAATCAACTGTATATTTATCACTTATAAAAATAGGGTCATATCGCCATCCTATTGCGTTAATCCCCACTTTTCCTGATAAATATTTAAAAGACTCCATGACCCTTTCTTTATCTGGCACTCTAGGTTCGATATCTTTTCCATAAGCTGTTATAGTAACATACCAAAACTGTCCATAATCCTTTATCAAATCAAGATAAGGGAAAAATGGTTCTGGATTTTTACTACAAAATCCTATTACATCCACCACTTCAGGGTTTATTTTGTATCTACTTACCTGTATGGGATTATACGGATTTCTTACACAAACAAATCCCTCTTTTATTCTATTTGCAAACCACTTGGGATAAAAAGCAGGGATATCCGTCCGCTGCCCTGTATTTAATATCATTATCTTAACCTTCCAAATATGAATGTCTCTTAATTATACTATTTTCATTATAGGATGCATACTTTCATTAATAAACAATTAAAAAGGCCTCCGAGGAAATCCTCGGAAGCCTTTAATTTTAAATATTGGGTTGGGCTGTTCGCTCAAAATTAGTCGATGATTGTAGCAACACGACCAGAACCTACTGTTCTACCACCCTCACGGATAGCGAATGTAAGACCCTGCTCCATAGCGATTGGGTGGATGAGCTCGATTGTCATCTCTACGTTATCGCCAGGCATGCACATCTCTGTACCACCAGGAAGCTCGCAAACACCAGTAACGTCAGTTGTTCTGAAGTAGAACTGTGGACGATAGTTGTTGAAGAATGGTGTATGACGACCACCCTCGTCCTTTGTAAGAACGTATACCTGAGCTGTAAACTTAGTATGGCATGTTACTGTACCTGGCTTAGCAAGTACCTGTCCACGCTGAATCTGGTCACGGTTGATACCACGAAGAAGGGCACCAATGTTATCACCAGCCTGAGCCTCATCAAGGAGCTTACGGAACATCTCGATACCAGTAACAACTGTCTTCTGAGTATCTTCCTTAACACCGATGATCTCAAGTTCGTCGTTGAGGTGAAGAACACCACGCTCTACTCTACCAGTAGCAACAGTACCACGACCTGTGATTGTGAATACGTCCTCTACAGGCATAAGGAATGGCTTATCTGTCTCACGCTGTGGATCTGGGATGTACTCATCAACTGTGTTCATGAGTTCCATGATCTTATCGCCCCACTCGCCGTTTGGATCCTCAAGAGCCTTGAGAGCTGATCCCTTAACGATTGGGCAGTCATTGAAGTCATATTCCTCAAGCTGCTCTGTAACTTCCATCTCAACGAGCTCGATAAGTTCTTCATCATCAACCATATCGCACTTGTTAAGGAATACTACGATGTAAGGTACACCTACCTGACGAGAAAGAAGGATGTGCTCCTTTGTCTGAGCCATAACACCATCAGTTGCAGCTACAACAAGGATAGCGCCGTCCATCTGAGCAGCACCAGTAATCATGTTCTTTACATAGTCAGCATGTCCTGGGCAGTCAACGTGTGCGTAGTGTCTCTTTTCTGTCTGATACTCAACGTGAGCAGTAGAGATTGTGATACCTCTTTCTCTCTCCTCTGGAGCCTTATCGATGTTCTCGAAATCTACCTTTGCGTTACCAGCTACACGCTCAGAAAGCACCTTTGTGATAGCTGCTGTAAGTGTTGTTTTACCGTGGTCAACGTGTCCGATAGTACCGATGTTACAGTGTGGTTTGGTTCTGTCAAAATGCTCTTTTGCCATTTTTTAAAATCCTCCTTAAATTTGTGCCTTAAATCAGGCTAAGTTTGTTCTAAATTATAAACTCTCGGTATTTCCGATTATATCGGAAATACCCGAGTTTTTCAACTATTTAGATATTATTTTGAGTGGTCTGAAATGATCTTCTCCTGTACGTTCTTTGGTACTGGCTCGTACTTTTCAAAGAACATAGAGTAGTTACCACGACCCTGAGTTCTAGAACGAAGGTCTGTTGAGTAACCGAACATCTCTGAAAGTGGAACGTATGCTTTTACAATCTTTCCACCACCAACGTCATCCATACCCTCAACACGTCCTCGACGTGAGTTGATATCACCGATAACGTCACCCATGTATTCCTCAGGCATTGTAACTTCAACCTTCATGATTGGCTCAAGAAGAACTGGAGCGGCCTTAGCCATAGCCTCTTTGAAACACATAGAACCTGCAATGTGGAATGCCATTTCTGATGAATCGACTTCATGATATGAACCATCATATACATCAGCCTCAACACCGAGAACTGGGAATCCGCAAAGGATACCTGCCTGAGCAGCCTCTTCAATACCTTCACCAACAGCTGGGATGTATTCCTTAGGAATAGCACCACCAACTACTGAAGACTTGAATCTGAATGTCTCTTCAGCGTTAGCATCCATTGGAGTGAATCTAACTTTACAGTGACCGTACTGTCCACGACCACCTGACTGCTTAGCATACTTGTATTCCTGATCAACAGGCTTTGTAAAGGTCTCTTTGTATGCAACCTGAGGTGCACCAACGTTAGCCTCTACCTTAAATTCTCTAAGAAGACGATCAACAATGATCTCAAGGTGAAGCTCACCCATACCAGCGATAATTGTCTGGCCTGTCTCCTCATCAGTATGAGCACGGAATGTAGGATCCTCTTCAGCAAGTTTTGCAAGAGCCTCGCCCATCTTCTGCTGTCCAGCCTTAGTCTTAGGCTCGATAGCAAGCTCGATAACTGGCTCTGGGAATTCCATAGACTCAAGAATAACTGGGTGCTGCTCGTCGCAGATTGTATCACCTGTTGATGTTGTCTTGAAACCTACAGCTGCTGCGATATCACCAGAATAAACGATATCGATCTCATCACGCTTGTTAGCGTGCATCTGAAGAATACGTCCAACACGTTCCTTCTTGCCCTTTGTAGCGTTAAGTACGTAAGAACCTGACTTACATGTACCTGAATATACACGGAAGAATGCAAGTTTACCTACGAATGGATCAGTCATAATCTTGAATGCAAGAGCTGCAAATGGCTCATCATCAGATGACTTTCTAGTAATCTCGTTACCATCCATATCTGTTCCATTGATATCAGGGATATCTGTTGGAGCTGGCATGAACTCAACAACAGCATCAAGAAGTTTCTGGATACCCTTGTTAAAGTGAGCTGATCCACAGTATACTGGAACACCCTGGTTTGAAATAGTACCCTTTCTAAGGCCGGCCTTAAGCTCTTCTAAAGTAGGCTCCTCGCCGTCAAGGTACTTCATCATAAGATCCTCGTCGAAGTCACAAATCTTCTCAACGAGCTCTGTATGATAGAGTTCAGCATCATCCTTCATATCCTCTGGGATATCAACGATTGAGATGTCCTCACCCTTGTTATCATTGTAGATGTAAGCCTTCATTTCGAAGAGGTCGATGACACCCTGGAAATGATCTTCTTTACCGATTGGAAGCTCGCAAACAACTGCGTTCTTTCCAAGCTTTGTACCAATCTCATCTACTGTATTGTAGAAATCTGCACCAAGGATATCCATTTTGTTAACGAATGCCATTCTTGGTACATTATATGTGTCTGCCTGACGCCATACGTTCTCAGACTGTGGCTCAACACCACCCTTAGCATCAAATACACCAACAGCACCATCAAGTACACGAAGTGAACGCTCTACCTCAACAGTAAAGTCAACGTGTCCCGGGGTATCAATGATATTGATACGATGCTCCTGTGCGCCTGGCTTTGGCTTGTTCTGGAACTGCTCTGTCCAGTGGCATGTTGTAGCAGCAGAAGTAATTGTAATACCTCTTTCCTGCTCCTGCTCCATCCAGTCCATTGTAGCAGTACCTTCGTATGTCTCACCTATCTTGTAATTAACACCAGTGTAATAAAGGATACGCTCTGTTAATGTAGTTTTACCTGCATCAATATGAGCCATGATACCAATATTTCTGGTTCTCTCAAGCGGATATTGTCTACCCAAGTTATTGCCCTCCTATTAGAATCTGTAATGAGCAAATGCCTTGTTAGCCTCTGCCATTCTATGCATCTCTTCTTTTCTCTTAACAGCTGAACCTGTGTTGCCAGCTGCATCCATGATCTCGTTTGCGAGACGGTCTTCCATTGTCTTCTCAGTACGTGTACGTGAGAATGTTGTAAGCCATCTAAGGCCAAGGGCCTGACGACGATCTGGTCTAACCTCGATAGGTACCTGATATGTAGCACCACCGATACGTCTTGCCTTTACTTCAAGTACAGGCATAACGTTGTTCATTGCTTCCTCGAAAACCTCAAGTGCAGGTCTTCCAGTCTTTTCTGCGACTTTGTCAAATGCACCATATACAATCTTCTGAGCTACACCCTTCTTACCATCAAGCATGATGTTGTTGATAAGCTTTGTAACTACCTTGCTATTGTATATAGGATCTGCCAAAACGTCTCTCTTTTGAGTATGTCCTTTTCTTGGCACGATACTTCCCTCCTTAACTATAATTTGTTAGATCAACGGTACTCACATTTATTACTATGTGTAACGTGCTATTTTTCTATAGAGAAAAAATAACAACATTAACCAAAGTTTATGTGATAATACAATTAATTTGTTACTAATAGAATTAATTATAATCCTATTTTGCAGCCTTAGGCTTCTTAGCGCCGTACTTAGAACGAGCCTGCTTACGGTTAGCAACGCCGGCTGTATCAAGTGTACCTCTGATTACGTGATAACGTGTACCTGGTAAATCCTTAACACG
>JAILGH010000008.1 GCA_024697025.1 Pseudobutyrivibrio sp.
CAGACTGTAAATCTGCTGCACATTGCTTCGGTGGTTCGAATCCACCACCGCCCATCTTTTTTAATATCGCGGGATGGAGCAGTCTGGAAGCTCGCCGGGCTCATAACCCGGAGGTCGGTGGTTCAAATCCATCTCCCGCAACTCGGTGACTCGCCATTATAATTGCCTTGCGGCAAAGTGGTTCGTCGCTGTTCACGATTTGCTCCGCAAATCCTGAAATCTCGTGCCCAGATAGCTCAGTTGGTAGAGCAGAGGACTGAAAATCCTCGTGTCGTTGGTTCGATTCCGACTCTGGGCACTATTTTTTTGTCTAATTTTAAATTATATTAATAGAATAATGAAGTTTATACTGATTTCAAAAAGAGTAAATTTTTGAAGTCGGTATTTTTTTATACTTGTTTTTGAGATGAAAACCAAAGTCTATTTGTATTATGCTTAAAAAATTTACAAGATTGAATAAAGATTAGGCAATAATTATAAATCTAATATGAGTTATTATGTTGTAAAATCAAAAAGGCTTTAGTTTAAAATTATTTGCAAAAGAAGAAAGGCCATATGATGAAAATAGTATTTCTTGATAGAAAAACAATAGGCGAAGACATTGACTTATCAAATTTTAATGAATTTGGCGAGCTAGTCATTTATGATTATTCAACGCCAGAGCAGGCAGCAGAAAGAACGGTTGATGCTGATGTTATTATACTAAATAAGGTGCCTATTAATGAAAGTACTATTGGGAATGCTAAGCGATTAAAGCTTGTATGTGTTACTGCTACAGGGACAAACAACCTTGATAAGGAGTACCTAGATACAAGAGGCATAGCATGGAGAAATGTTGCGGGATATTCGACAGAGGCTGTGGCTCAACATACATTAGCTTTAGTTATGAACTTATTGGAACATATTAATTATTATGACAGTTACGTTAAGGGAGAAAAATATGTTAACGACACTATGTTTACTCATTTTGAAATGCACTTTAACGAAATTCACGGCAAAACGTGGGGAATCATTGGACTTGGAGCAATAGGTAAAAGAGTTGCTCAGATTGGTACTTGTTTAGGTGCAAATGTAATTTATTATTCTACTAGTGGAAAAAATCATGATGATATCTACAAAGAGGTGGACTTTGACACTCTTTTGTCCACATCAGATATTATATCTATCCACGCGCCATTAGACGATAATACACTTCATTTAATTGATGAAAAAGCACTTGATAAAATGAAGGAGTCTGCAATTTTAATTAACGTTGGCAGAGGCCCAATCATTGTGGAAAAAGACCTTGCCAATGCCCTTGAAAGTGGAAAAATAGCAGCCGCAGGACTAGACGTGTTAGACAAGGAACCTATGACTGAAGATAATCCACTAAAAAGGATTAAAGACAGCAATAAGCTTATCATAACACCTCATATTGCATGGGCTGCTGTAGAAGCGAGAGAAAGGCTTATGAGTATAATCCATAGTCAAATAAAGGATTATTTAAGAGGTAACCCACTTAAATAGCTTAAGTCACTGATATTTTTTAGAAGTAAGTTTCTAAAATGAAGATAGTCATTTGTTTCAGTGACACAATCAATATTTGAATCAAGGAAAGTTGTTGTGTCAAAGGCTTTCATATATAACTCAACTCGTTCTATAAAGGTTGGCATAGTTTTATTGATTAGGTCAAAAACGCTATCCGTCATAGGAATGGAAGGATTCCAAGGATTATGCCATTCATTATGGAAGGTATTACATGGATCGGTGTATTTAATTTTGGTATCGCTAGGTATCATTGAAGATATAACGGCGCATTTGAAAAATAGTTGTTCTATTTTTCGGATGCGTCTTTTTTTCTTGCCTGTAGGGTCATGCATCCATTTATTAAGGCGAATAAAGGATTTAATTGCCCCTTTGATTGTTCCTAAGCGGACTTTATATTCAGGAAACGTTCTGTTAATAGCAAAGTAAAGAAGTCTTGCTATTACACTCTGCTCATAATCGCTTGGTCTAACAGCGGCAGCATAATCAAATTGGCTAGGTAAAAGCTTTTTATAATGCTCTAAAACTAGATGATCTATATCAGTCTCTAAACTTACATGACGTCCAAAGTCATAAACTCCACCTCTAACAAGATTTTTAAAATGCTCGCTCTTAAAGTAAATATAGGGATGACAGGTGACATCCAAAGAATAATGCCCTATGAAGCCCAAGATATAAGCATCACAAATGCGACGATCTTTATTGTCCTCAAAAGAGTTACGGCCATCAAAAAGACAGTCAAAAAAATTCATAACTGAGTTTCGATGAATAACATTTCCAATATTTTTCTTATAGCAAAGATAAGATGGAATATGGTAGAAAAATATGTCTGGACCCTGCAGACCAAGGCCAAAGCAGGTCGAATGTGATTCTAATAGATTTCTAGTTTCTGTAGCCTCAATAAAAGAAAGTGATTGCTCTCCAAAGGTTAAATGTGTAATAAATCCTGGCATAGGTTAATCTCCTGAAAGTGAAGTAAATAATTTAATTACTGTCGTAGCTTAATAAAAATATATATTAGATATTTCAATTATAACATATGTAAAAAGTCTATTTAAAACTTGTTAATAGTCTAAAAGGCATTATAAGCAAAAGGGTTTGCCCTAAAAAGGTCAAAAAAGGGCAGGTAATAATTAACGAAATAAAGGATAATGCTATAGTGGTGAAGGGTTAATGAATTTTCTAAATAAGCTGAAATATCAAACATTTTTAAAAGGATATTGAAGTCATAGTTGAAACATGATACCATGGATTTGCACGTGCCAAAAGGCCGTCAGAGGAGAAGTGTTATGTTTATAGGACGAAAAAGCGAAATTGAAAAATTAAATGGGTTTTACGAGGGGGAAAAAGATTCTATTGCGGTTATTTCTGGCCAAATAGGAGTTGGAAAGACTGCTCTTTTACAAGAATTTGCAAAAGATAAAGAGAATATCTTTTTTCAGGCTTATGAGACTACTGGCAAGCATCTGCTTGAGCAGCTTAGTCAATTGATTGGAGCTAAGAGTACTCTTGATGCAGCGGGCTTTTGCAAGGAGATTTCCAAGAGAGCTAGCAAAGAAAAGCAGCTTATTATCATTGATCAATATCCAAATATAGTTAAGGCGGATCCAGATTTTGATAAGACACTTCATGAGTTTGCAGTGGGAGAATGGAAGGATTTGCCAATAAAATTAATATTGTGCTCCGATGCATTTATGCTTGCAGAGAAGTATTTAAAGGGTAAGAAGGCATTATGGAAGAACGACATCACTTTGGAGATGGTATTGGAGCCATTTGGTTTCTATGATTCCTGCGAGTTCTTTGATGATGCAAGTCCTAGAGAAGCTACATTTCTTTATGGAATCACTGGCGGTATCCCTTACAATCTTGTAAGGACAGCCTGCTTGCTTGGTGTGGAAGGATTTGAAGATTATGGCCTAGCACCAGTTAAGGGCGAGGACAAAATGAAAGAGGTAGCAATAAAGCTATTCCTTGATAAGGAAGCAAGAGTTGGACTTAATCCTGAGGATGTAATGGCTACAGAGCTTAGAGAATTAGCTTATTACAACTATATGCTTGCGACTTTGGCAAAGGGTCTTAACAGAGTTAATCAGATTTCTGCTGAGGTTGAAAAGCCAAAGGACGTAGTTGTTCCTTATTTGAATTCGCTAATGTCCATTGGTATTTGTACCAAGGATACAGCTATAACTGAGATTACAAATCGCAAGAAAACAAGATATTCCATCGTTAATACTAGCACATTATTCTGGTACAAGATGGTGGTTCCATATCTTGATTTATATAATTCACGAGAGGTTGATGCTCTTTGGGATAAGGTAAAGGCAAAAGCTGGAGATTACATGGAAGAAGTATTTATCAAGCTTTGCGGGCAGTACCTTGAAGATAGAAGTGATAAGAATCAGCTTCCATTTACAGTTGAAGAGATTGGAAATTGGTGGGTTAACGATGACGAAGCCGGTACTACAGATGGTTTCGATTTAGTTTCACTAGGAAAGTGCGAGGGCAAGTCAGCTACTATTTTTGCACAGTGCTACTATAATAACGAGCCAATTGAGGTTGCTCAGCTAAAGTCTTTGATAGAAAAGACCAAGCAGCTACGCCGACAGGGAGATGCATTTTATCTTGTATTTGCAAATGCAGGCTTCCACGAAAATGCTATTACCATTTCATCAGCGATTAAAAATATCATGCTAATTACACTTGATGAAATGCGTTAATATAGCTATTTAGAGGTATCAGACAGCGGATAACTACTCTAAATAGGCGCGTAACAATTAATTTTTTAGGAGGAGAAAAATGACTAATCAAGAGCTAAAGAAAACAGCGATTGAGGTTCGCAAGGGCATCATCGAAGGTGTTCACGCAGCAAAAGCTGGACATCCAGGCGGATCTCTTTCTGCAACAGAGGTATTCACTTACCTTTACTTTGAGGAAATGAATATTGACCCAAAGAACCCTAAGAAAGCTGACAGAGATCGTTTTGTACTTTCAAAGGGTCACACAGCACCAGGTCTTTATTCTGCACTTGCACAGAGGGGCTTTTTCCCAGTTGAAGATTTAAAGGGACTTCGCAGCATAGGTTCACATCTTCAGGGACATCCATGTGTTCAGCATACACCAGGTATCGACGCATCTTCAGGTTCACTTGGACAGGGTATATCTGTTGCAACTGGTATGGCTCTTTCAGCTAAGCTTTCTAACGAAAGCTATAGAGTATATACACTTCTTGGTGATGGAGAAATCCAGGAAGGTCAGGTTTGGGAAGCAGCAATGTTTGCTGGCGCAAAGAAGCTTGATAATCTTTGCGTAATCGTTGATAACAATGGTCTTCAGATTGATGGACCTGTTGAGAAGGTTAACAATCCATACCCAATTCCAGATAAGTTTAAGGCTTTCAACTTCCATGTAATCGAAGTTGCTGATGGTAATGATTTTGAGCAGCTTAGAGCAGCATTCAAGGAAGCTCGCGAGACAAAGGGTGCACCTTCTGCAATCATAATGAAGACAGTTAAAGGTAAGGGCATCTCATTTATGGAGAATCAGGTAGGATGGCATGGTAAGGCTCCAAACGACGAGGAGTATGCTATCGCAATGGAAGAATTAAAGAAAGCAGGTGAAGAGTAATGGCAGACGTTAAGAAAATCGCAACTCGTGAGAGCTACGGTAATGCTCTCGTTGCTTTAGGTGAGAAATATGACAATCTTGTAGTTTTAGATGCAGACCTTGCAGAGGCTACAAAGACAGGTATCTTTAAGAAAGCTTTTCCAGAGCGCCACATCGACTGTGGTATTGCTGAATCAAACATGGTTGGTATTGCTGCTGGTATCGCTGCAACAGGAAAGGTTCCATTCTGTAGCTCATTTGCAATGTTTGCAGCAGGTAGAGCTTTTGAACAGGTTCGTAACTCAGTTGGATATCCACATTTCAATGTTAAGATTGGTGCTACTCACGCTGGTATCTCAGTTGGTGAGGATGGTGCATCACATCAGTGTAACGAGGATATCGCACTTATGCGTACAATCCCAGGCATGACAATCATCAATCCTTCTGATGATGTTGAGGCAAAGGCTGCAGTAGAGGCAGCATACAAGATGGATGGTCCAGTTTACCTTAGATTTGGACGTCTTGCAGTGCCTGTAATCAATGACAGACCAGATTACAAGTTTGAAATTGGAAAGGGTGTAGTTCTTAAGGAAGGCAAGGATCTTACAATCGTTGCTACAGGTCTTGAGGTTAACGAATCCCTTGAGGCAGCTAAGAAGCTTGCTGAGGATGGTATTGATGCAGAGGTTATCAACATCCACACAATTAAGCCACTTGATGCTGACCTTATTATCAAGAGTGCATCAAAGACTGGAAAAGTTGTTACAGTTGAAGAGCATTCTGTTATCGGTGGTCTTGGTGGAGCAGTTGCTGAAGTTCTTTCGGAGAAGTGCCCAACAAAGATGCTTCGTATCGGAGTACAGGATACATTCGGTGAGTCAGGTCCAGCAGTTAAACTTCTTGAGAAGTACGAGCTTGACGCAGCTGGTATCTACAAGCAGATTAAGGCATTTGTATAATAAGACTTTATATCTTGGAGTCCCACAAACTAGTGGGGCTCCTTTTTTATCATTTTTAATTCATGTCCCAGCCCCTAGCCCCGGCCTGTCGCCATGACTTCAGGTACACTCAGTAAATTCTGTTTTTCTAAATGACAGATGTCGCTTCTTTATTAGAGGATGTCTTTTCAATTATTTGCACTCCTTGCAGTTTGTTTTTCTGAAGACGGACAAATTTATATATTTATTTATAATCACACAAAGTATATACATTTTAATTGCACGATTTAAAGTGAGATTTTAGTATCGTAAAAAATAGTATGACAAAAGATTGGTACGCCGAGCCATGGATGGCGATGCGAGCAATAAGTTGAACAAGGATGTGAATCTTTTGCGGTACCAATCTTTGTCAATACTATTTTTGTAACGATACTTAATCGAGCGACCATGAGAGCAATTATAATGTATATACTTTGTGGGATATAAGACGAAAGAATTGTCCGTCTCAGAAAATACAAACTATAGAAGTGCAAAATCAATGAAAAGACAGCCTCGGAAGCTCCATTTCTGGCATTAAGAAAAACTAGAATTAACTTCGAAATGTACCTGAAGTCATGGCGACAGACCGGGGCTAGGGGCTGGGACATAGAAGGTGTGGGGACAAAAAAGGAGCCAACATAGAAAATGGGAAAGAAAAAGCCAACTCACATAAGTGAGCTGGCTTTGATAAGAGCTAGTTTTTATAGGTTCTTGCGGAAATAAAGATATACTCCAGCAAGAAGTTATACGAACTTGTAGATTGTAGTTGAGTGAGCCTTTACCCCTGCTTTTGCAATTGGCTGAGCAAATGTTGGTACGTTAACAGCATTTGGGAAGTACTGAGACTCAAAGCAGACACCGTATCTCTTGTCATATGTGAAGTCACCCTTTCCAAGATGTGATGTATCAAGGTAGTTACCAGCGTATAGCTGCATACCAGGAAGGTCTGTGTAAACCTCCATCTTGCGTCCGCTCTCAGGATCTTCGAGAGTACAGCAAGGCTTTGTAAGCGATGGGTTGTTTAAGCAGTAATTGTGATCGAAACCACCTGCCCACTTAAGCTGGTCGTAATCTGCCTCTGTGTCTTTGATAAGAGCCTTTGGAGTTGTGAAATCCATTGGTGTACCCTTAACATCTCTAAGCTCTCCATGAGGAATAGACGCCTCATCTGTGTATGTAAACTTGTCAGCATCAATCCATACGATGTGATTCATAACAGAGCCTGTGTCATGACCGTTAAGGTTGAAGTAAGAATGGTTTGTAGGATTAAATACTGTGTCAACATCTGAAAGACCAGAGTACTCAAGCTTTAATGCGTTGTCATCTGATAATGTGTAAGTGATAGTGATATCCATTTCTCCTGGGAAACCACACTCGCCATCCTTCTTGTGACAAGTAAATGTGATGTGGCTATCATCAACAGAAACAACGTCCCAAATACGTCTGTGCATAGGATTGAATCCTGAGTGAAGGTTGTTCTTGCCATCGTTTGCATCAAGCTTATATTCTACACCGTTGAGAGTGAACTTGCTGTCACCAATACGGTTGCCGTAAGGGCAGATACAGCATCCAAAGCCAGGTGAGTTAACGAAATAATCTTCAATCTTTTCATAACCTAAAACTACATCAGAAAGAATGCCTTCCTTATCAGGAACCCAAAGCTCCAAAAGGTTGCATCCAAAGTTCATGATTTTAGCCTGCATACCATTTTTATTTACAAGTGTGTAGGCAATAATGTCTTCGTTGTTTTTGGTAACGCCTAATTTTTCTTTTTCCACGTTTAACCTCCCATGTGATAAATCAAATAATCTATAAATTATGATAATTGTAAGTGAAGGCAATTACAAGGAATTAAGAGAATTAAGCAAATTTTAAGGGTAAAAATGTCAAAGAAATGACATGAGGGATAAAAATAATATATAATTCTGATAGAAATAGAAATAGAAATAGAAATAGAAATAGAAATAGATAGAGATAGAGATATATAAAGAGAATTTCTTACTAACTACATTGAAAGGCCGACAGATGAAATCCAAGGAAAAGAAAATCCTCAGATTAATAAAAGTTCAAATAGCGCTTCTAATTCTTTTGGTTATTGGTGTTGCCTATTATTATCTAGGAGGGTACGCCAAGGAAGTTTCGACTTTAAAGAATGATGCACTATCTATTGTAAAACATTCAAATACCAATACGTTTAGGCAGATAGAAACCAGCGAGGTTTACGATGCAAAGGGGCAGACAATTTCGGTGCTTAAAGGGGAGAAGGATGTATACTATCTTACATACAAAGAGATTCCATTAGATTTTACAAAGGCGATAGTTTCAATAGAGGATAAGAAGTTTTTTGACCATTCTGGAGTGGATTACAAAGCCATAGCCAGAGCCGCATATGCCATGTTAAAGGATGGAGAAGTGACCCAGGGAGGAAGTACCATTACCCAGCAGCTGGCGAGAACAATGTTTTTATCAAACGAGAAAACATGGCAGAGAAAGGTGGAAGAGATATATATTGCTTCGGAATTGGAGAAGAAATATTCAAAGGAGCAGATATTAGAGTTTTACCTGAACAACGTGTATTTTTCCAACGGATATTATGGAATACAGGCGGCGGCAAAAGGGTTTTTCAGCAAGGATGCAAATCAGCTTTCGCTGTCAGAAATATGCTATATCCTTGCCATACCAAATAGTCCAACCTACTATGACCCAGTGGCAAATCCTCAAAACACATTAAAGAGGCGGGATAGGATTTTGAAGGCCATGTATGATGATGGCAAGATTTCTGAGGATGAATATAAATCAGCAACTGAAGAGACAATAAATCTTAATAGAACAAGTGCCTTAAAGCATAATTATGTTGAGACATATGTATATTACTGTGCCACAAGAGACTTGATGAAGACAGCTGGCTTTGAATTTAAGACAGATTTTACCACGGAAGAAGGACAAAAGGCCTACGATAAGGCGTATGAGGAAGCTTACAATAACTGGAATAAAAGCCTTTTTACATCTGGATATAGGATTTATACATCAATAGATTTGGATATGCAAAATCAGCTGCAGAATTCTATAGATTCAGCGCTCTTAGAGTTTACAGATGAAAATGATGAGGGAATATACGCACTACAGTCTGCGGGAGTGTGCCTTGATAATGAGACAGGTATGACTAAGGCTATTGTAGGAGGAAGAAGTCAGGAGATTAAGGGATACACTTTAAATCGTGCCTTCCAAAGTTATCGTCAGCCGGGAAGCTCAATTAAGCCGTTGATTGTGTATACTCCAGTTTTGGAGAGAGGTTTAACTAGCGACACTCTAGTGATGGATGAAAAGCAAGAGGATGGTCCTGAGAATTCCACAGGCTCATATGCTGGAGAGATTACTCTAAGAGAGGCAGTGGCTCAGTCCAAAAACACCGTTGCTTGGCAGCTATATGAAAAACTTACGCCGGAGACTGGAATGCAATATTTGAAAGACTTGGAGTTTTCTCATATTACAAAGGATGATTATGGCATGGCAGCTTGCCTTGGCGGCCTGACAGTTGGTGTCAGCCCACTAGAAATGGCTAAGGGATATTGCTGTATTTGCCATGACGGATATATGCGGGAGCCAGATTGTATATTAAAGATTACTGATTCTACAGGAAATATAATATATGAGGCAAATCCTGAAGAAAAACAAGTCTACAAAGAAAATGCTGCCAGAATGATGACAGATATGCTACAATCAGTTGTGACTGACGGAACGGCCAAGGGTATCGATTTAGGAGAGATGCCTTGTGCTGGAAAGACGGGAACTACTAACAACAATAGGGACGGCTGGTTTGTGGGATATACCAAGTATTACACCACAAGTATTTGGGTAGGATATGACATACCTAAAAAGGTGCCTGGTCTTACCGGCTCATCTTATCCAGCTGCCATATGGCAGGACTATATGAACGCGATTCATCAAGGGCTACTGCCAGCAGAGTTTAAAAAGCCAGTTGAATATATTGGAACAGAGGAGCAGCTAGAAGAGCCTCTTTTAGATGAGGAGGAACCATTTGGAGAATTTGATCAGGAACATCCTGAGGAGGAAAATTCTTACCAAGTGATAACCCAAACCTTTGATGGTACGGCGGTACCAGAGGGGGCGATACCGGAAAACGCTACAGATATCCGCATCACAACTACAACAGAGCAGATATTGCAGGCGCCGGAGCAATAAATAATTAATAATTAATACATGGAGGAATGGTAGTAATGGCAAACTATGGATTTGGACTTGATTTAGGAGGAACCACCTGCAAATGTGGGCTTTTCACAATTGAGGGTGAGCTTGTAGAGAAATGGGAGGTTCCTACAGATACATCAAACGGAGGGGTTAACATCCTTAAGAATCTTGCAAAGACAGTTCTTGATAAGATGGAGGAAAAGAATCTTTCAAAGGATGACGTTTGGGGTGTAGGTATTGGTATTCCAGGTCCTGTATCAGGAGATGGCGTAGTAAATAGATGCGTAAATCTTGGCTGGGGCGTATTTAACGTAGAGCAGGAGTTCTCAGAATGCCTTGGCGGAATCAAGGTTAAGGCTGGTAATGATGCAAATGTAGCAGCCCTTGGCGAAGCTTGGATGGGTGCAGCTAAAGAATATCAAAGCTCTGTTATGGTAACACTTGGTACAGGTGTTGGCGGTGGTGTAATCATCAATGATGAAATCATTACAGGTGCAGCAGGTGCAGCAGGTGAAATCGGACATATCAGAGTTAACTATACCGAGGAAAATGCTTGCGGATGTGGCAATCACGGATGTCTTGAGCAGTACTGCTCAGCAACAGGAATTGCACGTCTTGCAAAGATTAGACTTGCACAGAACGAGGATGCCAGCACACTTAGAGGTATTGAGCCACTTGATGCAAAGGCTGTATTTGATGAGGCTAAGAAGGGTGATGCAGTGGCAAAGGAAGTTGCTAAGAGAGCGTGCGAGTATTTAGCGCAGGGCCTTCAGGTTATTTCAAGCGTTGTAAACCCAGAAGCATTCGTTATCGGAGGCGGTGTTTCTAAGGCTGGACAGTATCTTATCGATGAAGTTGAATATAGATTCAACCAAATTGCATTCCACGGATGCCGCAATACAAAGATTATTCTTGCAACACTTGGAAACGATGCAGGTATCTATGGAGCTATGAAGCTTATCCTTTAATTGGATTTTTAAACAGAAAATATAAATCAAAAAATCTCCCATTTACATGGGAGATTTTTATTAGTCAATTTAAAACCATAATTATTTCTTTTTAGCTATGCCTGCATAACCATTTTCAATAATGTTGCAAGCCTGAGCTGTAAGTACATCGAATGGAATCTTCTTTCCAGAACGAAGCCAATCTCTGTAAATAAAAGTAATACATATTGTATAAGAACGAACGATTGTAGGATAATCAACAATCTCAAAGAACTTAACAAATGGTTTACTCTTTAAAACTGCATCTGTAACTGCTTCATAGAAGAATGAATAATGGTCATCGCAAAGAAGTTTCTGCTGAACTGGATTGCGTGACTCAAGGTATTTGTAAAAGTTAGTGATACATCCCTTTAAATCAAAATTCTCCGCAGCGTCGCCAATTGCCTCTAAAATCTCATCGATGATTTCTTCCTCTACTTCTGAAACAAGATCATCTAATGATGAATAGTGAAGATAAAAGGTCTTTCTATTAATACCTGCGCGGTCAGTAAGCTCTGTAATTGAAATTTCGTTGTAGTTCTTTTCTAAAACAAGTTCAAAAAAAGACTTTCGAATGCCTGTGATTGTTCTTCTTACTCTAAGATCTTTACTTCTTTCTCTCATAAGTGTTACTCCTTTAATATAATTATTTTTACTCCGTATCCCCCAAAAAAATAAGTAAGAATTCAAGTCAGTAATTCAAGCCAAATAAGAGACTATCATATTTAGTAGTTCTTTGTCTACTATACCACGGAAAAAGATAGCACGGGAATTTTTAATACTTTTTTAATATTTTTTTTGTTGATTGGACACAACTTAAAAAGTATAATACAAATTAGTTCGGGTTCGGACATTCCGAAATCGGACAATTCGGTTTCGAACTAATTTATATTATACGTAAGACTTAAATCCTGTAAAGCAGAATTTTTGTTAAAGCGAAAAATAATCAAAGGGAAGAATAATAACATTATTAAGAAAGGAGACCTATGATTAAAAAAGAGTTTGATAGTATGAGGCACCTAGGATTTCTTTTTGACAGTACAAGTCGAGAAATTAAAAAGGCCGTAGGCCGAGGTGTTATTGAAAACAATGAAGGGCAGCAATGTAATATGAAACTGGGATGGCTGTTAGGTTATTTGGACAGGCAGGAGCAGGCGGTTTTCCAGAAGGATTTAGAAAAGACCTTACATCTTCCAAAATCAACGTTAGCAGACATGATTCAAGAGTTTGAAAAGAGTGGATATATTGCAAAAGTACCGGTAGATGGCGATGGCCGCAAAAAGCAGATAGTACTTACTGAGCAGGGAAAGAAATTTACTGAACTGGCAGAAACTCAGATTATTGCTGTTGACGAATACATCACTCAGGGTATTTCAGAAGAGGAAATAGAATCAGTGGTTTCTGTTCTTGATAAAATGCGTCAAAATGCCATGGAGTACAAATCTTACATAGATATATGTAACAAGGAGGACTAGAAGGTTGGTCAAAAGATTATTAAAGGAAATTAAGGAATACAAGATGTCAGCTGTAGCTACGCCACTTTTTATGATTCTTGAAGTAGCTATGGAAATGCTGATTCCTTTGTTAATAGCTAATCTTGTTGATTTAGGTGTTAATCAAGGAGACATGAACGTAATATATAAAGAAGGCTTGCTCATGCTTTTATGTGCCGGTATTGGTTTGTTCGGCGGTATCATGGGTGCTGTTTATGGAAGCAAGGCTTCAGCAGGATGGGCAAAGAATCTTAGAAAAGCCATGTTTGAACGCATCCAGACATATTCATTTGAAAACATAGACAAGTTTTCAACAGCAGGTCTTGTAACTCGACTTACTACTGATGTTACTAACGTGCAAAATGCTTTTATCATGGTTCTTAGAATGGGCTTTAGAGCACCAGTAACAGTAATTGTTGCCATGATTCTTTCCTTTAGAATCAATGTTAGACTTGCATCAATTTATCTTGTTGCCATGATTGTTCTTTTGACAGTTATGGGAATTGTAATGACCAAGAGTAAGCCTCTTTTTGAGTCTCTTTTCAGAAAGTATGATGATTTGAATGCATCTGTACAGGAAAATATTACTGGTATGAGAGTAGTAAAGGCTTATGTGCGAGAGGATTATGAGAAGAAGAAATTCGTAGAGGGAAGTGGTGGAATTTACAAGGCTGCAACAACAGCTGAAAAGATGATTGCCTTCATGATGCCTTTTATGAATGTGGTTGTTTATACATGTATCATTTTAATTAGCTGGTTTGGCGCAAAGCACATAGTTTTGGATGGCACACTTACAGAAGGTGAGTTGCTTTCTTTGTTTAGCTACTGCTTGAATATCCTTATGTCACTTATGTTCTTTGGCATGATTTTCATTATGATCACCATGTCAACAGCCAGCATAAAGCGTATTTACGAGGTGCTCTCAGAGGAGTCTACTATCACAAATGGTGATGACCCAGTTTATGAAGTAGCTGATGGCTCAATTGAGTTTAAGGATGTAGTATTTGGCTACAACAAGACAGCGGAAAAGCCTGTATTGGATCATATTAATCTAAAGATAAATTCAGGAGAAACCATCGGTGTTATCGGTGGAACTGGTTCAGCTAAATCTACATTGGTATCAATGATTTCTCGTCTATATGACGTTGACGAGGGACAGGTACTAGTAGGTGATAAGGACGTTAGAGAATATGATATTGAAACAATCAGAAATGAGGTTTCAGTAGTGTTGCAGAACAACGTGCTTTTCTCAGGAACTATCGCAGATAATCTTCGTTGGGGTGACCCAGAGGCAACAGATGAAGAGCTTAGACATGCAGCAAGCCTAGCTTGTGCTGATGAGTTTATAAATAGGTTCCCAGATGGATATGAAACAGTTATTTCTCAAGGTGGAACCAACGTTTCTGGAGGTCAGCGACAGAGATTATGTATAGCTAGAGCTCTTTTGAAAAAGCCAAAGATTCTTATCTTGGATGATTCAACATCGGCTGTTGATACAGCAACAGATGCTAAGATTAGAAAGGCATTTAGAGAGGAAATTCCAAATACAACTAAGCTTATTATTGCACAGCGTATTTCATCGGTTATGGATGCAGACAGAATTGTTGTTATGGATGACGGCAAGATAAATGATTTTGGTTCACACGATGAATTGCTTGCAAGAAACGAGATTTATCGTGAAATCTTTGAGCAGCAGACAGGAGCTGGAAGTGGAGATTTTGACAAGATAGATGAGGAAGGAGGAGAGGACAATGCCTAGAAAAGTTCAACCTGGTGCAGTGCCAAAGCTTACTGCTGAGCAGAAAGCCAAAAGACGAGGCGTCCTTGGCCGCCTTATTAAATACATTGGAAGCAGATATTGGCTCCAGTTGATTTTTGTTGTAATAGGAATATTTACGGCTGTTTTATGTAATGCTAGAGGTACTGCATTTATGCAAACTCTCATTGATGGTTATATCCATCCAATGCTTAAGAGCGGAAGCAAGGACTTTGGTCCGCTTGCACAGGGAATCAGACAGCTGATAGCATATTTTACAATAGGTTCTATTGCCACATATTTATTTAACTTTTTGATGATTTTCGTTGGACAGGGAACCCTTAGAACATTGAGAGATGAAATGTTTGAGAACATGGAGGATTTACCAATCAGATATTTCGATTCTCATGCTCACGGTGAAATCATGTCTGTGTATACCAACGATATTGATACAATGCGTCAGATGATTTCTCAGGGATTTCCACAGATTTTGAACAGTGCAATTACAATTGTAACTGTGCTTACATACATGATTATGACCTCATGGCCACTTACTATCGTTACACTTGTGATGGTAGTTCTCATTACATTTACAACAGCCAATGTGGCCGGCCGCTCAGGAAATTATTTCCGTAACCAGCAGCAGGCTCTTGGTGCAGTAAATGGTAACATTGAGGAAATCATGAATGGCCAGAAGGTTGTAAAGGTCTTCTGTCATGAAGATGAAGTAATGGAAAAGTTCAACCAGCTTAACGAGGAGCTTTATGAAAATGCGTATAAGGCAAATCGTCTGGCAAACTGCCTTGGCCCTATCAATATGCAGATGGGCAACATGAGCTATGTGGTTTGTGCTGTTGTAGGTGGAACCTTGGCACTTAATGGCTGGACAGGCCTTACACTTGGTGGTTTGGCGGCATTCCTTCAGTTTAACCGTGCATTTAACATGCCTATTTCTCAGATATCACAGCAGTTCCAGTCTATCGTACTTGCTATGGCAGGCGCAGAGCGCGTATTTGATTTAATTGACCAGAAGCCAGAGGTAGATGATGGATATGTAATGCTTGTCAATGCAAAGGAAGAAAACGGACAGCTTGTTGAATGCCAGGAACACACAGGAACATGGGCTTGGAAGCACTACCACAAAGCAGAGGGAACTACAACATATCAGAAGCTTGAAGGTGACATCGTATTTGACGATGTAGATTTTGCCTACAACGAGGACAAGACTGTTCTTCACAACATCAAGCTTTTTGCAAACCCTGGTCAAAAGATTGCGTTCGTTGGTGCAACAGGTGCAGGAAAGACAACAATTACAAATCTTATCAATAGATTTTATGATATTGCAGACGGAAAGATTCGCTATGATGGCATCAATATAAACAAGATTAAGAAGGATGATTTGCGTCATTCTCTTGGAATTGTATTGCAGGATACTCACTTGTTTACCGGCACAATAGCTGACAACATCAGATACGGAAAGCTTGATGCTACAGAGGAAGAAGTCATTGCAGCAGCAAAGCTTGCTAACGCAGATGGATTTATCCGCAGACTGCCTCAGGGTTATGACACTGTAATAAAGGGCGACGGCGGAAATCTTTCACAGGGACAGCGACAGCTTCTTGCCATAGCAAGAGCGGCAATTGCAGATCCACCTGTACTTATCCTTGATGAGGCTACATCATCTATCGATACCCGAACAGAGAAGATTGTACAGGATGGTATGGACAAGCTTATGAGTGGACGTACAACATTTGTTATCGCCCACAGACTTTCAACTATCCGCAACTCAGACTGTATCATGGTTCTCGACCAAGGAAGAATTATTGAGCGAGGCAGCCACGAGGAGCTTATTAAAGAAGGTGGAAAATACTATCAGCTTTATACAGGAAAGATTCAAAATGCCTAAGTGCATCCTCCATTGAAAATGTGGTATAATACAAAGGTAATTTGTAGTTTTTGTGTTTTTGAGGCAGAGGGCTATAAAAGGATGGATATTAGACCGATAAAGAAGGAGAGACTAATGTCGACTGATGAAAAGATAGCTAGTGTACGTGCTTCATTTGCAATGGAGGACATGATTCTCACTCCGCAGGAGATTGAACGCGGGAGAATGATAATTGAAAAAGAGGTAGATGTGGAGGATGTAGTTGCAGAGATTACATCTAAGTATGTTTCAGTAGGATGAGCTCATGGATGAATACTATCGCTATGAGTATGAGGACAACGGTCAGTATTGCTACCCACACACTCATATTCTAAAGAACAAACTGGATATACACGACAAGGAGCAGCTATTTAAGGCTGAGCAGGAGCTAAGTTCGGCCAGATATTTTGAGATTAGCCAGCGTCCGATACCAGGGGATTTTTCTTTGGAGCATCTGAAAGCGATTCATCGATACATTTTTCAGGATATATATGATTGGGCAGGGGAGATTAGAACCGTGGATATTTCCAAGGGCACGATCTTTTGTTTGACCCAGTTTATAGAGATAGAATTTAAAAAGGTCCAGGACTGGCTCATTGCCAACGATTATCTGAGGGATATCGACGATAAGAAAGTCATGGCAAAAAGACTTGCATATTTAATTGGCGAGATAAACATGATTCATCCCTTTAGGGAGGGCAACGGAAGAGCCCAGCGAGTTTACGTTGAATATGTTTGCATGAATAACGGACACTTTGACATAGACTTTTCTCGAACTACTAGAAATGACATGGTTTTAGCGAGTAAAGAGTCTTCGGTTTTGAACTATGAGCCATTTGAGATGTTGCTTTATAATTGCTTAGTTGAGACCAAAAAAGAATAAAGTTATCAGGAGCACGCCAGGTGCTCCTTTATTTTTTCATGTAAAAAATTTAAAAGTAAAAAATACAGTGCTACTTTCACTAATATTTCACACAAAAAGTGCGTATTTAAGCTAATATTCATAAGATAAATCACCGATAAACAAAATGTAGTAGTATACCTGCGTCTATATTTGCGCGAAATTTGGCTGAAAAAAGATAACTTGCCTAGATGAAATAGTAATAAATCCGGCGAGAAAAAGGGTGTAACTGCTATATAAGCAATATAGAAATACGTTGAAAACCTGGGGTTTTCAGAAAAGGGGAAATTGGCCTATGAGAGACAGCATGAAATTATTAAAACGGGTGATGGCATTTTTGTTGTGCTTGCTGATAGCCACAACAACGATGGACAGCGGTTTTGCTTCATACGCAGATGAAGGAGAACAGGTAGTAGTAGAATCTGAACCAGCAAACGCAGAACCAGCGGAAGCGGCCCCCGCACAGGCAGAGGTGGCGCAACCGGCTGAAGCAGCACCGGCCCCAGCAGAGCAGGAAAGTGCAGCAGAGGTTACACCGGAGTCAGAACAAACAGGTGATGAAACGGCAGTAACTCCAGAAGAAGCGACAGGCACTGAAAACCAGCAAGGCTTGGAGAATAATGAAGAAACAACCACCCCAGAAGAGGTGGCTAATTCTGATGCAGAAAAACAAACCCCAGAAGACATAGATAAAGAAACCGAAAAGGTTGAAGAAGATAAAGAAAAAGTAGAAACCCCAGAAAAAGATAAAAAAGATGATGAGGCTCTTGCTGAAGAAGAGAGCGAAGAGCTTGAAGATGAAGAAGAGGAAGCTCTTGAGGAAGAACTTGAAGACGAAGAGGAGCTTGAGGAAGAACTTGAAGACGAAGAGGAGCTTGAGGAAGAGGAAGAAGAAAAGTGCGAGCACAAGAATCTTACCTATAAGAGCAACCATGATGGAAGCCACGGTGTTTACTGTGCAGATTGTGGCGAGTTCCTAGGCGATGAGGCCTGTGAGTATGACAAGTCTGGCAAGTGTATTCACTGTGGATATGAGAGTATAATCAATCAGGATATCGAGAAGAACTTTGATGGATTAAAGTTTGTAGTTAAAGGTCGCATGCCAAGAGGCGCTCAAGCTGAGATAAAGTATGCAGACATGGGCGGCGTAGAAGATATCCTTTCTGATAACGACAAAGATGATTTTACAGTATTTAAGGCATATGATATTACAATCAAGGATGCTAGTGGAAACGTATATCAACCAGAAGACCATGGATACAGTCTTTCAATTACTGTAAAGGGTATCTCTGAGGTAAAAGAAGCAGAGGACGAGGATGTAGAAGTTCTTCGTGTTGAGCACGACAATACAACGCTTACAGAATTAAAGTCAGATGTTAACAATGATTCGGTAACATTTAGATCAGAACACTTTTCTGTAATTATCATCGGTGCTAAGGATGATGAGATTTTAGGACAGGAATACATGGACGTAGAGTCTGATGAGATTCTTTCTATAACAGGAAGCTTGAGTGATATTACAAAGGCTTACGGAAGAGTTAAGAGCCTTACTATCTATGTGTACCTTGAGGCAAATGAAACATTTGGATGTACTGCAGATGTTAGAAAAGGAATAACTGACCTTCAGACTCCTTTATCTGGAACAGTGGTTGCAGAATGTGAGGATAGCAAGACAGCAACTTCTAGTGGTTGGTATCCTATTACAATCACATTCGATTCGGAAGATAGTGCTTGGCTTGCCAAGAATAGCATTTATTCTGTAAACCTTTACAATTTTGCTGATGCAATAAAGGTTCAGAAGGGAACAAAGGGATGCTTCATAAATGGCGGCGAAAGTGATTCTGATATAAAGGCTTCAGTGGAAACAGATGAATCTGAGCAGCCATATCCAATCACAAGCATTACCTTGTCTTCAGAAAAAGGCAAGACTGTTACAGAAGGAAAAGAGATTTATTATGCTGTTAACGATAAGGATAAGCTTCTTGTAACAGCAAAGGATTCTACAGGAAAGGCTTACGACGTAAACGTAAGTTGGACTAATACAACAACAGCTGGAACAGTTCCAATTCAAATCGGTGAGGATGGATCTCTTAGAGCAAATAACCCTGGTAGAGCTAAGGTTAAGGCCACATTTGGTGGAGTCAGCTCAGAAGAGTATACTATTATCGTTTACTCTATAAAGCTTGATGGAAGCACGGCTGCCCTTAGCAAGAGCTATACAGGTAATGCTATTGAGCCTGTAGTTACATTGAATGACAGTGAAACAGATATTTCAAAGGGCTCAAGCACATTTTCTGTTTCTTATAGCAACAATGTTGATGTAGGTAAAGCATCATTGACAATTACTGGTGCTGGAGAAATTTATTCATTTAGTAAGGACTTTACAATCACTAAGCGAAATCTTAATGATTATGACTTTGCGAATGCTAAATACACTATTGATACATCAACAGATACAGTCACAAGAGTAGAAGATATAAACAAGAAGTCTACCATTACTGAGGATGTAGCTTCTCCAACGTTAGATACTGATTTTACAATTGCAGTTACAAGAAAATATATTGGAGCTGACGGTATAGTATACGAGGCTGCTATTTCAAGTATGGGTAGCAACTATACAGGCTCTGTTGATTTGGAGGAAATAACATATAAATCTGAAAACCTTCAGCTTTCAGACTATGTAGATATTACTTGGAAGACTACTCCAAATAAGGAATTTAGTGCTAGACCAATTACATTTTCACAGACAGATTTCAATATTAGAGACAAGGCTGGTAACGCAGTTGAGCTTAACCTTGAAAGAACATACGAGAATAATACAGCAGGTGATGAAGACCACTTTGGAACAGTAATCTTTAAAGATGGAAGTGATCCTCAGGTATATCAGGGTGAGATAAGACTTAAGTTTTATATTGCTCCAGCGAATATTGAGAGGGGCGAGTTTACAGCAACATGGCTTAATGATGTTTCTACATTTACACATACAGGCGAGCCTATTGAGCCAGGCGATAAGTTGACCCTTACATATAAGAGTTCTGATATGTCTACAACTCAAACACTTGTAGAAAATCAAGATTATACTCTTAGCTACAGCGACAACGTAAACACGGGAAATAAAGCAAAAATTACCGTAACAGGTATTGGAAGCTATACAGGAACCCAGACCATTACATTTACAATCGAGGGAGCCTTTGCTAGTGATGCCATAGTTTATTTGAATGGCGATAAGAAGACAACCAAGGAAAATGCCACTGAGGCAGGAGATTGGGAGTCCGAGCTTTCAATAGAATACAGTGGTGAGGTTGAAAAGCCTAATTCAATTAGAGTTTATCTATCGGGCAAGGGAGATTTGCCAACTACAGATTATGAGGTGGCATACTCTGATGACATAGATGGTACAACTTCCCTTAGTGCTAATGCAGGCAAGAAATATATTACTATCACAGGTGCTGATAAGTACAATAATGAAAAAATTATCGTGTCTTACCAGGTTTCTCCTGTAAGTATTAACGCTCAGAAGGTTGCGTTTGCACTTACTACTAGCGGAAAAGCTAAGACCTACGGCAAGGAAGATTTACCAGGGGAGCCAATTAACCTTACAGCCGATGACTACACCTTAAAGTTCTACGGCAACACTATGTCGCAGGATGACTACACTATTGAGTGCACCAATAATGTGGATGCCTCAACTAAGGCAAGATATACAATCACTGGTAAACGAAACTTTACTGGAACAAGAACTGGATTCTACACCATAGCTCCAGCAACTCTTACTAGTGAAATGATTCGCTTTAAGGATGGAGAGCCTCTTTCAGTTAGATATAACGGTAGAGCTCAGGAGCCAGAAGTAGTTGTATCTTTAAGAGATACAGATATGACGGGCAACTATGATGTTATTTACAACAACAATATTGCCAAGGGAACGGCTACAGCAACAATCGTTCCTAAGAACAATTTAACAGGTGATTCAAGGGTAAAGGAATTCGAGATTACTTCTAAGAGCCTTTCAACCTTGACAATCAAACTTAATGGCCATGCAGTAACTCCAGTATCAGGATTGAGCAATTCTTACTTCTGTGAAGGATATGCTCCAACTTATACTGGCAGCCAGGTGCCTGCTACAGAAGTTGTTTACGATGGAGATGTTAAGCTTGAAAAGGGCTTAAATAAAGACTACACAGTTACAACTAAAAACAGGACAGAAGTATGCGACTTTGAGACTTGCAGAGCTAATAATGAGTTAAACAAAGCAGCTCAGGTAATAATCAAAGGCCAGAATAACTATGCTGGAGAGACAGTTACTGTTTACTTCAATATAGTTAAGCGTGAGTTGAATTCTGTTACAACCAGAGTCACAAATAAGTCTGGCGGCAACAATATTTCAATTGATTGGGCTGAGAATACCGTAAATAAGCCTGCAGCTTCAGATATCAAGGTAACATACAATGGCGCAGAGCTTGTTTATGATACTGATTTTGAAATCGTGGTAGAGGATGAAGAGGCGGCAAAGCTTTCAGGAGCTTCTGTTGCAGCAAGTGTTGTAGGTAAAGGAAATTACAAGGGCGAGATTCCATTTACCTATGAGATTGGTAAGAGCATGGATGGCAGCAACACAACTATTCAGCTTATCAATCCTTTAACAAACGACGTATATGCATCTACTAACACCGATGCAATGGGCAATTATGTTGTTACATGGTTACCAGGCGGAAATAAGCCAGATGTAAAAGTTGTGGCTAATGGAACAACTCTTACTAAGAATACAGATTATACATTAACTTATATTGGTTCAGCTGGAGATGATTACAACTCTTACGGCGGCGAAAATATAGTAACTGTACGTATAGATGGTAAGAATGGTTACTATGGAACCAAGACTATAGGTTATGTAATTAAGCCAGTAGCTCTCGTTAATCCAATTTATGGAAGCTATGACAGCGATATAAATGATGGCTTGTCAGTACGTGAAAAGAAGAACTTTACATACGACTACACTGGAGAAACTATTGATGTCAGAAACAACCTTGAGGTTCACTACAAGGTGGGCAGTGTGGACTATGTCCTTAACTCAACAAGTGACGTAGATTACATTTTTGAAGGTGATAGCACATTAATAGGCCCTAACAACACTATAACTGGCGGCAAGATTTTCCATGTCACCATAGAAGGTAAGGGCAACTTTAGTGGAAAGCTTCAAATTCCACAGAGCAACTCATCTTATATTATCAATCAGTTGGATTTGGGAGATTTACAGACTATAGCTCCAAAGCCACAGGCTAATATGGAGAACAATTCTGTAATGATTGTTGACCAGAGCAGCAATGCAAGTAGTCCAATTATGCACTCTGTTGATGAATACACAGAGACTAATGGATACTATGCGATTTATTCAGGCGACCAAATTAAATTTGATGAATACATTGTAGTTAAGGATAAAAACGGCAAGATTCTTACTAAGAATACTGACTACATCGTTAGATATACTGACCCTAATACAGGTGCGGCTACAAACAAAAACGTAGGTGAAGCCAGTGCATATATCGAAGGTGTGGCAGGAAGTAACTACAAGGGCACAAAAGAAATCAAATTCACAATTGTATCTATTAGTGTGGGCGCTTTACAGGCCACAGTAAATAGCAGTTGCACATACAACAAAGAGATACAGATGCCAGAAGATATTACAGTAACAGATGGAACCAAGATTCTTCAGAGACATACTGACTATGATATTTATGGCATAGATATTCCTGAGGCAGATTCACCAGCTGACTTTAGAGGTAACAATAGAGAGCCTGGAGCAAACAAGGCAAACTATATTACCATTAAAGGAAAAGGTCAGTATTCAGGAGATCTGAAGGTATACTTTGATATCGATTTGGATATTGGAGCTTCTGATTTTACAAATACTGTAGATACAGAAAACAACAAGATTATTGCAAACAATGATTATGCAAGAATAGAAGTAAGCAATGTTTGTGATTATGATGAATTGCCACCAGTTACAATTAAATACAAGAAGCAGAACGGTGATTTAGTAACTGTAAATCCTACCACAACAGGCTCTTCTACTTCAGAAAAGAACTACGAGGTAACAAGAGAATCAATTGTTCCTGGTCCTGGAAAAGTTACAATCACAGGATACAACAATGGTGTATACAATTGTGTCAAGGGTAGTCGTACGTTTACTAATATTAGCTTCCAGGCAGATATGAGTAAGGATGACTATTCTGAAGGATACATTGCAAACTATGCATATTTGGACAAGGGTGATTATGCATTTACTGCAGAACATATTTATCCAGAGGTTCACGTTGCTTATGGACAGCAAGGTGTAGATTATGTGCTGGATTATAATGAAGGAGATAGCGCTCCATCTTCTGCAGCAAATTACTTTGTAAGAGTTACTGCAATGGCAGGCTCAAAGTACTTCAAAGAAAATACAAGTATAAAGCTTAATTATTCAACCAAGTATGATTTGGATGATCCTGTTACTAAGATTGAAATAACTGGAGCAGGAATAACATGGGATTCCACAAAGAATGTTTATACTGCTTCTTACACAGGCTCACCAATCGTTTATGGTGTAAAGGTTTCTGCAGGAGGCTACACTATTAGTACAACTGCAGGTAATGGAAACTTTGTAATAACCTCTGACGATGGAATGACAGATACAGGATTACACCTCATTACTGTAGAGCGCAATCCAAACAACTCGCAGGTGATGGGCGGTCCTAGAATGATTCCATTTGAAATCACAGGTAAGTCTATTAATGCTGAGGATGGAGGAGAGCTTACTTTGGCAACTCCTACGGCTGCGCAGGGTACATCTGCTGGTTGGTATTATACAAAGGATGCTATAAGACCTACTCCAACAGTTAAGCTTACATCATCGGGCGAGACCGTTACTCTTCGTGAGGGCAGAGATTATACAATAACTTATGTAAATAACTACAATGTTGGTGTAGCTAGGGCAACAGTAACAGGTATAGGTGCATATTCAGGAACACTTGTAAAAGAATTTAACATCATACCTAGAAGCATTACATCAACAGGATTTGATGTAATTGTTGGTGAAGCACACTACGTTGGTGCCGGAATACCAGTTAAGCCAGATGTTCAGGTTACTTATAATGGAAACGTGCTTATAAAGGATGAGGACTACGTATATTCTTATGACCAGAACACTTTAGGCGCCACAAGACCAAATGATGCTAACCCAATTTACGGATTAGTTAATATTGAGGGTCGAGGAGCGTTTAGCGGAGAACTTCAAAAGCGCTTTACTATCGAGCAGCTTGACTTAGGAAAAACAACTGTAACGGTTGAAGATAATTCAGTTGTTGGCGAGTACACTGGTAAAGTTATTACACCAAAGCTTTCTGTTAAGGTTAAAGACTACGACGGAAATGATCAGACACTTGTAGAGTGCAGCAAAGATTCAAACGGAAATTATGTATCACCTAATGATGCTGATTATGAGATTACAATTTACAACGCATCAGGACAGACTTCTCAAATTAAGAATATGGGTACATACCAGGTTGATATTGGTGGTACTGTAAATTGTAAAGGTAAGAAGCGTATTGCATACACAGTAACTAAGCGTTCAATTGCAAATAACTGGGCTCAGCCAGGTAATGATGACAAGGTAGATAAGGACATTACAATTACAGTAAGTGATGTTGAGACCTTTGAGGGTGCAGCAACTCCTTCAAGCATCACAATTACCGATGCAGGTGTATTAAACGATGCAGGAACAGGTCCTAAGGTGCTTAGAGAGGGTGTTGATTACACAATTTCTTATGCTAACAATACTACTGGTGCTAAGGGTGAGTACTCTAACGAGAGAGATTCTTATGGAAACTTTATTCCTGTAGAAGATAGCCCTTATGTAATTATCACTGGAATGGGTAATTACAATAATGATGAGACCAAGGTGGCATTTAACATTGGTCTTAGCTTGGAGCAGATGGAAGAAGATGGTCTCCTTACTGTGGCTACACCGCTTGGTGCTGAGGCAGTAGAAGGCAAGTACATCTACGACGGCGAGAAGCATGCACCTACAACTAAGCTTACACTCGCAGATGGCGAGCAGCTTATAAACGGTGAAGATTATATAGTTACAATCAAGAATTCTAAGGGTGTGGATGAGAGAATTCATGCTGGCAGAAGAACTCTTACAATCAAGGGTACAGGAAAGTACTACGGCAAGATTGAGCGTACATATGACATCGTTAAGAGACAGGTATTACACTCAGTTGAGTTTGATAATGCTTACAGCGTACCTGACACAGAGTTTAAGTTTGACCTTACAGACCCAACAATGCGAGTTCTTGAAGACGACGAAGAGGACCTTTACGGACCAGAGTTTGTAGGATACTATTTCGAGCCTTATGCAGGTAAGGATATTAAGCCAACAGTGACATTGTATGATTACGGTTTGGCAACTGAGTCTAAGGTGGTTGACCCATCTCAGTACACAGTAGAATACTTTAATAACAAGGCTGCATTTGATCCTACGACAACAGAAAAAGCAGCTTATGCAAATGCAAAGATAACATTTAATGAAAACAGCGATTACGATGGTTCATCTAAGATGTTTACATGTTACTTCTTAATTGGACCTGATGACATCTCTGACAATTCATTTACGGTTAGATTTGCAGCAGAGCAGGATAATCAGACAAACTTTGTATTCCCATATACTGGTGAGGAAGTTCACCCTGAGATGCTTGTAACAGACACAGCATCTAACAAAGAGCTTACAAAGGGCAAGGACTACGATGTATATTATGCAAAGGGCGATACAGAGCTTAAAGATTTGACAGATATCAAGGCTGCGGCAAGAGCTACAGCAACCAAGACTATTACTCCAGGTTCTTGCTACGTTTATGTAGTAGGAAAGGGCAGCTACTCAGGAATTAGAGCGCGTAATTACGCTATAGTAGCTGATTTGAGTGATAGAAATCTTGTTAAGATTGTTACTTATGACAATAACGGAAACCCTGTTAATGGAATCAAGAAACAGTTCTTAACAGGTAAAGAAATAGTGCCAGAGTTTGATGTTAGATTGTATCAGGCTGACGGAACAACATTTGCTACTCTTGAAAAGGATGTAGATTACAAGGTAACAGTTACATCTAATGACTGGAGCAAGTCAGGAACTGCAACAATCAACGCAAATAGCGACTATTATACTGGTTCAACAAGCGAGAACTTCAATATAGTTCTTGACCCAGATATGATAAGCATCGTTGATGATAACAACTTTGAGTACTATTACACTGGATATGAGATTAAGCCTACCTTCAAGACAAATGTTTCTACAATTGAAATAGACACAATTAGCTACAAGAGATTGTCTGGAGGCTCAGGTGATAACGACTTTATCAACAACGGTAAGATTCAGGCTACCTTAACACTTAAGGTCGCAGCAACAGGCGATATAATTAAGGACCAAAACGATAGAGTAAAGACCTGGAAGGTTACTTACAACATTAAAGCCCTAAATATCAACGATGATACCGTTAAGGTAGAGGGACTTGATAGCGTAAGATATACTGGCAGAACAGTTAAGCCAACTGAGTTTACAGTTTTTATTTACTCTACCAATGCAGCAACTGGTGACAAGCAAGTATATACTCTTACAAACGGTAAGCATTATGGTGTATCTTACGGAACACAGAAGATTAACGAAGGTAAGGTTGTCCTTCATGGATTAACAACCAACGTTATTGGTGTTCGCGAGGAGACATTCCCTATTAACTTGTACAAGCCAGCGGCACTTAAGATTACAAAAGCAAAAGATACAACAATGACTGTTCAGTGGATTAACGATATGTACGCTAACAGTGCTAGACTTAAGATTGAAAAGCTTGATGCAAATGATAATGTTGTTAAGACAGTACTTTCAAATAAGATTGTAACTTGCAATCCAGATACAACTAGCGAATATGTATTTAGCAATCTTGAGAGTATGACAAAATACAAGATTTCAATCGAATCAGTTGTTGTAGAAAATGGTAAGGTTTCCATTGCAAGTAAACCTTCAACAATTTCAGGAGCAACTTCAATTGGTGTTGCAACTGGAGTTAAGGTAGAGAGCAAATCTGCTGGAAAGGTTACTGTTTCATGGCCTAAGGACAATAAAGAAGTTACATCTTACTACATTTACCGAGCAAATGATGCCACAAGTACAGGCAAATTATTGGCTGTTCTTCCAGTAAGTACAGGTTCTTTAACAAATTCTGGATTGACAACTGGTAATAGCTATTATTACTATATAGTTGGATACAATATTGTAAACGGTAAAAAGACACGCGTAAGTGAATCAGAACATATACGTGTCACAGTAAAATAAGGGATGTAGTAATGAATGTCTAGTGAAAAGAAATTTATCATAGGAGGTTTCGAATTCGAGACCTTCTATGAATATCGAGCAGCCCAGGAAGACGTTAAAAAAATAGAGTGCATAAATCAGGAGCTTGATATTCAAGATCCAGAGGTGGCTTTACGCCTTTATAATGACATTCGTGATGGAATAATAACATTTAATAGTCCAATTGGTGCTCAGTATGCTGAGCACGTGGCTGATGTAGTTGCCCACAAGTCTGCGGGCTTGTTGGACGACCGTGAAATTATTGAAGAAGCAGCTGGGAAGGCTAAGGGACACAGGTTCTTTGGCCTTCTTTTTGTAGGTTTGGCTGTAATATTGATTGGAGTCTTTGCCGGATTAGAGATAAAGGATAGAATTGCAACTCAAAAAATTGCATCCGAGATGGCTGGTAGAGAAAAATCTTCCAAAGACACAAATAATTCACGAGATACGGTTAATATTAATAACATAGATGCCGATAAAGATTCTGTAAAGGACTCTGACGGAGGTGATCCAAGAACAGCCTCTGCAAACACTATCACCGAGGACTTGATAGTTAGCCCTTGGGATACACACTATGATAAAGATGACAGACCAATACTCGATGACTTGGCAGATATATATGCTCAAAACAGCGATTTAGTAGGAATTCTCGAGGTGGTGGATACAGATATCAACTATCCGGTGATGCAGTCTCCATCAGACCCAGAATACTATTTGAGACGTGATTTTTATGGTGAGCAAAGTACGGCGGGTACTTTATTTGTCGATTATCGATGTGACATAGTTAATCCAACTACAAACACCATTATCTACGGACACAATATGCGTTCGGGAACGATGTTTGGAGGACTTAAGAGATATCTAGATTACGATTATTATAAATCGCACAAAAAGATAGTATTTAAAACTCTATATGAGGAGCAGGAATACGAGATTGTAGGAGTGGGATTGTCTGCGGTGGGTTATGACGATGACGACAACTACAAGTACTACAATTTTATCGATGCAGTTACCGGTTCCGAGCTTCAGGAGTTTTTAGATAATATACAAACTCTGTCGGTATATGACGAGACTATAAACATTTCAAGTACAGACAAGGTACTGACTCTCAGCACATGTAACAGCTACACCGAGGACGGTAGAATGTTTGTTGTGGCTAAGAGAGTCCGATAAGAGGATGCTATGATGAAGAGAAAAAAGGGATTATTGAAAAAAATTGGATGTGTTCTTATTAGCGCGTCAATTATTCTAACAGGCTGGCTATGTCTAGGCGGCAATCTCTCCAAGGCCGAATCAGAGATTGAAAATCCAGATGTTCTTGTAGAGGATGAAACCGATACAGGACTTGATGAAGCACTGCTTCTTGATGGCGAAGAACCTGAAGAGCAGCAAGCTTTAGAACAGCAGCAGGACGAATCAGCTGCGGAGACTGACGAGGAGGACGCAGACGATTCCCTTCCAATGGAGGACGTTATTGCTCAGTCAGATGTTGTTTCAGCAGGTACAGCTAATAGAATGGCCCTTGGAACATCAATGCTTATGGCAGCAGGCGATACAGATTCAGGTGACGATGGCGATGATCCAGAGTATGGTTTTTCAGAAAATACCTATTCAACAGCAGGTGGCACCATTTCAAGTGGTGATTTAGATAGTCATAAGGAGGCTTTGCAGTACGTAACATCTGAAGGAGACTTATCTATTAGTTCTTCAGCACTTAAGAACTATGATGCCTTAACAGATTTGTTTGCTGGAGGAACTCTTAATCTAGGAAACTCTGCTTTAAAGGGTTGTTCAAATCTTAGAAATGTATCTTGTTTTAATATGACAGGAGCAAATTCATCTTCATTTGCAGGATGTGACAATATTGAGATTAATATCCTTGCTCAATCTGCTGGTAGTGGTTACTACACAGATGATGCAGGAGCTTTATATAATGGTACTGAATTGGTATATGTTCCAAAGAATGTAGGTTCAAGCTATAAGGTAAGACCAGGCACAACAAGCATTCAGGCAGGTGCCTTTAACGATAGTAATGTAACAACACTTATATTTAACAAGGCCGAGGCAGACAATATTTCGATGGGAGAGCAGTCAGGTTGGCCAAAGACAAATTCTGTTATTAGAATCTTAGACGAGAGCTCTAATACAGAGACAGATGTATTTAAGTACTTTGTTGAAAACGAAGATAACAAAGGTAGAATAAAGGTTTACTTTGGGGAAGGCTCTTCAGAACCAGAGGATCCAGATAAACCAGACAACCCAGATAACCCAGACAACCCAGATAAGCCAGATAACCCAGATAATCCGGATAACCCAGATAATCCGGATAACCCAGACAAGCCGGATAATCCAGATAACCCAAATGGAGGCGGCAACTCAGGTGGTGGCTCATCAGGTGGTTCTTCAGGCGGCTCAGCTTCTAGCAATGCCACACCAGCAGCTGCATCAACTACTGCTTCTGCATTTAATGTATCAAAAGAGGCAGCTACTACATTTAAGTATGTGATTACAGAGGGTGGAGCTCAGGTAATTAATCAAAACGATGGCCCAATCAGAATCGTATGTAATGGACCAGTGGAGAAGTTTGTAGGAATCCTTATGGATGGCCAGGTAGTTGCTCCAAGTAACTACGTCATTCAGTCAGGCTCTACTATAGCTACATTTACAAAGGAATATATTGCAAGTCTCCCTACAGGAGACCATGCAGTTCAGTTCCAGTATACAGATGGATATGCAATCACCGGTCTTAGAATCAATCCAGCTACAGCATCTAAGACAACTACAACTGTTACCTACAAGGTTAGCAGCGACGGTACTATTTCATCTGGACATACTAAGGATGCAACACCTAAGACAGCAGATGGTTTTGATATGAGATATTTACTTTGCATCGCAAGCTTCTTACTTGGTGCAGCAGCGTTGATGTTCAGCAAGGAAAAGAAGTTAGAAGTTCTTTTAGCTAGAGACAGACAGGATGATTAAGGTCGGGTGAATATATGATTATAGAAACTATTATTTATGTGGCACTAATAATTGCATTATTTTTGGTATGTGATAATAGCTATTCTAGGAGGTACTATGTCCCTTTAAAGGTGGTATGTAGTGCCTCCTTTTTAGTTATATTTTTTATAAATCAGGCATACTCAGAGAAGTTTGGATTAATGATATGGGCCTTGCTTGCCTGCTTTTTAGGAGACGTGCTAATGGGCTTGTACAATACGTATCTGAAAAAAACATTTATCACTTTGGCGATTCTGGCATTTATGCTAGGCCATGTGGGACTCCTAAACTATATGTGCCGAATCAACCCTGATATAAGCCCATTTCTATTCATTTTACCGCTGATACCATGTGCACTTGTACTTGGTATGATAAAGTGGTTTAGAATGCATATAGGACGCCTTTTGTGGCCATGTATAATTTATTGTTACTTTGTAAGTACAATGGCATTAAAAGCCAATTTATGCGCATTAGAAGGAAGACCGATTCTTGGATTTGCTGGCATCCTGTTTTTGTTTAGTGATATTACGATAATGTTCTTGTATTTCTATCACTACAGGGACAGAAGAAAAAAGAGATTTGTACACTATGTAAATCTAGCAACTTATTATTTGGCGATACTGTTATTTATATTTAGCTTAAACGGCTAATTTTAAAAGGAGTCCATGTGGACTCCTTTTAGTTATGTAAAAATCTAGTGTATATAACTTACAAATACATTTCCTACAGAACCGAAGTATTCTTCAGCTTCGGTAATTCCCATTTTTGAAAGCCTATTATTCATCGGATCAAAGTACGTAATCGTGGTTGCGTCATAGCCTGTAATAAGTACTGCAGAATCCTGACCTGTGTAAGCATAAACCGGTGTGCCTTGGCTGACATAATAAAGCACCTGGGTGAGAGAAGCACCTGTAAGGTCTAGGATATCGTAGTCCTTGAGAGTCCTTGAAAGGATTGAAATAGGTGTATCACCAGCCTCGATAAGGGTGTGAACCTGCACATTCTCTCCCTCGTGGACAAGCATTGCTGAAAGGGCTCTGGCTGTTCCCACAGCATCGGAATCGCTAGAACCAACTGCAATGGATTCGATGGAGCCTTGATAAGCCTTGCGGCCACGCTTCCAAACGTATTTAGGTGTGTTGTCTATTACGATACCCATGTTGGCATCTGCCTCAGCTATAGCTGCTATCAAATCGTCTGTAGCAAGAGTAACTTGGTTGCCAGTGTAAACAAAGTACTGTGTCGATGAAGAAGATGATGCCACTTGCACGCTTCTTGAAGAATCAGCTAAAACAAGATCAGAGATGTTGTAGCTGACAACTCCAAGGCTTTCGTCATCAGCAAGCTCTGTCATATTTAATACGACGGTTTGCTGTTTTGTTTCGTCATCATAAGTTGTAATTGGTACAGCCTTGTTTTGAGCACCGGCAGTATTTTTAATGGAATCCTCCTCCACAGGGAAGATATTGCCCTCGCCGTCTATCTGAATCAAGCTCAAATAGATAGTGTAGGAATCCAAAGTAATATCTGTGATGAAGCAGCCTGGCTTTTTATAAGACATAAGCTCGTGAGCTTTGCCTGACTTGATGTCGGCAATTGTAAGCTTATTCATAGGATATATAGTTGCGCCTGCACCATCTACGGTGATGTCATTCTTGTTAAGTGTACCTAAAATAAGGTCGTCATCAGCAAAAGCCAGAGGCTTTAGAAGCTGTCCGCTATCTGCCTTAATATCAAAGGATTCGCCGGTCTCCAAATCCATAATGTGAATCTTATCTGCAACCGTCTTTTCGTCCATCCAAGCGAGATAACGGCGAGAACCGGAAACGGCAAATTGGTCATCATCAAGACCCGTCATTATTTCTTTGGAAGTAAGGTCGTTTAAGGACATGTAAAGCAGAGTACCATTTACCATTGTATAAAGCTCATTGTCAGCTGTCTCGTATAAAAGCTTTGAGAAGTTGGCATTCAAAATCTGATATGAGCTTGTGGTTGCAATAAATACCTGCTCAGATGACATGTCATTAATAGCATCATAGTGGAAAAGATTAATACCGCACTGGCCCTCGTGTGGACCGGAGTTCATATAGCCATACACTACGTAATCCATAGTTCCGGACTCGTCTATGTTAAGCAAAAGAATCTTGTGCTGATTATAGATGCTTCTAATGTCTGTTGGATTGTCGACAAAGCTAAATATCTGCTTAATCTTGCGGTCAGTCTGATTGTACTGGTAGAGACTGCCGTTTTGAATAAATGAAACGATGGTACCAGTTTCATTTGAAAGGTATTTAACATCTTGGTCGGTGATACCGATGTTGACCTTGTTCCCTTTTACAAAAATCGAATTAGCATCAAGAAGCTGCTCCATTGTACGGTCATAAGATAAAAGGTAGATACGTTCTGCACCAGAGCGGATTCTGAAATCCTCTGAGCAAAGGTAGTACTCTTGTCGGCCATTATTCTCTAAGGAAAGCTCGTAAGAAAGAGTCAAGCTTGTGTAGTTGGTAGTGATGTCTGTAAGCGCCACATTACAATCCCCAACCTGCTTACCTTTAAAGTTACCATAGCCAATGTTAGTAAGACTTGAGTTGATAGTAACATGGTTTAAATCTGTGTTGGTCGAATAAGGGTCAGGCTCAATAAATGTAGCAAGCTCCTCAAGGGCCTTTGGGTCACCTGAGAGAGCATTCGTATGGAAGAACTGAGCAAAATCAAGGATTTCAGCTTCGTTACAACCATCTGGCTGCATAATCCTAGTATAGTAATAAATCATCTTCTCATCACTTTGGAGTGTGATAATCAAAAGGTATTCCTCATTCTTGTCGATGAGGTTTTCCGCCTTAAAATGAGCAGTGATAAGACCGTCCTTATTGTCAAAATCCAACTTGTTATTGGAGATGTTTCGCTGGGTATCTAGGGAGCGAAGCTCATAAGAGAGCCCGTCCACTGGAAAATCTCCTGCGTCAACGGAGATGTCTATGTTTCTTTCATTATCAAGAGGGATGACAGCATCACGCATATATACAGGGTCCATCTCGGTAACATAACCGTGGAGCTGACATGATGCATCATCTAGAAAGTTAATTGATAAAACAGGAAGGGTAGGGTTCTCCTGGACAGTAATCTCTACGCTGTCAGTTACATTAGTGACAACTTCAAAGAGAATAACTGATACAATAAAGACAGCTATAAGTAGAACTGCCCGCTTTATAATATTAGTAGGAATGCCCTTCTTGTGGAACTGTAATTTCATTAGGGAATCTCGCTTTCTTGCTTAATATTTAGTAAAATGTTATAATCCGTGAGTCGTAAGACAAGGATAACAACGAGTCAACATTATTTTTACATAAAAAAATAGATTAGAACAACGATATTTTATCACTCTTTTTTCATACTGTCTTGTTAAATTAGATTATGCGTGGATTAAAGCTAATCGGAGGATTCATGAAAAAATTACTTTCTAAAATAAAATCAGTATTTAGTATAGTTGTAAATATAGTTAAAAAGCCAATCAAAATGGTAGCCAATTCAAAGGTTGTTCAGGGGTATTTGAACAGCAAGTTTTACAAAACTTGGCAAATGCTTTGGGACAAGTACACCATTTGGATGCACGTACCACTTTCATTAATTATAGTATTTATAATGGAGTGGCTCTCAAGACATTCAATTGGATTGGCATGGGAATTTGTAGTTAATCATACAGGTCCTTTCTTATTCAATTCATATTGCGTATTTGTAGCACTTTCAATCGTATTCTTAAGTAAGAGACGTGGATGGTGGAGAGTGTTTATATTTATGTTCTTTATAATTCTTGGAATTATAAACTGCGTCATTCTCCTAAACAGAGTTTCACCATTTGGATATACAGACCTTTACATGATAGGCGATTTGCTTACCATGCAGGATACCAATTATTTCACGCCACAACAGGCTTTGCTTAGTATAGTTGCCCTGATAGTTTATATCATTATCATGGTTATCTATTTTTCTAAGTGCCCTAAGAAGGATAAGACAAAGCCATTTTGGATGAGAGCAGTATTGGTGATTGGACTTTTCGTTTCACTTTATCCATCTACCGTGCTTCTTAGAAGCTCAGGTATTATGACATCTTACTTTGGTAACTTGGCACAGGGATATTTGGACTACGGATATTTATATGGTTTTTCAACTTCTGTATTAGATAGAGGTATGAACAGACCATTTGGTTACTCTAAAAATAGAATCGACAACATTCTTGATAAGGATAAAAAATACGTTGAGGTTGCCGAGGTTAAGACTGGTGAAAATCAGCCAAACATCGTGGTAATCCTTCTTGAGTCATTTTATGATGTTTCAGAGTGTAAGTTCTTAGAGACAAGTGAGGACCCAATCCCATATATTCACTCTTTGGAGCAAAACTACTCAACGGGTCACTGTATAGTGCCTGTAGTTGGTGCCGGAACATGTAACACAGAGTTCGAGGTGCTTACGGGACTTAGCTGTAACTTCTTTGGTCCAGGTGAGTATCCACAAAAGACAGTACTTAAGACTACTGACGTAGAAAGTTACGCAGATGTGCTTCACGACATTGGTTACGGCACTCACGTAGTTCACAACAACGGTGGTAATTTCTACTCTAGAAAAAATGCTTTTTCGATGATGGGATTTGATACATTCACATCAAAGGAATTGCTTGATATTACAGACTACACTCCAATGGGCAGCTGGCCTACAGATGACATCCTTTTGGATGCGTCAGTTGATGCAATGGACAAGACAGAGGGCAGTGATTTCCTCTACACCATTACAGTTGAGGGACATGGCTCATACCCTACATATCAGGTTGAGACAGACCCAGCCATTACAGTAAAGACCAATGGCAAGACTGAGGGCGAGAGATGGGCTTGGGAATACTACGTAAACCGAATCTACAATGTAGATGATTTCATTAAGCAGTACATCGAGGCTTTAGATGCCAGAGGTGAGGATACACTTGTTATCATGTTTGGTGACCACCTTCCAACAATGGGTCTTACAGATGCAGAGACAACAATCGGAGATTTGTACAAGACAAAGTATTTCACATGGAATAACTTTGGAATGGAGAAGGAAGACAAGGACCTTGCTTCATACCAGCTTGTTTCTGATTTCTTAAACCGTTTAGATATACATAATGGAAATATCAACGCATATCATCAGCGTGTAATGTCAGAGGGTAAGAAATACGGCTCACAAGACTACATGAATGATTTGAAGATGCTTCAGTATGATATTATGTACGGCAATCGCTACACATATAAGGATGGCACTGAGTATGGACCTTCCGATATCATAATGGGTGTCAACGATGTTAATGTGGATAAGGCTTACTTCTTTAATGGTAAGCTTCACATATATGGAGACCAGTTTACCAAGTGGTCAAAGGTATTTGTCAATGATGAGCAGGTATCTACTAAGTACGAGTCAGGACAGGTGCTTACCATAAAGGCTTCTGACGTACACAATGGAGACGTCATCAAGGTATGTCAGCTTGGAAGCTCTAACACCATATTTAGAGAGTCCAACGAATACGCAGTTTACGATCCAAACTACGTAGAAGAAGAGGAAGAAACCGAAGTGGAAGACACAGAGGATACCGAAGATAACGAGAAAGCTGACGAAGATTAGAATTAAATAAAATGGATTTAGTCCCCTTTTATTGAGAAATCAATAGAAGGGGATTTTTGTTGTTTAAGACAATAAATTTTACATTTGTTACTAATTATAGTTATAATGAGTTTTATTAAGATTAGTTGTAAATAAGCATTTAATATAAAAGAGGATTATAAATGTACACACTAAAGATTAATAACCTATGTAAGAGTTATGGAAAAACCATGGCGCTTAATGATTTTTCTTTTGAATTTGAAAATGGAATATACGGTATTTTGGGAAGGAATGGAGCTGGAAAAACAACATTGTTTAGAGTAATTGTCGGAATGTTAGAGGCAAGTTCTGGCGATTATCAACTATATAAGGATGATAACAAAATTCCCAAAAAAGAAGAGGGTAGATACATAGGATATTTGCCTCAGGAATTTGATATGTACAGATATTATTCCGTTCAAGAAATGATGGAAGAATTGTGCTTGATTAGAGGCATAAAGAAAAAGGAAATAAAAAATGAAATAAAGAAATTATTGGGATTAGTCAATTTAGTAGATGCAAGGAAGAAAAAAATTGGGGCGCTATCCGGAGGAATGAAGAGGCGTCTGGGATTGGCGCAGGCAATGATTGGAAGCCCAGCACTTTTAATTGTGGATGAACCTACAGCAGGAGTTGATCCCGAGGAGAGGGTGAAAATTCGACAACTTTTAAGCGATTACGCTATGAATCATATTGTTTTGATGTCTACACATATTGTTGAAGATATAGCACATATATGTGAGAAAGTGATAATTCAAGAGAAAGGTCGGACAAGATTTAAAGGCGACATAAAGGATTTAATAAATGAAGCCACAGAGCATTTGGGTGAAAAGTATTTTCCTTCTTTGAAAGAGTTTCAGGAGTATGCTAAAGAAAATGATGTTATATCGTTTTATCGCGCGGGGCAAGATGTAAGAGCAATAATAAAGAGTGAAAGTGGAAAATTAAAAAGTGAAATAGGATTAGAAGACGCTTACATGTGGTCAATAAAGGGCTAATAAATGAATTATATTATTAAAAGTATACGTTGTAGATGTAAACATATAGTAATCATTTTATTTTTTCTTATTTATTCTGGGTTTATTCTTGCTCAAATGGGAGTTGTTAGATTTATTCCAGTTAAAAGTGAAATGGACATAAAACATTTGGAGCAGGAAGGAGAAGATGAATACCTATATAAAGAATTATCGGATAAAGAAGTAGCTACAGCTTTTTGTGAAGAAATAAATGCTGTAATTAAGCAAGAAAATATTTATGAAAAATGGAAAGTTGTGGGGCAACAAGCTTTAGAAAAAATAGAATCAGGAAGTAGTGTTGAAGCCGTTTTAAAGGAATATGAAAGTTCAACCGAATATGAATGGCTAAAATCTAGATATGATTTGGCAAAAAAAGAATATGCAAAGCCAGAAGAAATAAATAAAAGAATTATGGAAGAGAACAATAATTTTGGATATCAAATTGATGTACAAAATAATTATCTGACTTACTCACAAGCAATATTAGGATTTCTCCTTATTGCGTATGTATATTTTTTCATGGTAGACAATCAAAAAGAAGACATAATCGAAACTCGTAAAATTGTCGGTAGTGATAGATTTAAATACTACATATATGATTTGCTTGTAATGATTATACCCATTATCGTATATACGTATTTATTTGGAGTGATATTAAATATTTATAGCTATGTGCGATTTAAAGTTGATGGATTTCCAATCAAATATTTTGTAACAACAGAAAAATATGGAACGGTATTTTTGCCAACTATAATTGCGTACATTGCAGTTTTAGTGCTACTGATTAGTATTTTTAAAGAGAATTTTGGTGTTACGGTACCTATATACTTGGCATGGGTGATAATGAACCTTACACCGAATGTTTTCAAAAACCATAAATTGTTGTCAAAGATTACAGTTGTAAATCGTCTAGATGGTGTCCAAACAATAGTTGATTATGATGTTGGAAGAAGAGTTATCATTTTGATATTGGCATCGTTAATACTTGTGTTTAGTTATAGGTTTCAATACAAGAAAAGGAAGAAGAATTGATTAATATAGTTAAGAGAAATATAAAGTACATAATAATGGCCTTGTGTTTTGCAGGAGTAATATTGTTTTCTATGTACAAGGTTTCATATATAGATTTTATAAATGAAACCGTAATGTACTTTCCTCTTTTTATATTGATAGCATCCATACTAATTAATCTAGAGGTTTTCGAAAGCAATATGCAAGAGATTTATTATTCGTCAAAAGCGAATATTAAAATAATATTTTTAAAACGAATGCTTAGATTAGTGATCTTGGAAAGCATACTTTTAGTGGTAAATTATGTTATGTTCAATATATTTTTCGATATAGAGTATACTCACGAATTGGAAAAAGTAATGTATTGGCAGGCATCATTTCTTTCTTCATTCTTTTTCATAGGTATAGCAGCATTGTTTTGTGCAATCTTAAAAAACAAAGCAATGACTCTGACAGTAGTATCTATTATATGGATATATTGGATAATAAATCCAACTAAGCTATCTATTTTGAATCCATTTATATTTACGGCCGGGCCGATTTATCTGGATGATTATAAATACATACAGCTTGGATTTATATTAGTGATGTTATTTGTGGCGATGCTTATTGAAAGTAAGGGCCCATTTTGGGTTAAGGATAAGATTGTTAATAGAAGAAAGAATAAATTATGGTAAAGAATATAGCAATAGTGAGTTTATCTTCTGGAATAATGGGCGAATCTTATATTAAGCATGAAGTGGACTTAGGAGTAAAAAGGTTAAATGAATTAGGGGTGAATGTAGAGTTCATGCCCCATGCATTGAACGGCTTGGAATATGTAAAGAATCACCCCAAAGAGGGGGCTGAAGATTTGCTGAAAGCACTTAATAATCCTGAAATCGACATGATATTATGTGCGATTGGTGGAGATGATACATACAGATTATTACCTTTTTTATTTGAAAATGATGAATTAGTAAGAGCTGTTAATGATAAGATTTTTTTAGGATTTTCAGATACAACTTTTAATCATTTTATGTTCCATAAAGTTGGGATGAATACGTTTTACGGACAAGCGTTTTTGCCTGATATATGTGAAATTGGACCAGATATACTTACATACACAAGAAAATATTTTGAAGAGTTAATAAGAACTGGAACTATAAAAGCAATAACTCCAAGTGAGAATTGGTATGAATCACGAGAAGATTTTGGATTAGAACAAATAGGTACTCCATTAAAAGCACATTCAAATAAAGGATTTGAATTGTTGAATGGAAATGCCGTATTTTCTGGAAAAATTCTTGGTGGATGCATTGATTCCATATATGATTTTTTCTATGGTGACAGGTATCCAGACATGCCTGAGTTATGCAAGAAATATCATTTGTTTCCAGACAAAGAAGAGTGGCGAGACAAGATACTTTTACTAGAATCTAGTGAAGAAAAAATGTCGCCTGAAAAATATAAAAAAGCACTTTTGGCACTAAAAGAGCGGGAAATATTTGATGTTATCTCTGGGGTGTTAGTTGGTAAACCATTTGACGAAGTGTATGTTGATGAATATAAGCAAGTGCTTTTAAAAACGATAGATAATTCTGGTTTGTCTATTGTGAGCAACATCAATATTGGGCACGCACAACCACGGTGCATAATACCTTTTGGAGTTAATGCAACTGTAGATGTACATAAACAGATTATAGTGTTTGAAAATAATAAATAGAAAAAGGAGAATAATTAAATGAGAGAGAGTATTTTATTTAGAAGAATAGTTTTTATGTTAATAATTACTTTAGCTTTAATTGTATCTTTAGTAGATAGAGTTAATGGTTTTAGAATATCGAATGTAATAGTTTTTTCGTTACTAGGTTTTATTTTCCTATATAAGATTTTGTTTGAAAAATCAAAGGACATCGAACAATCAACGTATATACGTAATATGCAAGGAAAAGAAGTAATGCTTGCAGTTGTTTCACTTGTGTTGATTGTTTGTTGGATATCGAGTCAGCTGTACACCCTGTTTTCATAACAATTCCATTAAAGAAAATTTCAAATTGATACATTATCTCTCCTGTAGAAAAGCTATGCTTTGAAAGTACTGTCATAAAAATTTCAAAGCCGCCATGAAATATGAAAGAGGTTTCAGAAGAAGTGCAATTCGTTGACAGTGATTTTGGGGAATAGATATAATTTAATTAATATTTAGGGTTAAAAGGAGGAGAGTGTATGAAGTTTTTACAAAAACTTGGTAAAGCCCTTATGTTGCCGGTGGCTGTATTGCCATTGTGTGGTTTGTTGATGGGTATTGGTTATTTTCTGTGCCCAGCCACAATGCAAGGCGGTGACATTAGCGGTGCAAAGATGCTTATCGGTCTATTCTTGGTAAAGGCTGGTGCGGCATTAATCGATAACATGGCCCTACTATTTGTTATCGGTGTTGGTGTTGGTATGGCAGACGACCATGATGGTACAGGCGGTGTTGCAGCCATTGTTTCATGGTTTATCATTACCACACTTCTTAACACAGGATTTGTTACAACAATCATACCATCAATTGCTGATAGTGCTACAAGTACTATTGCATTTGACAAAATTGGAAATCCATTTATTGGTATTCTTGCCGGTATCATCGGTTCCATGTGTTACAACAAGTTCAAGAATACAAAGCTTCCAGATTGGCTTTCATTCTTCAGTGGCAAGAGAAGTGTAGCTATTTTCGCAGGACTTATTTCAATCTGTGCTTCAGTTGTATTGTTATTCGTATGGCCACTTTTATTTACAGGCTTAGTTGGTCTCGGAAATGCAATTTCAAAGATGGGTATCGTAGGTGCTGGTATCTACGCATTCTTAAACAGATTGCTTATTCCAACTGGTTTACACCATGCTCTTAACAACGTATTCTGGTTCGATACAATTGGTCTTGGTGATTTGACAAACTTCTGGGCAGGCAAGACATCTGCAGATGTTTCTTGGGATTTAGGACTTTATATGTCAGGATTCTTCCCATGTATGATGTTTGGTATTCCAGGTGCTGCAATCGCAATGATTAGACGCGCTAAGACAGGAAAGAGAAAGCTTGCTATTGGTATCCTTTCATCTGCAGCTATTTGTGCATTTGTCTGCGGTGTTACAGAGCCATTTGAGTTTGCTTTCATGTTCCTTGCTCCAGGACTTTACTTACTCTATGCACTTCTTTATGGCGTGTTCACAGTAATTACTGGCTTGGTAGGATTTAGAGCTGGATTCTCATTCTCAGCTGGTGCAACAGACTTACTTTTCTCTGCATCGCTTCCAGCTGCACAGAAGACATGGTTAATCATTCCTCTTGGAATCGCAGCATTCGTAGTATTCTATTTGGTATTCTACTATGCTATTGGCAAGTTTGATCTAAAGACTCCAGGTAGAGAGGATGATGAGGAAGATTACGCTGAGATAGACAAGGATGTTAAGCTTTCAGATAACAACTATGCTGTAGTTGCAGCAAAGATTTTAGAAGCACTTGGCGGAAAGGACAACATCACTTCTGCTGACTACTGTGCTACAAGACTTAGATTAGAAGTCAAAGAACAGGATGTAATCAATGAAAAGGCCGTTAAAGCTGCAGGTGCAGCAGGCATGATTCGTCCAGGAAAGACTTCAGTGCAGGTTATCATAGGAACTCAAGTACAATTCGTATATGACGAGTTCAAGAAATTACTTTAAAAGAGAGATTAATCATAAATCATAAAAACCTATTTTCAAAATTCAATCCGTAACCCAATCAAAGAAAGGTCGCAAGCTTAGCTTGCGACCTTTCATCATGTTATAAAAAATTAATCAAGTGATTGTTTTATCTCTAGAGCTGATAGCGTTCGCTTGTACTTTTCAGCCTTGAAGAAGGAATCGTTGGCAAAATAATATGAGTAGAGCACATCCAGCAGAATTAAAAGTGAAATCTGTGGTGAAATCTTGGTGCCCTTTTCAAGCTCGTTTAGATAAGCTACTTCAACTATCTCATCGCAAAGCTCTCTAAGCTTTTTATCCTTTGATGCTGTAAAAAGGACCACCCTTGCGCCGTTTTGCTTAGCTTTTTTGACTCCGTCGATGACAACCTTGGTAGTGCCACTGATGGAAAAGGCTAACACAAGTGAGCCTCGTTTAACAAGGGAAGCGTTCATGGCAATCATCTGAGAATCCGTAATTGCGATAACGTCAAGACCAAGTCGCATAAAGCGTAGCTGAAATTCTCTAGCCACATATCCACTAGAGCCCATGCCATATACAGGCAAAGTATATTCGATATTACTGAGCATGCTAGCTATGCGTCGCATCTGGTCCTCGTCGATAATGTCAAAGGCCTTAGTAAGAATATCCTTGTAGTTCTTTCTAACTGCGCGAGTAATATCAGAGATTTCTTTTTCTTCCTTTTCCGTAAAGTAATCTTTGAAATCAAGCTCGTACATGTAAACGAACTCTCGGTAGCCTTTAAAGCCGCATTTCTTGGCAAATCTTGAGAGAGTTGCCTCAGAAACATATAGCAGGGAGGAGATATGCTTTGAGGAAAAATCACTGATGACAGTGTTTTCCAAAAAGTAATCTGCAACTCCCTGCTCTGATTTGGTCAAATTACTATAAGATTCTCTAATCTTATCCTTAGTTGTATCAACTGTTGACATATGAACCCCTTACAATCACATTATTTATACTTAGATCTGATTTATTAATTATAACAAAATCAGCCTGTTTGCCAATAGTGATTGAGCCAACTGTGTCATATATTCCAACAGCTAGGGCTGGATTCCTTGTAGAACAAAGGATTGCAGCCTCAAGTGGAATGTGCATTTCATTTATTGCTGTAATCATGCAATCGTATAAATTGGTGGCGGAGCCGGCGATGGTGCCATCATGGAGTGTGGCAAGACGACCTTTAACATTCACAGGCTGTCCACCCAACTCGTATTCTCCATCTGATAAGCCTGTGGCTCTTGTAGAGTCACTAATCAATATAAGTCTCTCAGCGCCAAAGACTTTGTACATCAAATTCACAGCTGGTGGAAATACATGTATTCCATCACAAATGATTTCAGGTGTAACAAAATCTAACTCGGCAGCGGCACCTATTGGGCCTGGTGCTCTATGAGTAAAAGGTGGCATTGCATCAAACAAATGAGTAAGATGCTTTGCGCCGTGCTTGTAGGCTTCTATGCATGTTTCATAATCGGCAGTAGTGTGAGCAATGGATATACGAGTCTCATCTTTTGCCCTGTCAATAAAGTCCATGGCGCCTTCTAGCTCAGGGGCTATATCGCATAAACGTATTACACCGCCACTTGCTTCGTTGACTCTATGGAACATGTCGTAGTCGCAATTTTGAATATACTTAGGATTCTGTGCCCCTTTCTTTTCACGAGAAATAAAAGGGCCCTCCATATTTATGCCGTGTATAGTAGCTCTGCCCGGAACATCATTATCGTATTTACGATATTCATTAACAGCCTTTGCTATATTAGTTAATATTTCTTCTGGGTATGTCATAGTTGTAGGCAGTATAGATGTAACACCGCACTTTGCTTCGTAGCTGGCCATAGCTTTAAGTGCCTCCACGGTACCATCGCAAGTGTCGTAGCTCATACAGCCATGTAGATGTATATCGCAAAGTCCAGGTATAACATAGCAGCCACTGGCATCGACAGTCTCGGTATCATATATAGGGCCTTCGTCTGAAATAGCTGTAATTATTCCATCTTCAAAAGCCACTTCTACATCTTTAAATTGTCCATCTTCTAAGAATACACTACCGTTAATAATTTTCATTGGTCATCTCCTTGATTGAATCGGTAAAGCGCTTAGTAATTTCTAGAGGTCGTGTGATAGCGCTACCTATGACAGCACAATGGCAGCCTATTTCAAAAGCTGTCTTTAGCTGACTTATTTCCCAAATGCCACCTTCTGCAACTACAGGAACGGACAGTGAAGCAACAAGCATTTCAAGCAAATCAAAATCTGGCAAAGTCTTTCCTGCAGTTTCAGCTGTGTAGCCAGACAGAGTTGTGCTAACAATGTCAAAGCCAAGCTTTTCTGCCTTAAGTCCTTCCTCAAAGGTAGAACAATCCGCCATAAGAAGAATGTCAGGATACTTGGCCCTTATATCTTTTATAAAATCGTATAGGCTTTGCCCGCTAGGTCTGAGCCTATCTGTGGCATCGGTGGCGACAATGTCTACATTTGCCTCTACCAAGGCATCGATTTCTGCCATGGTAGGAGTGATGTAAATATCAGAATCGTCATAATCCCTCTTCCACAATCCGATAATAGGTATAGAGACACTTTTTTGGATTTCTGCTATGTCCTCAGGACCGTTTGCTCTAATAGCCACAGCACCGCCCTGCTCAGCGGCAACAGCCATCCTAGACATGATGAAACTACTATGTAAAGGCTCATCCTCTAGGGCTTGGCAGGAAACAATGAGCCCCCCTTGTATTTGGTTAAGGATTTCTTGCTTTTTGTCCATTTGTATCTCCTTTTACAGCTAGCTAGCCGGGAATAAAAATAAACCTACATCTTATGTTTATATTATAAAAAAACAAATAGCGTAATCTCAATCTTTTAGCTAATTTATGAAAGTACTAACATCAAAATAGCAAAAGTAATTGATTTGAATGAAAGGTGTTACAGAAGCACCCGGCTTGATTGACGCTAATCTTTTTCACTTTCTATAATGAACTTGAAGGAGTAAAAGCGCTAACTCTTAAAAATATATTATCAAAAGAATAGAGAGTAATTAAGGAAATGAGAATTTATAAAGAGAAAAATTATGAAGAAGCTAGCATAAGAGCAGCCCAGATTGTTGCTGATCAGATTAAATTTAAAAATGATAGTGTGCTAGGCTTGGCCACAGGAACAACACCTATTGGCATGTATAAAACACTGGTTGAAAAGTATAAGGAGGGAGAAATAACTTTTCAGGATGTTAAAACAGTAAACCTTGATGAATACAGGGGACTTGCCGACGACGACAAGAACAGCTACCACTATTTCATGAATGAAAATTTATTTTCCAAAGTAGATATAGATATAGCCAACACTCATCTACCAAATGGAATGGCTAACGTTCCAGAAGAAGAGTGCAAAGAGTATGAAGACTTACTTAAGTCACTTGGGGGAGTGGATTTGCAAATCCTTGGCCTTGGAGGCAATGGACACATTGGATTTAATGAACCAGGCACACCTTTTACAGAAACAACCCATCTTGTAAATCTAACAGATAGTACGATTAAGGCAAATTCTCGCTTATTTGAAAAAATCGAAGATGTGCCAAAGCAGGCGTACTCCATGGGAATCAAATCCATCTTGGATGCAAAGCGAATCCTAATGATTGTAACAGGAGAGTCGAAGGCAGAGGCCCTAGCCAAAGTTGTAAAGGGCCCAGTAACAGAAGACGTCCCAGGCTCAATCCTCCAGCGTCATCGTGACGTAATAATTATTTGTGACGAGGCTGCGGCAGCAAAGTTGTAGCTTCGGTTCAAAAAAACAATGGGTCCCTACAAAATGTGGGGACCCATTGTTTTTAGTATTCGCCGTTTTTGTATCGTGTGATAAGCTTTTCGATACGACCATAAGGGTTGAGGAGCTCTGAGATAGAGCAATCATGGTTGAGTGTATCGATGATGTATGCGATGTACTTAGACATATCACACTTGATAAAGTAGTCCTTGCTTTGAACTTCATCTGTGAGGTAGGTAAGGTTGGTTGTAACAACCTTGTATATGATGCCCTCAGCAACTGCCTGGTCAAACTTTGCCATACCGTTGGTGAAAAGACCAAAGGTAGCAACTACAAAGATACGATTAGCGTTACGCTTCTTGAGCTCTGTAGCTACATCTATCATTGACTCACCAGAAGAAATCATATCATCAACGATGATAACGTCCTTGCCGGCAACGTCATTACCAAGGAATTCGTGAGCGACGATTGGATTGCGGCCATCAACTATGCGGCTGTAATCACGACGCTTGTAGAACATACCAACATTAACACCTAAAACAGAGGCCATATATACGGCTCTCTTTGTACCACCTTCATCAGGAGAGATGATCATAAGATGATCATTATCAAGCTTTAAGTCCTTGCAGTTCTTGAGGATGCCCTTAAGGAACTGATAGGTAGGAGATACTGTCTCAAAGCTGTGAAGTGGAATAGCATTCTGTACACGTGGGTCGTGAGCATCAAATGTGATGATGTTGTCTACGCCCATGTTAACAAGCTCTTGAAGAGCCATTGCACAATCAAGCGATTCACGAGCACTTCTACGGTGCTGTCTTCCCTCATAGAGGAAAGGAATAATAACAGTGATACGTTTTGCCTTGCCCATGGCAGCTGCGATTATACGCTTAAGATCGCAGTAGATATCATCTGGGCTCATGTGGTTCTCGTGACCACATACAGTGTAAGTGAGGCTGTAATTAGTAACATCAACAAGGATGTATAAATCGAGACCTCTAACCGACTGGTTGATAACACCCTTTCCTTCACCTGAACCAAAGCGAGGACACTCTGCATCTACAATGTAGGAATCACTACGGTAGCCAGCAAGAGTAATAATAGATTGGTCGCTTTTGCGTTCCTGTCTCCACTGAAGTAAGTAATCGTTAACGCGCTCTGCGATGGCTTCACAGCTCTTGTGAGGGATTAACCCAAGCTCTGCCATAGGTGGTGTGTTTTCCAACACGATTTCATTGTTTGGCATGTTTTGCTCCTTGAAAATATTTATTTGTTAATTACTTTCTTGATTCGGATATCCTCACCAATAAGCTTAATCGGCTCGTAGTAAGAAAATACCCGTGAAGTAATACGTTCACTGTATGTATCACGCATATCCTCTAGAGAGAGATTGGTAGAAATAATTGTCGATTTGTTCTGTAAAAGTCTCTCGTTAAGGCACTGGAACAACCTTGCAGTTGTGAAAGAGTTTTGGAACTCAGTGCCCAAGTCGTCTATGATAAGTAAATCACAGTCAAATATATGCTCATTTAAATCCTCTGCCGAGGAATTCTTTTTGAAAGTCTGTTCTTCAAATACGCGGAAAAGCTCAAAAGCTGTGAAGTAAACAACTGATACTCCCTCATCTAAAAGAGCCTTCGCTATGCAGTTGGAAAGAAAGGTCTTACCACACCCTGTCTGCCCAAGCAACAAGAGATTACCACCATTTGTCTTAAAATTCTGCACAAAGTTTTGCGCTCTTTCTAAGGCTATTTGTGCAGTAGCCCGAGCGCTAACGTCAGAATTACCCTCAAAGTAATTATCGTCGTATACATTTAAGTTAAAACGGTCAAAATTTTCTTTAGAAAGAATGGTGCTAATATTTGACTGTTTGTAAACAATATTAATAGCTGCCTGCTTGAAACAGTGGCAGCGCTTGCCATCGATAAAGCCAGTATCCTTGCAATCAGGACAATCATAAGGTGGCTCAAGATAATCTGCTGGAAAACCAGCTGCCTCAAGCATAGCCGCGCGCTTCTCTCTCAATTCTGCAAGCTTGCGTCTAGAAGCGGCTGCCGCCTCTGCAATATCCTGACCCTCAAATATAGCGGTAATAGATGAAATTGAAACTTTTGAGACTTCTTCATCCAACTGAGAAAGTGCAGGAATAGCAGCATAAACTTCATCAGTACGATATGAAACAATTTGGTTGTTACGTGCCTGCTTATGATTGTATTGACGCATAAGTGCATCATACTGCTCATTAGATAGTGCCATGTAAATCCCCCTTTTTTAATTACCCAACAGTTTCTTCTCCAAAGCAGCGAAGTCGTACTCTCGCTGTGAAAAGTTGTGGAACTTGTTATTTGCCTTAGGCTTCTGACCTTGTGTGCTGCCGTTTCTAACACGGTTAGCAGATGAAAGCTTTGACACAGAAGCAGTAGCAAATTCCTGATCTAGGCGACCTATGTCGTCCAAGGTCTTGACCGCTGATTTCTTCCAGCTTGTAAGGATTGAATCTGCATACTTGAAAGATGGTTTGTTGGTGGAAACCACTGTACGCTTGCAAGCTTCGCAAATAATGTCTAATCCAAAGCTGTATGTGTTCGTCCATTTATCTATGTAGCTAAGCTCTGATTCAATAAGGTCCCTACCGGAGATGCCAAAGGCCTTCATGATGGAATAAACAGTGTTGTTGCGAGAAGAACTAGAATGTCTAGCTGCTTCTACTGTTGTGATACCATCCTCAGCCCAGTTTCTGGCAACTGTGTCCATGTAGTGGAAACTATTGTGACCATTGCTTAGGCAAGTCTCAATAAGATATTCAATCAAATCGAGACTCATGTGTAAGCCATCATACCAGAACAAAAGTGTATTGGTGTCTGAGTAAGATAGCGGACGACCTAAATAAGTCTGGGTGGCAAAGATTAAATCTTCAACTGCCTCCTCTTCCTTGAAGGCATCAAGCTCGTCGGCGCTGTAGCTTGGACGAACCGCCGCCTGTCTATTAGATGAAACTGCAGGAGCGACAGCCTCGGTAGCTGTGCTTAAACCTACAGCGTTATTTACGGATGTGAACGAAGAACCAGTTCCATTCACATCAACTAAGCAGATTCCTGAAAGCTCGTTATCTGAGGTGTACTCAAGATGAAGCAGGCCAACTTTCTCCCAATAAAGTAAAGCGCGCATTACGTCTTTTTCTGTGTGGTCCAAGCAGTCCGCCAACTGCCCGATGGAAAATTCGATTCCATCGTTGTTTAGACAACGAAGTAGATAAAGGTAAATCTTGACGTATTCCCCATTGGCATCTTTCATGAAATCATCGATAAAAGTATTAGAAACACAAGTGAATCCTGCGTTATTACTTGTATGCAACATGATGTCAGCCATAATATTATCCTCTCCTTAATAACCTGAGGCAAATTATAGCAAAATAATTTTAAAAAGAAAAGGGGAGAAGGGCCGCAAACCCTTGTAAATAAAGGGTTTGTGAGTGTTGTGGATAATGTGGAAAAGTATTACAAGTTTAGAAAAAAAAGGATAAAAAAATCCACATTTTTGTGCATAAGAATTAAGCAAAAAAATGTGGATAATGTGGATAACTACCTGTTAAGTAAGTTTTCGCCTACTAAATAGACGTTTCCGGCACCCATAGTTATCAACAAGTCATTGTTGACAATATTTTTTTCTAAAAATTTTTCACAGGCGTCAAAAGAACCTAAATAATGTACTTCAGTTCCAAGCTTTTCTATTCTATCTGCAATATCCTTTGAGCTGACTCCGTAAACATCTGGCTCTCTAGCTGCATAGATGTCAGCAAGAAGTACTACGTCCGCTGCGCTAAGAGCCTCAGCGAAATCATCTAAAAAGCTAAGTGTACGTGTGTATGTGTGAGGCTGGAAGCAAACAACCACTCTGTTGTGAGGATAGTTTGCAGCAGCTGATAAGCTAGCCTTAATCTCTGTTGGATGATGAGCGTAGTCATCAACCACAGTTGCACCCTTATAGGTACCTTTAAGTTCGAACCTGCGGTGAGCACCACCAAACTTTGCAAGACCTGCCTTAATGTGGTCATAGCTGATACCCATTTCCAAACAAAGAGCAATAGCAGAAAGAGCGTTGCTGATGTTGTGGTCTCCAGGTACATTTAGGTTAACTTTATCAAGAGACTTTCCGTTGTAAACAGGAACAAAGCTTGCAAAGCCCTTTTCATTATAAGAAATATCTGTAGGAACTATATCGGCATCGCCCTTTAATGAATAGGTGATGACCTTGCAGTTAAGCCCCTCAGTAAAATATTTAACATCTTCAATCTCGTTGTTGATGATAAGGATACCATCGGCTGAAGTATTTGTAGCAAACTTCTTAAAGGAAGCACGATAATTTTCAAGATTCTTGAAAAAGTCCAAGTGGTCCGCTTCTACATTTAAGATAATGTTGTACTTAGGAAAGAATGAATGATAGCTGTTGGTGTACTCACAAGCTTCTGTGATAAAAATGTCGCTATCTCCAACGTGCACATTGCTGTGAATGGCATCGAGGATACCGCCCACAGAAATGGTAGGGTCCTCTGCTGTCTCAAGGAGAATCTGGCTAATCATGGATGTGGTGGTTGTCTTGCCGTGAGTACCAGAAACTGTGATAGAGCGAGTGTAGTTGGCCATAATCTCTCCAAGTAGCTCTGCTCTTGTAAGCATTGGCTTGCCTGAAGCCTTGGCTGCAACAAACTCTGGATTGTCATCTGCAATAGCTGCTGTATATACAATAAGATCTATGTCATCGGTAATGTTGGCAGCGGCCTGAGGATAAGAAACCTTAGCTCCAAGAGCCTCAAGATGCTTAGTCAAGTCAGAGCATTCCCTGTCAGAGCCAGAGATAGTAAAGCCTGCGCCAAGCAATATTTCAGCTAAACCGCTCATGCTTATACCGCCTATTCCGATGAAATGTACATGTATTTTGTTGTCAAAGTTTAATTTGTACATGATGTATTCCTTCTTATTAAAAATTTCTCAACTTAAATACATTAAACCCAAACGCGATTTGTTTCAAGTCTTTTTGAACATTCAAAAAGGTCGAAGTTGAATAAAAAATATATTGTTTCGACATATTGATGGCAAGTTGTCAAACTATTAGCGAAGATACGGTAAAAAATTACGAATATTATTGCGACTATTTTGACACTTTGCTATACTGATTACATAGATTGTGGATATTGTCGAGGCAGACTGTCCATGCTTTAGATTTCCGAGTGCAGATGTATTTTAGAAATCAAGGGGAGTGCACGGGGTTTTTAGCACATCCTTCACTGACACCATGAGAAAGGCAGATGATAGGGATGATTAGAAAAGAGATGATTGCAATGCTTCTTGCTGGCGGGCAAGGAAGCAGATTGGGCGTGCTAACGTCCGATGTTGCAAAGCCAGCAGTTTCTTTCGGGGGGAAATATCGTATTATTGACTTCCCTCTTTCAAATTGTATCAATTCAGGAATTGATACCGTTGGCGTTCTTACTCAGTATCAACCATTGGTTCTGAATTCTCATATTGGAATCGGTATTCCATGGGATTTGGATAGAAACAATGGAGGTGTGACAGTTCTTCCACCATATGAGAAGAGCGACACTAGTGAGTGGTATTCTGGAACCGCCAATGCAATTTTCCAGAACCTTAAATACATGGAAAATTATAATCCTGAGTATGTACTTATTCTTTCGGGCGACCACATCTACAAGATGGATTATGAAGCCATGTTAGATTTTCATAAAAGTAAAGGTGCAGAGGTTACGATTGCGGTAATACCTGTGCCTATTGAGGAAGCATCAAGATTTGGTGTTGTCATAGCAGACGACGAAAAACGCATAAGCGAATTTGAGGAAAAGCCAGCTGAGCCACGAAGTAACTTAGCTTCCATGGGAATATATATATTCAGTTGGAAAGCACTTAAGGAATCACTTTTGGCGCTTAGAGAGCAGAGTAATTGTGATTTTGGAAAGCACATTATTCCGTATCTACACGAAAAGGGTTCACCAATGTACGCCTACGAATTTAACAGCTATTGGAAGGACGTAGGTACCTTGGGTTCATATTGGGAAGCCAATATGGAGCTTATCGATTTAATTCCAGAGTTTAACTTGTACGAAGAATTCTGGAAGATATACACCAACCAAAACATAATTGAGCCGCAATTTGTTGCAAGCACAGCGGTGGTGGAAAAGGCGATTGTTGGTGCGGGCGCACAGATATACGGAGAGATTTACAATTCAGTATTGGGCGCAGGCGTTGTAATAGAAGAAGGCACAATCGTCCGTGATTCGATTATCATGGAAGGAGCCATAATCGGTAAGAACTGTGTTTTGGACAAAGCAATCATCGCAGAGAACACAGTGATTGGCGAGGGAACTAAGATTGGCCAAGGGGAGGAAGCAACCAGCAAGCTAAATGCAAGCATATATTCATTTGGACTTGCGGTAATCGGAGAGAATTCAGTTATCCCTGCAAATGTAACTATAGGCAAGAATACAGCTATCAAAGGCGAGACTAGCGAAGCGGATTATCCTGACGGACAGTTAGCTAGTGGCGGCTACATTATCAAGGCAGGTGATCGATTATGAAAGCATTAGGTATTATTCTGGCGGGTGGAAACAGCAGTAGAATGCAGAATCTTACTGACAAGCGAGCCATAGCTGCTATGCCGGTGGGAGGCAGTTACAGATGTATCGATTTTGTCTTATCTAATATGACAAATTCTCACATCCAAACTGTTGCTGTGCTATCCCAGTACAACGCTCGTTCCTTAAACGAGCATCTTAATTCATCAAAATGGTGGAACTTCGGTAGAAAGCAGGGAGGTCTCTTCCTTTTCACACCGACAGTCACCACAAACAATAGCTGGTGGTATAGAGGTACCGCCGATGCCATTTGGCAAAATATTGATTTTCTAAAGAAAAGACACGAGCCTTATGTTATTATAGCTAGCGGTGATTGTGTTTATAAACTTGATTTCAACAAAGTTTTAGACTTCCACATCGCAAAACAGGCTGACATAACAGTGGTTTGTGCCAAGCTACCAGAAGGTGACGACATCAATCGTTACGGCGTGGTAGAAATGGATAAGGATGGCAGAATCACAGAGTTTGAAGAGAAGCCGATGGTTGCAAAATCGGATACCGTTTCTGCCGGAGTCTACGTTATAAGACGTAGGGCCCTTATAGATTTGCTAGAGGAGTGCAATAAAGAGGGCAGATACAATTTTGTTACAGACATTCTCATAAGATACAAGAGCATGAAGAAAATCTACGGATACATGATGGAGGGCTACTGGTCAAACATCGCTGATGTAGATAGTTACTTCAAGGCAAACATGGATTTCTTAAGAAAGGATGTTAGAGATAATTTCTTCCACACAGAGCCAGGGTTATATTCAAAGACCCACGACCTGCCGCCTGCTAAATATAATGCAGGTTCCAACGTTAAAAATTCTCTTGTGGCGGGAGGATGCATCATTAACAGTACTGTAGAGAATTCTGTACTGTTTAAAAAAGCATTTGTTGGCAACAACTCAGTTGTTAAGAATTGCGTCATTTTAAACGGAGCATACATAGGGGACAACGTGCACGTAGAGAATTGCATTGTTGAAAGCCATGAGACATTGCTCAGCGGATCCACATACATTGGGGAAGATGGAATCCGCATAGTTACCGGAAACAAAAACAGATACGATATGCCAGTTGGGGAGGTATAGGACAATGCAAATCACTGATATCAGAATTCGCAAAATCGAAAAAGAAGGTAAGATGAAGGCTGTAGTTTCAGTCACAATTGATGAGGAGTTTGTAATTCACGACATCAAGATTATTGAAGGAGACAAGGGACTATTTATCGCGATGCCATCTAGACGTGGTTCAGAGGGCGGCTACAAGGATATTGCACATCCAATCCGTTCAACCACAAGAGAGCAGATGCAGACAATGATACTTAACAAGTATAAGGAAGAGTTCCCAGAATAGGATTTATGTTTTTAATTGTTGGTCTAGGCAATCCAGAGAGAAAGTACGATGGAACCAGACATAATGTAGGCTTTGAAGCCATTGATGCTATCGCCCAAAAGTATGGGATAGATGTTAAACACAAAGAGCATAAGGGCCTTGTTGGAAAAGGCCGAATAAATGGCAAAAAGGTTATGCTGGTAAAGCCTCAGACGTATATGAACCTTAGCGGAGAATGTATATTTGAGCTGACAGAATACTATGATGTTGACCCTATCACAGAATTGATAGTCATTTCTGATGACGTTTCCCTATCAACAGGAAACATTCGAGTTCGAAAAAAGGGTAGTGCAGGTGGACATAATGGATTAAAGAGCATCATAGGTTTACTTGATACCAACGAATTCCCTCGTATAAGAGTTGGAGTTGGAGAGTGTCAAAACGGAGACATGGTAGCCCACGTTTTGGGTCGATATGATTCCGAGGACAGACAGCGAGTAGATGATTCTTTCGAAAAGGTGATTGGTGCTGTTGAATTGTTCTTAGAGGGACAGTTGGATAGTGCGATGAACAAATATAACGTTAAAGAAAAGATAGAGTAGGATACCTACTCTATTTTTTGTAGGTGGACCAGGGGGACGGGGCTAGTGGACCATTTTCTTTCGAGTTGCGAGAAAATGGTCCACTAACCCCGTCCCCCTGGTCCACTATTCGAAATGTCTACAAACCTTGATTTTATAGGAAACGTTTTTACACATATGTGGCATAAATTATAGAATGTAATAAAATATTTTTGTGATGGCAATTTATAAAAAATGCGAAAACAAGATTTGTTTAATATTCACTAAATTGCAACTTAAAGGGGCTTAAAAGGCTTTTTTTTAACTTAAACGATTGAAAAAACCGACTAAAAGAAATAGAATGAGTATCAATAATGATATTAGTAATGAGGGGAAATGTATGAACTTATCAAAACGCGAAGAGTCCTTAATGGACTATTTTTGGTGCAGTGAAAAGCCACTTACAGCCGATGAATTAGAGAAAGAGTTAGCTGAAAAAGGCTGGAATCACGCAGCAATCTTCAGGACAATCAAGTCGTTGGAGGAGAAGAACTTTATTAATGTAGTAGGGGTGGAAAGGCACAACAAACAATACGCAAGGTTGTTTTCGCCTGCTATTTCACAAGAGGCGTACTATACTAATTATCTGTTAGAAAAAAGAATGCCTAACAATGTATTGGAGAGGATATCCGCTGCCATGCTTGGCGTGGGTAACAGGGGCGATAAAAAGGAGGAGGTGATTGAGCGACTCGAAAACATTATCCAAGAAATGAAGAAAGAAGGTGAGAACGTAGAGTAAAAATGAAAATCACAATATTTTCTTTTGTAGCCACGGTGATTTACAGTAGTTCCATTATTTTGCTGCTGTATTTTTTAAGGACAAAGGCCAGGCTGGTAAGCGTCTGCAGCACAAGCAATATAGTTTTGCTATATATGTTTTGCGCCATCAGATTAAGTTTGCCACTGGAATTTGCATGGACATTAGCAGTTCCTATGCCGGTGATTATCAATCCAATCTATGCTGTTCTTAAACGAAGAATCTCTCTGGGCGAGGCAGGGAGTGTAAAGCTTTATTTGGTACTTGCTGCAGTGGCGCTGTTGATTGCTCTGATTAAGATAATAATTCTTATCAGAGAGTATTTTAAGATTTATAGCACTATAGTTAAGTTTTCTAAAAAACGAATATTAAAGGATAATGCGAACCGAGATCTTGGCAAAGAAAATATTGAGATTAGAGAATGTGAAATCATAGGTAGTCCATTCAGCTTTGGGATATTTAAGAAGATGATATTACTGCCCGCAAAAGAGTATGAGACAGAAACAGAAAAACTTATTTTAATGCACGAGTACATGCATCACGCTAACAGGGATTTGCCTGTAAAGATGCTTACAGAGATATTCGTTGCAATTTTTTGGTGGAATCCAATAGTTTATTTACTAGGAAAGGATTTAAACCAAACATTCGAGCTTAGGTGCGACCAGAAGGTCGTAGAAAAGCTGGATTTCCAAGGACGGATAAAATATCTGCAGGTTTTACTGGAAGAGTACAAGAACGCCGACGAGCGAGCACTTGCCTGTGGACTTGGTTTTTCAAATTCAGTAACAACCTTTATCGAAGAAAGATTTAAAGAGATTAAGAACTTCAACGCGGGAAAAAAGAAATATGGTAATTGCTTAGTTCCTATATTTTTTGTAGTCACATTTTTCTTATCCTATACTGTGGTGTTTCAATCGCAATACAAAGCACCTGACGGACAGATGAATACACATTATGGGGAGGAAGTTAGTAGAGAAAAGAACTACATATATGAGTATGAAAAAAAGTATTACATTAGCATAAATAATGATTTGATTGAGATTGATGATGATTGTTTACAAGATTTGTTAAATGATGGATTTGAATTGAAAGAGGGATTATGACTATGAAGAGACATTTTTACGCTTTGTTTTGTGCAACGGCTTTGATTGGACTTATCAATTTAGGAAATACTCAACAAGGCCTTGTCGTGTCGCAACAAACCATCATCGAGAAACCTTTTGGGGTAGCGTTATTTTCACAGGATTCGGTGGTGTGGAAGTACAGAACCTACAAGGGTAAATTACAGAGACGTAGATGGAATGAAACTCAGGGTTATTGGGTTGATAACTCCTGGGAAACCATTAGTTAATAGCTTTCTTTTTTAGGAGGGTTGCTATGGGGAAAAAAAAGAAAGATCAAATCCAAAATGTATTTGACCGTTATGAAAAGAAGTATGTGATGGATGAGAAGACGTATATAGCTTTTAGAAAAGAGCTAGAAGCTTATATGTTAGAAGATCAATATGGTCTTCATACAATTCGTAATATATATTACGATACGGAGTGCGACGAGTTGATTAGAACCTCTATAGAAGGTCCTAAGTACAAAGAAAAATTTAGAATTAGATGTTATGGCAAGCCTACATATGATAGCATGTGTTTCTTTGAGATTAAGAAAAAATACAAAGGTCTCGTTAACAAGAGAAGAGTTGCTATCCCAATGGAGGAAGCTGAAGCATTTTTGATTGATGGCGTGCAACCATCAAACCCAAATCAGATTTTCCATGAGATTGAATATTTCTTTGATCACTATGAGATAATTCCAAAGAGATATATTGCCTACGACAGAGTGGCATTATATGGAATTGAAGATCCTGATTTCAGGGTAACTTTCGACAAAAACATTAGAAGTAGGACAACTAATCTTACATTATATGTTGATGACGATAATGACTATTTATTGCACGAAGGTGAAAGGTTAATGGAGGTGAAGATAGCTGACGCAATGCCGCTGTGGTTCACACAGCTTTTATCTAAATATCAGCTTTATTCTGTTTCATTTTCTAAGTATGGGAATTTTTACAAGAGACAACTGTTACAAGCATGATAATTAACTAGAAATTGGGGGATGAGAAAATGGAAGAATTTATTTCAATGTTTACAAGCAATACCGGAGCTGCACAGTTAACACAGAGCCAGGCTATTATTTATTCAATACTTGCAGGTGTGTTAGGATTAGTAATTTCACTAACATATAACAAGACTGGTAAAAGGTCAAAGAACTTTGCAAGAACACTTATTATTTTACCAATGTTGGTATGTATAGTGATGATTGTAGTTAACGGAAACTTGGGAACAAGCCTTGCAGTAGTAGGTGCATTCTCATTGGTTCGTTTCCGTTCATTGCAGGGAAGCTCACGCGACATCGGATTTATTTTCTTTTCAATGTCAGTCGGTATTGTTTGCTCGATAGGTGCTATTGGACTTGCATGTATAATTACACTTATTATCTGTGCAATCCATTTCATACTAAACGCATGTGCATACGGTTCATGTGGGCCTGAGGAAAAGGATCTTAAGATCACAATCCCAGAGAACCTTGACTACTCAGATATATTTGATGATATATTTGACAAGTTTACATGTTGGCATAAGCTTTTGAGCGTTAGAACAACAAACATGGGAAGTTTGTATGAAATCAACTATCGTGTAAAATTGAAGGACGATTCATTAGAAAAAAGCTTTTTAGATGATATTCGTACAAGAAACGGCAATTTGACAGTTATCTGTGGTCGTTGTGATATCAACGAAGCTGACGAACTTTAATATTAACTTGTTATTACAGGAAGGACTGCCGATGCAGTCCTTCTTCTTGCTTAAAAATAAAGGTGTTTCAATTATGAACAAATTATAAAAGTTATTTACATTAGTAATTGAAAAATCTATACTAAAATCTATAATGATAATTGTGTGTATTAAAAGAAACATAACAATAATAGAGTAAATATTTTAGTTAGGGAGAAGGGAAAATTGGACCAGATAGTAATTAGAGCAAAAATGTTAGGCAAGGTTGAGTTTCTTTACAAGGGAAAGCCATTTACTATTGAAAGAAACAACACAACAAAGGTAAACCAGTTACTACAGATGTTGATGTACTATCCAGATGGATTGACAAGAGATCAATTGATGTTCAATCTTTTTCATGACGAGGAGATAGCAGATCCATCTAATAGTATGAGAGCCTTGGTTTTTAGGCTGAGAAAGGCTCTTCCAAAGGCTGGACTTCCAAAGGAAGATTACGTTTTTGTAAAAAGAGGAACTTACAAGATTAGCCCAAATGTTAAGGTGGAGTGTGATGCATTTGATTTTGCAGATGCAGCTACTGCAGCTTTTTCAGAATCTAATCCAGATACACAGATTAAGTATTTGGAGAAGGCCTGTGATATTTATGGAGGTGATTTCCTTCCAGGACTCAGTGCCGTTGAATGGGTTGTTTCAGTTCAGGTTAAACTTAAGAAATATTATGACAGATGCGTAAAGCAGCTTTGTGAGCTTTACCTTCTTAAAAAGGATTACGCAAGCTTATACAAAGTTAGCCACAAGGCGAACCATTTCTATCCATATGATGGATGGCAGTATTATGAGATGGAGGCTCTTATTGAGCTAAACAAGCCAAAGGAGGCTTTGAAGCTTTATCAGGATACTGAGGCCCTTATGATAGGTGAATTGGGTCTTGATGTGTCTCCAAAGATGAAGGAAGCCATGGAAAGGCTTGCAGATCAGATGCAGTATAGCACTGATGAAATATTTGAGGTTAAAAAGAACTTAGACTCTGCAAAGGATGATTTGGAGGGTGGTTTCTACTGCAGTTATCCTGTCTTTGTAGAGAGCTATAGATATATCAAGCGCGTTATCAAGCGCTCGCGTCAGTCAGCGTGGTTGATGCTTTGCACAATCAACAGAAACACTAACGACACAGAAAAGAACCGCGAAAAGATGAACATCTTTGCCGACGATTTAGCCGAGGCTATTAGAACATCTACTCGTGGTGGCGATATGTACGCCCGTTACAGTAACAACCAGTTTGTAATTTTGCTTCTAGACATTACAAAGGAGGACTGTGTACTAGTTCAGGCTCGAATCAATGAAAATCTACCAAAGGCTTCTATCAAGCGTTTCTTGGAGTACAACGTTATTCCGGTAAACTTAGAAAGCGCTGGTACAGCCAATGATACGGACGAATTAGAAGACATTGTGAGAGGTGAATAGTAATGGGAATACCTGTTAGAATGAAAAGAGCTAAGAATCTTGTGGCTATTGTACTGGATTCAAAAGAGGAAATGTCCGGTAAATTATATAATAGATATGAGACTGAGCCAGAAGAGTTTAGCGGTATAAACGAATTAATACATTTGATAAATGGCTTTATGGACTCTCTTGGAGCTCCTGGCCAAATGTACAAATACAGAAAGTTTCGCAAGACGAAAACGATTAATAAAAAGTTTGATGTAACAAGAGCCGACAAGGTACACGAACTTACTGATTATATTGAGGAAGCAGATACTTCAAAGACATTTGCAATCCTAATCCATACTAGAGATAAAGCCACATGGCAGGGAGCGGTATACAATGCATCTAAGCAAAAGAGCTCCACTTTTAAAAACGAAATGGAATTAATTAATATAATCAAAAAATTTTAATAAAGGGACAATGGAGGAAGCAAGTGAGACGAGCTAAATATTTGCTTTCACTGATTGTTCTGAGTATTAGTCTGACGGCCTGCTCTTCTGGGGGAGGCTTAACAGGCGAAGGCACTTCATCAGGGGCCGGGGAGTCTTCAGTGGAGGCTTCGGCCAAGGGGACCAAAGGCTCCAGAGACAATAGAATACGGGTGTTAGCGCCTAAGGCAAGCGGAACAGAAGTGTATGGCAATGTGGATGCTAGCATAGATGCAAGCAACGCTGCTGATGGATATGTCATGGTTAGATATACTGGCTCTGCGGCCAAGGTGAGAATGCTAATTGAGACTCCAGCTGGTAACACCTACAACTATCTCATGGACCTGAATGGAGAGTATGCAGTATATCCTTTATCCGAGGGAAGTGGCACCTACAAGATAGGTGTCTACGAAAACCTTCACGATGACCAGTATGCTGCGGCCTTTACTCAATCAGTGAGTGTAACCCTTAAAGATGAATATAGTATGTTCCTGTATCCCAATGCTTACGTAAACTTTGATGTAAAATCAGCTGCGGTGAAAAAGGGGCAGGAGCTTGCTGCTAGTGCAAACTCAGATTTAGATGTAGTCAACGCAGTTTATCAGTACATCACTAAAAACATTTCTTATGACTATGATAAAGCTGAGACAGTGCAATCGGGATATATACCAGTCGTGGACGAAACTCTTGCATCAGGCACGGGTATATGTTTTGACTATGCAAGCCTAATGGGGGCTATGCTTAGATCTCAGGGAATACCAACAAGACTAGAAATTGGATATGCAGGCACCGAATATCACGCTTGGATATCTGTCTACACCAAGGAGACGGGCTGGATAGACAATGTCATTCAGTTTAACGGAACGGACTGGACGTTAATGGATCCGACTCTTGGTTCTTACGCAAGCGACAAAACCGTGAAGCAATATCGAGAAGATGATACCTATTACCAATTGAAATATAAATATTAAAAGGTGGGGCTATGAGCGATAAAACTAGAAAAAAATTAACAGCCGAGGAACTATACGCATTCTCCGATGAGATGGGAATGATGATTTCTAGCGGCGTTTCTTCTATACAGGGAATTACAATGATGCTTGACGAATCCCAGGGAGGGGAGGAGAAGGAACTCCTTACTGAGATGGAAAGCATAGTCAGCGAGAGCGGTTCGCTTTCTAAGGCGATTGAAAGTGTTGATGTATTTCCTGATTATTTTGTTGAAATGGCAAAGATGGGTGAGACAACAGGTAAGATGGATTCAGTGCTTACCAATTTGGCAGCACACTATTCAAGAGAAATGGCAATCAGCAATGCAATCAGAAGTGCCGTTACTTATCCACTTATGATGGTGGCAATGATGCTCATTATTATCGTTGTCCTTGTAACAGAAATCATGCCAGTGTTTGACAGAGTATTCAAGCAGTTAGGCGGAACCATGGACGGTTTGTCTGAGGGATTTTTGGCAGTTGGTAGCTTTATAAAGGAAAATGGTGTCATAATGCTTATTATTTTGCTTGCTGTAGTTATCTATTTCATTGTCATTAACAAGACTACATGGGGAAAGAATCACAGGAATAATCTCCTATATAAGAGCCGTAGATTTAAATCAATCCATTCAAAGATTGCTACAAGTCGTTTTGCTTCTGCTATGGCAATGACATTATCAAGCGGTATGGATGTTATGCAGGCTCTTGATGTTAGCGGACGCATTGTAGAAGCGCCAGACTTTGAGAAAAAGCTAGAAAAGTGCAAGGATTCATTTGCAGAAACAATGGACATAGGACGAGCATTTTCACTCTCAGGAATATTTGGAGGCTTGTACGGAAAGATGGCAATCCTTGGAGCCAAAACCGGTAACATGGAAAATGTCCTTGAGAAAGTGGCAACCACTTATCAGGAAGAGGCGGACGAGGAGATTAATGATTTTATAGCAGTTGTTGAGCCTACTTTAGTTATTATCCTTTCAGTAATAGTAGGCATTATCCTGCTTTCAGTTATGTTACCACTGTTAAATATAATGTCGGGAATGATTTAATATGGGAAAAACAAGATTTGGAAGCCTTGACGGCATACATCAAATCAAAAAAAAGAATATGGCAAGCACCACACTTATTTCGGCCTTGCTATTTATTCTCATATTTGTAGTATTTTTATTCACTGTATCAAAGGCCTCAAGGGGCTCTGCTGCTGAGCAGAGACAGAGCTTGGAGGAGGCTATCGATAGAGCGATAATTCAGTGCTATGTTACCGAGGGCAGATATCCAGAAAGCTTTGATTATCTGCAGAAGAACTATGGCATTATTTACGATGAAGAGATGTTTAGGGTGGATTATGTGATTTTTGGTTCAAATATGCGACCAGATGTTACTATAATCAGCTTACAATAGTAGGAGGCCTAAAGTTTGAAGAAGGGACACGTTAAAAAACATAATATAGATATAATGTTTTTGATGGTACTGTTTTTGATATTCACCTTTTCTGCGGTGAGTGTTCTTTTGATGGCCGTAAATTCCTACAGAGCAGTTGTCAATTCCAACGAAAGCAATTCAAATGCTAGAACTGCCATTGCCTATATTAGGGAGACAATCCGTCAGCACGATGAGGCTGGAGCTATTGATATAGCTAAGTTTGATGGAGTTAGTGCCATAAAGATGTCTGAGGGTGAGGGCTACAACCTCTACATTTATCAGTACGACGGTTACCTCATGGAGCTTGAGGCAAAGGACGGCGCGGGAATATCAGCAGAGTTTGGAAATAAGATTTTAGAGATAAATAGTCTTGATTTTTCATGGGAAAAGGATAAGAATCTTATCTTGGTACAAATAGAGGATGCATCAGGCAACAATCAAGAAGTTAGCATTGGAATCAAGTCTGTGGAAGCAGTAGAAGATGTTGCCCTAGAAAAGGAGGAATCAGATGAAGAATAGAAATAATGGTTCCAGAATTTTCATGACAGAGTTGATGTTTTCAATATTATTTTTCATAATAGTATCTGCTGTCTGCATTCAGTGCTTTGCCGGAAGCTATCAGACTAGCAAGGAGGCAAAGGAGCTTACTGAGGCTGTAAACCTAGCGACAAATACCGCGGAGGAATATCTGTCGGATGACAGTTTTGAAGGTTTTACAGCATACTACAATAAAGATTGGGATTTGACAGGTAAGAGTAAATACAAGTTGGAGGCTACTGTATCAGAGCCAAAGCAGCCGGGTGATTGCCAGACAATGCGCGTAACTGTAGTTACTGTAGATGATAAAGAGCTATATTCACTAGAGGTGAAGAAGGCTCTTCATTAGGAGATTAGATGGAGAAACAAAAGCGAGAGAATAGGACAATAATAAATATTGGAACCAGTCTTATGGTTGTGATTCTTATCGGCTTGTCATTTGCTGTGATTGCGGCACTTGCGGTATCATCTAGTCACAACAATTACAACCTGAGCAAAAAGCTTGCAGACCATAACACAGAGTACTATGTGGCTTCGAACGAGGCCTATGAGATAATTGCGGCAAGCTCTTGGGCAGACCAGGATTTTACCGTAGAAGTAAATTCGAACCAGATTCTCAAGGTGGAGGTAAAAAACGGCGAGATATCCACTTGGGAAATTGAAAATACCGGAAGTTGGGAGGCTGACAGCACCCAACCTGTGATAACACTAGAATAACTTTTAGGAGGCGTTATGGCGACAGATATCGTTAGCTACTTAACAGATGCAGTTAGAAAATACAAGGCTTCAGACGTGTTCATTATCACTGGTCGCGAGGTATCCTTTAGGGTAAACGATCAGGTGCTTAGACGCTCTGAATTAGAGGCCACCTATGAGGAGAAATCCGAGGAGGATGATGGCCCTGTTTTGCCTGCAAAGGCTGTTGAGCTTGTGGAGCAAATCTATAAGCTTGCTGGTCGCGATATCAGCAAATATAGGGAGCACGGCGATGATGATTTTTCTTTTGCCATCAAGGATGTTTCCCGTTTCAGAGTAAATGCGTTCATGCAGCGCGGTACGTATGCTGCAGTAGTTCGTGTGATTACTTTTACCTTGCCAGATTACAAGGAACTGTTGATTCATGAGTCAGTTATAAATTTAGCAAATGAATCTAAGGGCCTGGTGCTTGTTACTGGCCCAGCTGGTAGTGGAAAATCTACCACCTTATCGTGTATAGTAGATAAGATTAATAAAAATTATAACAAGCATATTATTACCCTTGAGGACCCTGTGGAATATCTCCATAGGCACAGCAAATCAATTGTGTCGCAGCGAGAAATCCACTTAGATACAGAAAACTACGTGACTGCACTTCGTGCGTCTCTGCGTCAGAGTCCAGATGTTATTCTTCTTGGTGAAATGCGTGATGCTGAAACCATTTCTGTTGCAATGACCGCGGCTGAAACAGGACATCTAATCTTGTCTACATTGCACACAATTGGTGCGGCAAATACTATCGATAGAATTATCGATGTATTCCCATCAGAGCAGCAACACCAAATCGCACTACAGCTTTCTATGGTTATAAAGGCAGTTGTGTCTCAGCAGCTTGTGCCTGCTAAGGACGGTACATTAGTGCCAGCCTTTGAGGTTATGACTGTTACACCAGCCATCAGAAACATGATTCGTGAGAACAAGGTTCCACAAATCGAAGGCGTTATCTATTCATCAGATACTGAAGAGATGGTATCTATGGATTCAAGCCTCTTCAAGCTGGTTCGAGAAGGAAGAATCACTTGTGAAACAGCACTAGAATATGCTGTTAATCCAGAAATGTTAGGAAGAAGATTAGGAGTATAGCTCAAATGGAAAATTTTAAACCAATGCTTTTTACTTCCATAAAAAAGTACAGTAAGGAGCAATTTTTTAAGGATTTAGTTTCAGGAATTATTGTGGCAATCATTGCATTGCCACTTTCTATTGCCTTGGCTTTGGCCTCAGGAGTTGGCCCAGAGCCAGGTCTTTACACAGCAATTATCGCTGGCTTTTTGATTTCATTCTTTGGCGGTAGTACGGTTCAGATTGCGGGACCAACAGCTGCCTTTGCAACAATCGTGGCAGGTATTATTGCCACAGACGGAATGGATGGCCTTATTGTTGCCACCATTATGGCTGGTATAATTTTGATTATTCTTGGACTTTGTAAGGCAGGTGCTCTTATAAAGTTTATTCCATACACAATAACGACAGGCTTTACAGCTGGTATCGCTGTGACTATTTTGATTGGTCAGTTTAAGGATTTCTTTGGTGTAGATTTCCACGGAGAGAAGCCAATAGAGACAGTAGACAAGCTTAAGGTGTTCTTTTCTAACATCGATACATTAAACTGGCAGGCACTTATGGTAGGTGTGGTATGTCTTGCAGTGCTTATCATCTGGCCAAAGTTTTTCTCAAAGGTTCCAGCATCAATCATCGCTTTATTTGTCAGCATTGCTTTGGTGCAGGGCCTTGGATTAAAGGTTAATACAATCGGGGCACTTTACCCTGATTTAAAGGCAGGATTTCCATCAGTTTCACTTCCAAACTTCTCATTTGGACTTGTAAAAACTGAGATGTCTAATGCCTTTACAATTGCTATTCTTGCTGCCATTGAATCGCTACTTTCAGCCGTAGTAGCCGATGGAATGGTAAACAGCAAGCACAGAAGTAATCAGGAGCTTATAGGCCAAGGTATTGGTAATATTGGTTCAGTATTGTTTGGTGGAATCCCTGCTACAGGAGCCATAGCAAGAACAGCAGCCAACATCAAAAACGGTGGACGTACACCAATTGCTGGTATGGTTCACTCAGTTACACTTTTGATTATTCTTGTAGTGCTTATGCCTTATGCAAAGTACATCCCAATGCCATGTATCGCAGCTATTCTTTTCCAGGTGGCTTACAACATGTGTCAGTGGAGACCATTTGCAAGACTTGTTAAATACGCTCCAAAGTCGGATATTATCGTACTTGTGCTTACATTCATCCTTACTGTAGTATTTGATCTTGTAGTAGCTATTGAGTGGGGTATGATTGTAGCATGTATCCTCTTCATCAAGAGAATGAGTGAGGAGACTCACGTCAGTGGATGGACTTATCAGAGCGACGATGCAGAGTTCGTTGATGATTTGCGTCCAGTTGAAAAGGAAATTCGAGTATTTGAGATTACTGGACCATTGTTCTTTGGTGTATCTGATATGCTTGCTGAAAGCATCGATGTAAAGGACTTCACACAGGTTCTTGTTATCAGAATGCGTTCGGTTCCAGCAATTGATGTTACTGCTCTTAGGGCTTTAAAGGATTTGGCAGAGAGAGCTGAGAAGAAGGGTGTTACTGTAGTATTCTCACATGTAAATGAGCAACCACGTCGCATGATGGAAAAGGCTGGCTTTATCGAATCAGTTGGTGCTGATAACTTCCAGCCAAATATAGACGCTGCCCTTGACAGAGCCCAGAGTCTTATTAAGAGAGATTAGTTAATTAAATTACGAATAAACATTATGAAAGCATTTTTAGAACCATTTAAATCACTTACAGCTGTAGAGTCTCTTAGAGAGGCTCTACATAAATACGGCAAAATTTACGGTATTACTGGGTGTGCTGACAAGGCACACCTTATTTTTGGTATCGGCCATGATGTTAAATATAAGCTCATTGTTACCAGTGATGAGCTAAAAGCTAGAGAGCTGTACGAGGAGTATAGGTTCTATGACGCTGATGTAGTATATTTTCCGGCCAAGGATTTTCTGTTTTATCAGTCGGATATCCGAGGAAATGCTCTTACACGAGAGAGAATGCAGGCAATAGAGGCTGTTATATCAAATAGTAGCTGTACAGTAATTACTACCATAGATGCTTTGATGAATAAGCTTCCGGCATTATCCTATTTTGAGTATGGTGTTGTAGCAGTTGGAAACGAAGATACAGTGGAGCTAGAGGCTTTAAGGCGAAAGCTTGTTGCAATGGGATATGAGGCTGTTGGCACCTGTGAGCATCCAGGTGAATTTGCAGTAAGAGGTGGTATTATCGATGTCTTTCCACTTACTGCTGAGTTGCCGGTTCGTATAGAATTGTGGGGAGATGAGGTGGATAGTATCCGCTCTTATGACCCTACAAATCAGAAGTCTATCGAAAATATAAATTCTGTTTTAATTTTTCCCGCGGTGGAATTAATTCTTTCGAAAGACGAAGTTGAAGCAGGTCTTGCAAAAATTGAGGCAGAAAGAGATGAGCGATATGAGGCATACCGCAAGGAGATGAAGACCGAGGAGGGATATCATCTAAAGACCTATGCAGATAGGGTTATTGAAGAGACAAGAGAGTGGGGACTTAGCCAGGAGCTTGAGACCCACCTTACATATTTTTGTGATAAGTTAGCGTCATTTATTGATTTTATGCCAAAGGGCACATATGTCTTTGTGGACGAGGTGCAAAAGGTTATAAACAAGGGTGAGGTGACAGAGGCGGAGTTTGGCGATGCCATGACAAGACGAGTAGAGGCTGGCTACATGCTAAAGGGCCAGATGGATATGCTCTATGGTACAAGCGAAATCATGGCAAAGATAGAGGGATACCCTACCACCCTTATGTCAGTTCTTGATGCAAAGAATAAATACTTTAAGTCAGCTGACCATTTTAGCATAGCTGTTCAGGGTGTTAATGCCTACAATGGCAGCTTTGAGTTGTTGACCAAGGAGCTTCTTCAGTACAAGAAGAGAAAGTACAAGGTACTTTTGGTTACAAGTTCATCTACCAAGGCACAGCGCTTGGCAGATGATTTACTGGAGGAAGGGTTAAACGCATATTTTACTCTGGATTTGGATCATGAAATCAATCCGGGGGAGACAATGCTTTGTGTTGGAAATATTAAAAGAGGATTTGATTACCCGGATTCTGCTTTTGTAATGCTGTCTGATGGCGATATATTTGGGCATGTCAGAAAGAAAAAGCATAGAGTTAAAAAGTACGAAGGCGAGAGCATATCATCCTTCTCAGATTTACATGTGGGGGATTATGTTGTACATGAAAACTATGGCCTTGGTGTCTACAAAGGCACAGAGCAGATGGAGCTTGATAAGGTTATCCGAGACTACATCAAGATAGAGTACGCTAAGGGTAGCAATCTTTATGTGCTCACTTCTCAGCTAGATCAAATTCAAAAGTATTCTGGCCCTGACGGCAAAAAGCCAAAGCTTAATTCTCTTGGGGCAGGCACTCAAGAATGGACTAGAACCAAGCAAAAGGTCCAGTCGGCAGTTGGTGTTGTTGCAAAGGAGCTTGTAGATTTGTACGCCCTTCGCCAGAATACAGATGGTTTTGTTTATGGTCCGGATACTGTTTGGCAAAAGGAGTTTGAGGAAAGCTTTCCTTATGAGGAGACAGAAGGTCAGCTTGAGGCCGTGGCAGCCCTTAAAAAGGACATGGAGTCTACCAAGATTATGGATAGACTTATCTGTGGTGATGTTGGATTTGGCAAGACTGAGGTTGCTATGCGTGCAGCTTTCAAGGCGGTGCAGGAGGGCAAGCAAGTAGCTTATCTTGTGCCTACCACAATTCTTGCGCAGCAGCACTACAATAACTTTGTGCAGCGCATGGGAGGATACCCAGTAAACATGGGACTCCTCTGTCGTTTTAGAACTGCAGCTGAGCAGAAAAAGACAATCGATGGATTGAAAAAGGGCACAGTTGATATAGTAATTGGAACACATCGCCTTTTGTCAAAAGACGTTGGGTTTAAGGACTTGGGACTACTTATCATTGATGAGGAGCAGAGATTTGGCGTAAACCACAAGGAAAAAATCAAGCAGATGAAAAAGACGGTAGATGTTCTTTCTCTGTCTGCCACACCTATTCCTAGGACTTTGCATATGTCATTAGTTGGAATACGAGATATGAGTGTTTTGGATGAGGCGCCAATGGAGAGAACTCCTATCCAGACATTTGTATTTGAATACAACGAGGAAATGGTGCGAGAGGCCATTGTTCGCGAGATGGCAAGAGATGGCCAGGTTTATTATGTGTTTAACAGAGTAAAGGGTATCCATGACATGGCGGCTGCTATAGAGCGTCTTGTGCCAGAGGCAACTGTAGGCTACATCCACGGCCAGATGACAGAGGCCAAGGTGGAAGATGTGATGATGCAGTTTATCAATCATGAGATAGATGTGCTGGTTGCAACCACAATCATTGAAATCGGACTAGATATTTCTAACGTAAATACGATAATTATTCACGACTCAGACAACATGGGATTGTCGCAGCTGTATCAGTTGAGAGGACGAGTCGGTAGAAGTAATAGAACAGCCTACGCATTTCTAATGTATAAGCGAGACAAGATGCTAAAGGAAGTGGCAGAAAAACGTCTTGCTGCCATCAAAGAATTTACTGACCTTGGCTCTGGATTTAAGATTGCTATGCGAGACCTTGAGATTCGAGGAGCAGGAAACCTCCTTGGTGTTGAGCAGCATGGAAATATGACGGCGGTAGGATATGACCTATATTGCAAGATGCTAAACGAAGCTGTTAAGAAGGAAAAGGGCGAGGTCACAGAGGACAGCTTTACAACATCAGTGGACATCAATATCGAGGCATACTTGCCTGATACATATGTATCAAATGAAGAGCAGCGAATCGATATTTACAAGCGTATTGCGGCTATAAACAGCGAGGAAGATAGAGATGAGATGTTAGACGAGCTTGTAGATAGATTTGGTGAGCCTAAGCGCTGCGTCCAAAATCTCCTTTGGGTGGCAATGCTTAGGGTTAAGGCTCACGATGCTTATGTTACTGCTATTGAGCAAAAGCAGGACATAATAAGAATTGTTATGTATGAACGAGCAAAAATAGATGTGGCGCAGATTCCAGCCCTTCTTGAAAGGAACGGGCCACAAATAACTTTTGCAGCTGACCCAAAGGCGCCAGCCTTCATTTTTAACCCAAAGGTTAACAGCAGAATTAAGCAAAGTGAAATATACGATTATTTGCAGGATTTCTTACTGGATCTAAAGTCAATCAAGGTTGATAATTAGAGGTATATTAACTATAATTATGAAAGTGTCAAAAGGAATTTTTGACCTTCAGGAGGATTATATAATGAACAAGAAATCATTTACAAAAGCAGGTGTAGCTGCACTTGCGTCAGCAGTTCTTTTAGCAGGCTGCAGCAAGATCAACCCAGATGCTACACTTATTACAATAAATCCAGGGGATGGTACCAAAGATACAATCACACTTGGTTATGGAAATTTTGCAGCTCGCTATCAGCAGGCATTCACAGACCAGATGCTCTTAGGTTACTACGGTGAGGATATGTGGCAGTCTGATCAGTTTTCTCAGGCAGGTTCAACACTTGAGCAGGAGACTAAGGGTACTATCATTGACAACATAGAAGAGTGCTATCTTGCAAAGTCTCATGCTAGTGACTACGACATCAAGCTTTCCGATGATCAGGAGAAGGCCATTAAAAAGGCAGCAAAGAAGTTTATGTCAGATAACAGCAAGGAGACAATAGAGGTTCTCGGTGCTACTGAGGAGTATGTAGAAAAGTATCTTGAGGATAGAACATACCTTATACTTGTTTCAGACGCTGCTAAGAAGGTTGCAGACAAGGACATCACCGAAGAGCAGTGCTGGAACCGCACATTTTCATATGTATTGTTTGACACAACAGGCAAGACAGACGAGTCTGGCGCAGTTGTAGAGTATACAGATGATGAAATCGCAGAGTTCAAGAAGCAGGCTGAGGAGCTTTCAAAGAGCAAGGATTTTGATGCCGATGTTGAGAAGCTTGAAAAGACAGCTCAGAAATTCTCTTACCTTAAAGGAGAGAAGGAAGACCAGTCTATGGACATGGGAATCATCAATGCTGCAGAGAAGCTTTCAGAGGGAGAGGTTTCATCAGTTATCGAGGTTGAAGGAGTAGGATTCTACGTAATCAGACTTGATTCAGACCACGATAAGGATGCTTCACAAAGAGAGCGTGAAAAGCTTCAGCAGGATGCATTCAATGAATTGATGGATACCTGGAAAGAGGCGGTTGTCTTTAAGGTAGACGATAAGCAATGGGAGAAGGTTAAGTTTGATACTCTCTTCAAGGCAGTAGAAAAGCCGGAAGATAAAAAAGATGAAACATCAGAGGAAAGTACTGAAGATACACAGGAAGTAGATACTGAAGAGTCAACAGAGGACACAACTGAAGAAGAGTCAGCTGAGGACAATACAGATTCAGCAGAAGACTCAGATTCAGAGTCAGAAGCGGAATAATATGAGTTTCATAATAAACTACGTTAAAAAATATAAAATACGAGCTTTATTAGCCCCACTTTTCAAAATGCTAGAGGCGATATTTGAGCTTTTGGTACCACTTGTTATGGCATCAATCATCAACAAGGGTATAGGAAGCTCAGATACCCACTATATCATTAGGATGAGTGGGGTTTTACTTTTGCTTGCAGTTGTAGGACTAGTTTTTTCAATCACAGCCCAATATTATAGTGCTTTTGTAGCTGTGCATTCTTCTGCTGCTATCCGAAAGGATTTGTTTGCAAAGATACTTGGATTGTCTCAGGGCACCAAGGAAAAGATTGGCGAGGAAGTATTAACTACCAGAATTACAAACGATATTAATCAGATTCAAAATGGCATTAATATGGTGCTTAGATTATTTTTGCGTTCGCCTTTTATAGTGGCTGGTGCAACAATAATGGCATTTATAGTAGATATTAAATCTGCATTAATTTTCTTGTTGTTGGTGACAGTGCTTTCATTAATAGTGTATTTCATAATGAAATATACATTACCAAGGTACAAAGCCATTGCTGCTAGATTAGAAAAAGTGCTAAGCGCCACCTCAGAAAACCTTGAGGGCGTTAGGGTTTTAAGAGCTTTTTGTCAGGTGGATGAGGAGCGGGAGTCATTTAATATTAAGACTGATTCCTTAGTGCAGATGCAGCTGCATACTGGCAAAATCTCTGCGCTTTTAAATCCAGTTACCTATGTGGTAGTTAATCTAGGTATCGTATTTTTGATTTATATTTCAGCTAATAGAGTTAATTCTGGCCATATATTACAGGGGGATGTAGTTGCCCTTGTAAATTACATGGGACAGATTTTGGTTGAGTTGATTAAGCTTGCCAATTTAATAGTACTGCTGATGAAGGCATTTCCGTCTGCTGATAGAGTTTGCGAGATAATGGAAATGAAGTCGGATGAAAGAGTTCATGGCGCCTGCTCGCTAGTAGGAAAAGGCTCTGATTTAGTCGGTGACATTAAGCTTTCAAATGTATCTTTTAGCTACAACGGAAGCAGTGAATATGATTTGGAGGATATTTCTCTTGATATTCCAGCTGGGTCGGTTCTTGGAGTAATTGGTGGAACAGGTGCGGGCAAAAGTACGCTTATCAAACTGTTGAATCACACCTATGACTGCACTGAGGGTGCCATAACTATAGATGGAATTAATGTTCAAAACTATAGTGACAGGCAGCTTTCAGATTTGTTTGGAATAGTACCACAAAAGGCATCTTTATTTAGCGGAACTGTTGCTTCAAATATGAGAATGAAGGATGTTTCAGCAAGTGATGAGGTTATTAAATCTGCTTTAAATATTGCGCAAGCTAGTGATTTTATAGAGGAAAAGGGCGGACTAGAGGCAGAAGTAATGGCAAAGGGAGCTAATTTCTCAGGTGGTCAGAGGCAGCGCCTTACCATAGCAAGGGCTCTTGTGCCAAAGCCTAAGATTTTAGTGCTTGATGATTCTGCTAGTGCATTAGATTTAGGAACTGAAGGAAGATTAAAGAAGGCTATAGCCCATTTGCCATGGAAGCCTACAGTTATAATTGTTTCTCAAAGGGCATCTTCTGTCTTGGAGGCAGATCAAATAATAGTTTTAGAGGATGGCAAGTGTGTAGGGTTAGGCACACATGAACAGCTGCTATCAAGCTGTGAAGAATACGAGGAAATATACTACTGCCAGTATCCTAGAGAGGAGGCTATAGGTGAATAACAAGTCTCAATCCGGGATAATGAAAAGGATTTTAATAGAGTTGAAGGGCTATAGCTTAAGAATAGTTCTTTCTATATTATGTGCGCTTGCAACAGTTTATTTGACACTTAGGATTCCAATTCTTACAGGCCGAGCGGTAGACTGCATTGTAGGAAAGGGACAGATTGACTACACTAGGTTGATAGCAATTCTTAAGGAAATGGTTGAAACTATAGTTGCTACATTTTTCAGTCAATGGATAATGAACAGGCTCAACAACAGCATTACGTTTAATGTCACCAAGAGCTTGAGAGATAGAGCATTTGCAAGGCTACAACAGATTAAGCTTGCCACAATAGATGCACATCCACATGGAGATTTTGTCAGCAGGATAGTTACTGATGCAGATACATTTGCTGATGGACTTTTGATGGGATTTACCCAGTTTTTTACTGGAGTGCTTACTATTCTTGGGACAATTTATTTTATGGTTATCATTTCTTGGAAGATAGCTTTGGTGGTTATAATTGCTACACCTGTTTCTTTGCTTTTGGCAAAGTTTATTTCTGAGAGAACCTATAAATTTTTTGGAACGCAAGCGAAGTTAAGGGGAGCCCAGACTTCATTTATCGAAGAGATAATCGTAAATAAAAATATAGTTAGAAATATGGATTACGAGGATGATGCATTAGAAAAGTTTTCAATTATGAATGACGAGTTGGCAGATGCATCTATGAAGGCCACCTTTTATTCATCCACAGTTAATCCTAGCACTAGATTGATAAACAATATTATCTATGCCATGGTTGGCGTGTTTGGCGCAGTGATGGCAATATCTGGTGGAATAACAGTAGGCGGGCTTGCAAGTTTTCTTTCATATGCCAGCACCTACGCAAAGCCATTTAATGAGATTTCGGGAGTTATTACTGAGTTTCAGAATGCTTTGGCTTGTGCAGGTCGTCTTTTTGAAATGATTGATGCCCAAGTAGAAGTAAATGATGGAAACAAAGTAATAACTGATGCCAAGGGGCGTATTGAGTTTAAGGATGTAAGCTTCTCGTATGATAAGAGTAAAAAGCTTATAGAGCATCTAAACATCAGCGTAGAACCTGGACAGAGAGTTGCCATCGTAGGACCTACCGGAGCGGGAAAGAGTACAATCATCAATTTGCTCATGCGCTTCTATGATATTGATTCAGGTCAGATATTGATAGATGGCACAGATATTAGAGATATAGAGTTAGATAATCTCAGAGGCAACTTTGGAATGGTGCTTCAGGAGACATGGGTTAAGAATGCTTCTATCAAAGAGAATCTTAAGTTGGCTAATCCAGATGCTAGTGATGAGGAGATAATAGAAGCAGCCAAGGCCACCCATGCTCATGGATTTATTAAAAGGATGGAATATGGTTATGACACCATGCTTTCGTCAGATGGAGGAATGTTATCTCAGGGTCAGATTCAGCTGTTGTGTATCACAAGAGTCATGTTAAACATTCCGCCGATGTTAATTTTGGACGAAGCGACCTCATCAATCGACACCAGGACCGAGCAAAAAATACAATCAGCATTTAATAAGATGATGAAAGGGCGTACTACCTTCGTTGTAGCTCATCGACTTTCAACGATAAAAGGCGCGGATTTGATACTATTTGTTAAAGATGGACAGATTGTAGAGCAAGGTACCCATGGTGAATTGTTGCAGAAAAATGGCTTTTATGCTAAATTATATCAGAGTCAGTTCAAAGAGGAGTCAGTTAGTTGATGCTTTTTGATGGCTCATTTCTGTGTAAGAGATAGAGATTTAGGAGACAACAATGGAGCAGTATGTTATTAAAGGAGGCACTCCACTCTATGGAGAGGTAGAGATTAGTGGTGCTAAGAATGCAGCTTTAGGTATTTTGGCCGGTGCCATTATGACTGATGAGACTGTTACAATAGAAAATCTGCCAAATGTTAAAGATATAAATGTACTAATCGGAGCTTTAGAGGATATCGGAGCTTCAATAACTCGCGTAGATGAACACACTGTAAAGATTAATGGTTCAAGTATATCTAGACTTTCAGTAGATTACGAGTATATTAAGAAAATCCGCGCTTCTTATTATTTAATGGGAGCACTTCTTGGAAAATATAAAAATGCAGAGGTCGCACTTCCAGGTGGATGCCTTATTGGTTCCCGTCCTATAGATTTGCATGTTAAAGGCCTCAAGGCACTTGGTGCCAATGTAGATGTTAGCTATGGACTTTGGTCAGCTAGAGCAGACAGACTTCGCGGTAGCGAGATTTATCTTGATAAGGTATCTGTTGGAGCAACAATCAACATTATGCTTGCAGCAGTTCTTGCAGAGGGCAAGACAACTATTGAGAACGCGGCCAAGGAGCCACACGTAGTAGATGTTGCATCCTTCCTTAACAGTATGGGTGCCAATATTCGTGGAGCTGGTACAGATGTTATTCGCATCGTTGGTGTTCCAGAGCTACATGGTACTACTTATGCAGTTATTCCAGATCAGATTGAGGCTGGTACATATATGTGTGCAGCAGCAGCAACTCACGGCGATGTTATGGTCAAGAATGTTATTCCTAAGCACTTAGAGGCTACATCAGCCAAGCTTATCGAGGCAGGATGTATCATCGAGGAGTACGATGACGCAGTAAGAGTAATTGCCAAGGGTCGTAAGCTTACTCACACTCACGTTACTACATTGCCTTACCCAGGCTTCCCAACAGATATGCAGCCTGAGATTACAGCAGTGCTTGGTATTGCTGAGGGTACAAGTACAGTTACAGAGTCGATTTTTGAAAATCGTTTCAAATATGTAGACGAGTTGGCTCGCATGGGTGCCAACATTAAGGTTGAGAGCACAGTTGCAATAGTAAACGGTGTTGAGCGCTATACAGGAGCTCAGGTGTGTGCACCAGATTTACGTGCAGGCGCAGCCCTCATCATTGCAGGACTTGCAGCTGACGGCTTTACTGTCATCGACGACATCAAGTATATCCAGCGTGGATACGAGGATATTGTTGGTAAGTTCAACAAGCTTGGAGCAACATTTGCTGAGATTGAATCTGAGCACGAGCTTCAGAAGTTTAAGTTAAAAGTAGTTTCGTAGAATGATTTTAGGCAACCATCTCATTTGAGATGGTTGTTTTTTGGTTGATTGATACAATAGAAAAAATAGTGGTACCGGTGTTATAATAAAAATGCGCCTTGGGCGTCGGGGATTTAATTGAGTGATGGAAAGTTGGGTTCTAATATGAGAAGGAAAATTGAAGTACTATCTTCAAAAGTGGCTGAAGTAAACAAGAAGACAGCTGCTATAATTGATAAAAACAATATTACTGGTCCTCTTAAGAATGAATTTAAACTAAAGACTGACCAGTACAATGGAATGATGGAAGATTTGTACACCATGCTTGAGTACACAGACAAGCAGGAAACCATCGACAACATTATGAATCAACAGATTGAAGTCCTGAGGGTTCGAATTGAATGGGAGCAGGACATTCTAAAGCGAATTAAAAAAGCTACATAAAAAATCGAGTATGAGTTTTAGTGATTTTAAGACTCATACTCGATTTTAGATTTAATTATAAATTTATTCTCCGGGTGCGCTATTGATAACCTTGCCTGTATTCCAAAGCATAGCTGCTTTTTCCGCGGCTTCAGGGCGACCCTCTTCATTCTTAAAACTTACAGTTCCTGTGTAGCTACCGCAGTCTAGGCAAGCCACGTAGTAACCTTGAGCTTCTGCTTCTATAAGTCCAGCACCGCCGCAAATTGGGCAGTCATCTAATACAATGCTTTCAGTAATATCCATCTTTAACTCCTTTTAAATAGTAAGTAACCATATCTATTTTACAGAAAATAAATTATTTCTCAATAATGCAAATTAAAAATATGAAATAAAATCATATTCTAAGAATTAAGAAAATGGAAAATAAAGAATTCAAATGGAAAAAATAAAAAAATTTTTTTGATATATATAAAGAAAAATATAAGAAATAGAAAGGAAGTATAGTTATGCCAAGTGAAACTAATAATTCAATGGAAAATATAAATAGCCAAGGCAATGAGCGACGAGATAATTTATCAAATGAAACAGAAAATCAAACTTCAGCAAGAGAAATGTCTCGTCAGAACTTAATAATGAGACTCTTAGAAAATTCAAGAGGAAATGTACATGTTAATAGACCAATAAACAGACTAGCAAATGAAAACGTGAATAGCATAGTGAATGAACTGGCGAATAGACAAGGTCTACCAACATATGAGGAGATTGAGCCAAGTGAGTTGCCTTCATATGATACTCGATATGATCAACCACCAACCTACGAAGACTCAGTAGATATTATAGTCACTTCACCTCAAGAATATTATAGACAATCGCAAAACAGAGGCAGAATATAACAATAGTAGCAATAACCTCTAAACATTTCACCACAATAATCCGATACAAATCTAGAGGAAGAATTATTGCTAAGGATGGCATCTTAAGCCATCCTTATTTTATATTAAGGATAATGTTTGGAGGAGCCATGAATTTATCATTTACAATCAACACCTCAGGAAAATATGGCGAGGTTAATGCAGCCATCATTGATAAGCTAAAGAATAACAGAAATGAAGTGTCTGTGCCTATTGGTGCAGGTGAGTTTACAAAATCTGAGTGGGAGCGATTCATTAGCAGATTTGATAAAGCACTAGAGGCTGCAAGAGAGGCCAGAGGAGAGCAGCTCAAGCAAGAGGAAAGCACAAAACCATTCGAAAAGAATGATTACTTTAGTTACAGAAGAATACAGGGGGACGAGAAAAATGAGTCAGATTCATAATTCATTGGAATATTATCAAAGCAGCCAAGGTTTACTTAGAATGCTTAATAAAGATAAGGGAGGAAATGCTCTTATCAACCAGTTGGTTTCAAATAATGATTTAAAATACCAGCAGAAAATGGAAGCCATGGGCATTTCAAAAAAGACTTCAAATACTAAGTATAAGAATGTAGACAAGTCTGCAACTAACCTTTTGGATGCTTTGGAAAATCTAAGTAATGAGAAATTGTATGTGGCTGAAAGCGTCAAGGAATATGACAAGAGTACACTATTGAAGGGTGTGTCTAACTTTGTAACAGCCTACAATTCTACTATCACAGAGCTAGCTAAGTGTGGTGGCTCATTAAATGAAACTTTTTATAAGGAATTGACTGCTGCCTATCAAGAAAAGAGGGCTGACCTTGAAAAAATTGGAATTAGCCTTGTAGATGGCAAGCTTACCATTGACCAAGACAAGCTAAATGCTGCTCAACCAGAAGATATTAAAGCTATTCTTGGAAAGAACTCTGACTACGTCAACACTGTACGGGGAAGCCTAGAATCCATAGATACAATAGTAAACAAGGCTCTTGCTATGAGTTCTAGCACATATAATCCCCAGGGAATGTTGAACTTGTAAGAAAATATTACTTATTATTAGGAAAGCCCAAGAAGCTTTCTTGGCCAAATTACATCTTAATATCTGCAAAATCAACTTTAATAATCTTGCTGATGTCGCCTACCGCAACCTTGACTTGGTGGCCGACTTTACCAGCAGAAAAATAGATTTCATCAAAATTCTTTGCCGATTCGTCGATGATGGTGGCAAAGAATTTTTTCATGCCTATTGGAGAGCATCCACCGTGAACGTAGCCTGTAAGGGGAAGCAAGTCCTTTTGTTTTAGCATTTCTATAGATTTCTCCCCAACAGCTGCGGCAGCTTTTTTAAGATGAAGCTCCGCTGCAACGGGAACTACAAATACATAGTGAGTGCCAGTTTTTCCTGTGGTCACAAGGGTTTTGAAAGCCTGGTCTGGATTTTCAGAAAGCTTAAATGCGATTTCTTCACCAGAAAGCCCTTCTGCATTTTCAAGTGAAAGGTGCTTGTAAGGGATTTTCTTTTGATCTAACAGTCTCATTGCGTTAGTTTTATCATCTTTTTTAGCCATAATAACCTCTTTGTAAAGATAAAATGAATTTTTTTTGAAATTTATCGCAATTTCCCCACTTTTTCAGAAAAATTGCTATACTTAAGCTACAAGCGTGTGGCTAATTTTACATTAGTCCCATACATCATATCATAAATATGGAGGGCATGCAGATGGGTGGTAGTGAAAATAACATGAGCATTGAGAAAAAGCAGATGATGGAGAGGAATCGTCTTGCTAGATATTGTGGTTCCATAACATTACTTGTGCTTATTGTTCTCAGTATAAATGCGTTTATTGCGGGGAATGCAAATGTTTTAAATATTGCTAGATTGGTTGTAGCAATAATTTGCATGATTTTGTTCCAGGTTTGCTACATTTTATTTGGAACGGAATACAAGTACAAATACGCCATTACATTATCAATGGTTGTGCTGTATTGCATGAATATTTTTAATCCAATAAATTCGCATGTATACATATTTATGTTTTCCATAATAATGATTGTACTTATATATGGAGAGGCAAGCACAGTTAGAATTGGCTGTATAGTGGCAAACTTTGGTTTGATTACATCGGGCATTCTTCAGGTTCGAGCAGGAAGTATCTCTTTACATGATTTGATTACACAGATGGCATTTTCCGCATTGGCCTGTACAATGGCTGTTATTGTCTGCAAGTACCAGCGTAAGCAGACAACTGAGGTTCTTGGCACAATTAAGGACAAGGCTTCAGAAATTGAAAATACTTCTGAGGCTATCGTTGAGATGGCAGAACAGCTTAATGAAAAGTTTATTAATGCAAATGCTGTTTCTAAAAGATTAAATGAGTCCATGGACTCTACTCATATTTCTGTTAGTGAAATCGTTGAGGGAACCAAGAATACAGCTGAAGCTATTGAGAATCAGACCAGCAAGACATCTGTTATTCAAGAAAGTATCAGGATTGTTGGTGAAGAGGCTAATACTATCGATGATGTTTCTAGTCAGGTTGAGGCATCAGTTAACGAGGGCGTTGACTTGATTAATCAGCTTAAGAGCCAGGCAGAAAAGGTTGCCAACATCAACCTTGAGACAAGTCAAACTACTCAGGCGCTTAATGATAGTATCCAAGATGTGCAGGCTATCACCGAGACAATCCTTGGTATTTCAAGCCAGACAAACCTTCTTGCACTTAATGCTTCTATCGAGGCAGCTCGTGCCGGTGAGGCAGGAAAAGGCTTCGCCGTTGTTGCTGATGAAATCAGAGCTCTTTCAGAGAGTACTAGAGAGGCGACAGAAGAGATTTCAAAAATCATTGAAAGACTTACTTCAGATGCACGTTCTGCAGCAGATGCTATGTCAAGATCTGCAGAGTATGCCAATAAGCAAAATGAGCTCATTGCCGAGACAGGAACCAAGCTTGATGCTATCAAAGAAGGTACAGACAACCTTAGAGGTGGTGTAGTTCAGGTTAAGACATCTGTAGAGGAGGTTATTACAGCCAACTCTCAGATTATGGATAATATAACTAACCTTTCCGCAACATCAGAAGAGGTTGCTGCAGCTGCAGATACAGTTGGTGCCGTAAGTGATGATGCCATGGATGCTTTGACAGATATGAATGAAACATTAGAGGTAATTAGCAAAATCTCAAAGCAAATGGAAGAAATGGCACGAAATTAAAAAAAGTGTATAATAGAAAAGTAGCGGAAGGTGTAGCAAAAGCTACACCTTCTTTTAACATACGAGGTAAGTAAATATAAACATATTTGAAGGCTGTGTCCCGGAGAAATTACGGCGGGAGTTATATGAAATGTTAGGGAGGCAAATATGGCAAACAGACCAGTATCTAGAAAACGAAACATCACAGGGTCAGGTTCAGTTAACCGTAGAGAATCTGCCGGAGGAGGTCTCGGAGGAGGCATTGGCGGCGGTGGACGTAGAAGTGGAGGCGGCCTTCGAGGCGGCGGAATAGGCGGAGGAATTGGCCTGATAATTATTATAGTAGTAATGCTTCTTGGTGGTGGAGGTTCTCTTTTTGGAGGAGGCGGTAGCACACCTTCAGGAAACCAAAGCGGTTCAGGCTTAGAGAGCTCATCCTATGGCGACTTGGCATCCATGCTTCTTGGAGGAGTCCTTGGCAATTCGGGTTCAAGCATAGGAGGCGGAAATGCTCAGTGGAGCAGCAAGTCCAACACTGGAGTTTTGGATGAAACTGTGGCTCCATCTGCAAGAACTAAGTACACCACAATAAAAGGTAATGGCCAAGATGTAGTTACCATCATGGTCTATATGTGCGGTACTGATTTGGAATCTAGGGGAGCAATGGCGTCTAAGGATTTGCAGGAGATGCTTAATGCCAAGGTTTCCGACAAGATTAATTTACTTGTATACACTGGAGGTTGTGCTAAATGGAACAATTCCACAGTTAGTAGCAGAACCAACCAGATATATCAGGTTAAAGATGGCAAATTTATTTGCTTAAACGATAATGTTGGGGATTTGACAATGACAGATCCTAATACACTTTCAAGCTTTATTAAGTGGGGTGGAAAGAATTTCCCGGCAAATAGATATGCTTTGATTTTCTGGGACCATGGCGGTGGCTCAGTAACTGGATATGGATATGATGAAAAGCATAGAAACGCTGGATCAATGGAGCTTGGTGAGATTAACAAGGCGCTTACTGATGGTGGCCTCAAGTACGATTTTGTAGGATTTGACGCTTGCCTTATGTCTACTGTTGAAACAGGTCTTATGCTTGATGCACATAGTGATTACATGATTGCATCTGAGGAGACAGAGCCAGGTATTGGTTGGTATTACACTAACTGGCTTAACGATTTGAACAACGATACATCTCTTTCAACTCTTCAAATAGGAAAGAGAATCGTAGATGACTTTGTGGCTCAGTGCGGCAAGCAGTGTCCAGGTCAAAAGACCACACTTGCCCTTGTGGACTTGTCAGAGCTTTCTACAACAGTTCCAGAGGATTTAAAGAACTTTGCCACAAACACAACCAACCTTATTGATAAGAAGGAATACAAAACAGTATCTAATGCTCGTTCATCTACAAGAGAGTTTGCCCAGTCCTCTCGAATCGACCAGATTGATTTGATTGACTTTGCAGTAAAGATGAATAATGACTCCGGAAATAAGCTAGTTGAGTCACTTAAGGGCGCTGTAAAATACAATAATACATCTTCAAATATGATAAATGCCTACGGTCTTTCAATCTATTTCCCATACCGTCAGACCAGCAAGGTTGACAATATGGTAAACACCTACGACCAGATTGGAATGGACGAAAGCTATAGCCAGTGTATTCAGAAATTTGCCTCAATGGAATACTATGGCCAGCAGACAACCAACAACAATACCAACCCAATGGGAATGTTGCTTGGTTCGCAAGGCGGTGGCTCAGACCTTAGCAGTTCAGACACAGTATCTCAGTTGTTAAATATGGTGCTTTCACAATCTTCATCACCTAGATTTTTGGAAAATGGTGTGGATGTGGAGACAGCAGCAGATACTATCGCTAAAAACAACCTTGATATAAGCGACCTGAAGTGGACTAAAAACGGGTCAGGAGAATCCGTAATCAGTCTTTCAGAGGAACAGTGGGATAATGTTCAAAACCTAGAGCTTACAATGCTTGTAAAGGACGGCGATGGATACATAGATTTAGGAAAAGACAATGTATTTGACTTTGACGAGTCCGGAAATCTTGTTGCGCCAGCAGACCGTAGCTGGCTTGCAATTGACGACCAGTTTGTAGCCTACTATCACCTTGATACCACTGGTGACCAAGACAACTACACTATAACAGGTAGAGTGCCTGTAATGTTAAATGATGAGAGAGCTGACTTGATTATTGTATTTTCATCTGATAATGAGGATGGCTATGTTGCCGGTGCCTCATACAATTATGACAGCAGCGATGTTGATGTAGTTGCAAAGAATCTTACCGAGCTTAAGCCGGGAGATACAATCGATTTTATCTGCAATTACTACACTGTAAAGGGTGACAATGTGGATACTGAAGAGACATATTTCTTGGGCGACCAGATGAAGATTGAAAAGGATATGAGTGAGATGAAGGTTTCCAACCTTGTAATTGAGGATAAGGAACTCAAGTGCTCATTTATATTCACTGATATTTATGGAAACTCAAATTATACGGAGAGTTTTGAGCAGTA
>JAILGH010000020.1 GCA_024697025.1 Pseudobutyrivibrio sp.
TTTGCAAGCACCCGCGTGGCAGAGTACAAGAAGGCCTACGAATTAGACAAATCCTATGCTTTCTACTATAATGAGTTAGTTACGGATAAGGGTAAAACCGTCCTTGAAAATCTGCCTGATGAGGTGGCAGATGTTAGGATAATTTCCCAATCCAACTTCATTGGCATGTCCATAGCGGCAATCAATTTAAATATGATTGATGAAGATTTTATAGATACTCTTTCAGAGGGTGATTGCACGGTCTTTGATTGGTATTTTTACAGTCGCCTTTTAATGGACATAGGCAAGGGAAAGCTAGTCAAGAATGCAGCTACAGTTTATCGCATTCACGATAACAATACTGTAGGTACCAGTCACAATGTGGAGCAGGAGTACCAGGTCAAGCTGATTCATTATCAGAACTTAGCTAAACGTTATCCATACTTTGAGTATCTCTATCAAAAGCTTAAGGTGTTGGATATTACAAAAATAGATGCAAGCCAAAGCCACAATGGCTATTGGTGGAGTAACATAATTATGGAGGATTCCTATGAGATTTAATTATCAGGACATGGTAACAGGCGGTAAAAAGCCTTACGTTATCGCAGAGCTTGGAGCCAATCACAATGGTGATATGGAGCTTGCCAAGACAATGATTAAGACTGCAAAGGAGTGTGGCGCAGACTGCATCAAGCTTCAGTCTTTCACAAAGAGTAACGTATTTTCTAAGAAAAATTACGAGGACAATTTCTTCCTCGGAGACGATTATAGAAACAGAACAGACTACACTCTTGAATCAATCGTAGAGGCTTATGCACTTACAAGAGAGCAGCATTTTGAGCTTAAGAAGTATTGTGATGAGCTTGAGATTGATTTCACATCTACACCATTTGATAAGGCTGGCGTAGATTTGCTTGTGGATGAGCTTCACGTACCATTTATCAAGGTTGCTTCTATGGATGTTGAAAACGTGCCATTCCTTAAGTACATCGGCAGCAAGGGTGTTCCAGTAGTTATTTCTACAGGACTTACAGGTATGGATGATGTTGTAAATGCTATCGCAGCAATCGAGGCCGGTGGATGCAAGGAGATTTGCGTTCTTCACTGTGTATCAATTTATCCACCAGCAGATGAGCAGGTAAATCTCAACAACATCGACATGTATCGTATGGCATTTGGTTATCCAACAGGATATTCGGATCATACATTTGGTACTGTTGCGCCAATCATGTCTATTGCAAAGAATGTGTGCATCATTGAAAAGCACTTCACAATGGACAAGAACATGAAGGGGTGGGATCACAAGATTTCAGCCAATCCAGAGGAAATGAAAATCATCTGCGATGCAGCAGAGCAGGGCTACAAGATGATGGGAAGCTTTCGTAAGGTGGTAAACGAAAGTGCACACCAACGCGGCGAGTACAAGCGCTCAATCGTGGCTGCAAAGGACCTTAAGAAGGGTCACATCCTTACTGAGGACGACCTTGATTACAAGCGTCCTGGTACAGCAATTTCACCTAAGTTCTATGAGATGCTCATAGGCAAGGAACTAAAGCGCGATATTGAAGCAGATGAATTATTTAACTGGGGAGATTTCTAAAGTTAAATATTTATATAGTATTTATATCATCTAGCTAGTTACAGTAGATTATCAAAAAATTATCTGTAGCTATCAAGCTCTGAGTGTTGTCGAAGGAGACGTTTGTAGTCGACGAAGACAATATCTTAGGCTTGAGAGCGTAACAGATGTTAGTAAACATTGAGATTGTAACTAGCGTAGATTTTAGAAAGAGTGAAATATGATTGCATTTATTCCAGCCCGCGGAGGCTCAAAGGGCGTCCCAGGCAAAAACATAAAAGAAATATGCGGCAAGCCACTCATTGCTTGGACAATTGAGGCTGCTAAAAAAGCCGAGTGCATAGACAGAGTAATAGTTACAACAGACGATGAGGCTATTGCTGAAGTTGCCAAGAAGCATGGCGCAGAGGTTCCATTTATGCGACCAGCAGAGCTTTCTTCAGATACAGCTTCTGCCATAGATGTTTATCTTCATGCAACAGAGTTTGTCATGAATGAGACAGGAGAAAAGGTTGATAAGTTTATGGTGCTTCTTCCAACGGTTCCACTTAGAACAGAAAAGCACATTGATGAGGCTTATCAGCAGTTTTTGGCAGATGGAGCCACAACTTTAATATCCTTTGCAGAGGCAGAGGTTCCAGCAAGCTGGTATCACAAGTTAAATGAAAAGGGACGTGTAGAAAATGCAGGCTTTGGTCAGGGTATTACTATGACTAATCGCCAAAATAACGAGACCTACATTATCCCAAATGGAGCAATTTATATTCTTGATTACGATTTGCTCAAGGAAAAGAGAACTTACTACTGCGATAACACAGTAGCTTATGTTATGAAACGAGAGGATTCTATCGACATAGATTATCCAATTGATTTCGAGTTTGCAGAATGTTTACTTTCAAAGAAAATCAGTGAGAACAAATAATGATAATAATTAGAGCTATAGCCTTTTTGCTCCACTTCACACTTGTGCCAGTGGCCCTAGGCAGACTAATTACATACAAGTCAAAGGACAGCCAGCACCACTCACCAATAGTTACCTATATATTGGGAATGGCTGGTGCCCTTGGGATTTTTTATATCCTAAATTGTGGCTTCTATTTATATCAGAATGTCACAATGATTACCGAGCTTGTCAAAGGCGGTTTTCACAGACTTTGCATCACCTATTCGGCGATTGTAATTTTGCTTGTTGCACTTTGGATTTATCTTGAAATCAAGAATAAAACAGCTGTCAAAAGTTATTTTAAGAACTGGTTTGACGACGTGATTAAGAGCTTTAAAGAGGATAAGCTCCATATCGTATATGCGATAAT
>JAILGH010000031.1 GCA_024697025.1 Pseudobutyrivibrio sp.
TATAATTTCTACTGATGTTTTCTCATAAAGAGGAGGTGGATATATTATGAAGATGACATATCAACCAAAAAAGAGACAGAGATCCAAAGTACATGGATTTAGATCTAGAATGAGCACAGCAGGTGGACGTAAGGTTCTTGCAGCTAGACGTGCTAAGGGAAGAAAGAAATTATCAGCTTAGGCCACAGACCATGTGGTCTTTCTTTCTATTTAAAGGAAAATATGTGTTATGGAATTTAGTGAATCTTTAAAAAAGAATAAGGACTTCACACAGGTATACAGGAAGGGTGTGTCTAAAGCTAATCGGCAACTTGTTATGTATATCTACCATAATAATACAGATCGAAATCGGATTGGAATTTCTGTTAGTAAAAAGGTTGGAAATTCGGTAGTTAGGCATCATTTGACGAGACTGATAAGAGAAAGTTATAGACTAAATGAAGAGATGTTCAATAGTGGTTTGGACATTGTAGTCGTTGTAAGAGAAGCCGCAGCTTCTGCTAATTTCGATGAGATACAAAAATCTTTGCTTCATCTTGCAAATCTTCATAAAGTAACTCGTAAATAATTGGAATATGGATTTCTACTATGGTGAAGAAGTTTCTTATATTTTTAATTAAGTTATATCAAAAATATTTATCTCCAATGAAGTCTACTAAATGTCCTTATTGTCCTACTTGTTCAGCCTATGGTTTAGAGGCTATTCAAAAACATGGTGCAATTAAGGGTGGAGCTTTGACTTTATGGAGGCTTATTCGTTGTAACCCTTTTTCACATGGCGGGTATGATCCAGTTCCATAAATAACTGGAGGTTTTACATTGAGCGAACTATTATTAACCGCTTACAACGGTTCTATTCTTGGACCTATTGCCAAGGTTCTTGGATGGATTATGGACAAAATTTATATTTTCTTTGCCAATTTAGGTATTGGAAATATAGCATTTACTATTGTTGTTTTTACTGTTTTTATTTATTTTTTAATGTTTCCTCTTACATATAAGCAGCAGAAGTTTGCTGTTCTTACACGTAAGATGCAGCCTGAGATGAAGGCTATTCAGGAAAAATACAAAGGCAAAAAAGACCAAGCTACCATGCAAAAGCAACAGGAAGAGACACAGGCTCTTTATGATAAGTATGGTATTTCTCCAGCTGGTAGCTGCGGATATATGATTATTCAGATGCCAGTTCTTTTTGCACTTTGGAGAGTTTTCAATAATGTTCCTGCTTATATTACTTCTGTAAAGGGTATATTTGGTAATCTTGTAACTGGTATTGTTGATTCTGGTAACATTGCTATAATTCAAAAGTTACATGATAACTATGCAAAGACTCTTACTTTTGATGCTAAGGCAACTGGTGATACTTTAAATAACTTTGTTATTGATGTACTTTATAAATTACCAGTTTCTGGTTGGAGCGATTTAAAGAAGGCTTTTCCTGATTTAGTTTCAAATATTGATGAAGTTACTAAGACTCTTAAACATATTAACTATTTAGGAGTTCTTAATATTTCTGATACACCACTTAACCTTATTAAGACAGCTTGGACTTCTAGCAACAGAAATTATGTTTTACTTATCTGTGCTTTATTAGTTCCAATTGCTTCTTATTTATCTAACATTTTAAGAATGAAGATGAATCCTACTGGTAGTGAGGGACAGTCTGATCAGATGGCTCAGCAGATGAAGACAATGAATCTTATGATGCCACTTATGTCACTTTTCATTTCATTTTCTGTTCCAGTAGGTCTTGTTCTTTATTGGATTGTTGGTGCTGTTGTTAATACAATTCAAATGTTCTTCTTAAATAAGCACTTTGAGAAGATTGATCTTCAAAGTATTATTGAAAAGAACAAAGATAAGGCTGCTGCAAAAGCAGAAAAGCGTGGTATTCGTCAGGCTCAGATTTACGAAGCAGCAAAGATGAGCACAAAGCGTTCAATGGCTGACAAAGCTACAGTTGTTGAAGATGAAGCAGAATTACTTAACAAAGCTAATGAGTTAAGATCAAAAGCCAGCAGTGGTTCTCTTGCTTCAAAAGCAAATCTTGTAAAAGAATTTAACGAAATGAACAATAAATAGGGGGATTAAAAATGGAATATTTAGAATTTACAGGTAAGACTCTTGATGATGCACTTACTAATGCAACTGTAAAGCTTGGTGTAACATCTAGTGAAATAAAATATGAAGTAGTTGAAGAAGGAAGCAATGGTTTTCTTGGCATTGGTTCAAAGGATGCTGTTATCAAAGTTGTTCTTGCTTCTAATGAAGATCCAAAGGAAGTTGCTACAGAATTCCTTAATGGTGTTTTTGAGGCAATGCAGCTTGAGGTTAATATTACAATGGAATTTGATGAGGTTGAAAACTGCCTTTCAATTGATTTAGCTGGCCCAGAGATGGGTGTTCTTATTGGAAAGCGTGGTCAGACTCTTGATTCTTTACAGTATCTTACAAATCTTGCTGTTAATCGTTCTTCTGATAATTACACAAGAGTTAAGATTGATACTGAAGACTATAGACGTCGTAGAAAAGAGACTTTAGAAAATCTCGCAAAGAATATGGCAAGCAAGGTTAAGAGAACAAAGAAGTCTGTTACTCTTGAGGCAATGAATCCTTATGAGAGACGTATTATTCATTCAGCAATTCAGAATGATAATAGTGTTACAACTCATTCAGAAGGTGAAGAGCCATACCGTTATGTAGTCATTACTCTTAAGAAATAGTTCTTTTGATTTTTTAGGGTTAGTCTTATAATATAGACTAACCCTTTATATTTGTTTTTGCTTAGACTTCTAGTTATTTGTTAAGATGATATCTTTCATGTCATTTTAATTGATATTTAGATTTTTATTTAATTCGTATTTACGAATTTTGGAGGAGATTATGTATCATAGTGATACAATCTGTGCAATTGCAACATCTATGAATAGTTCTGGTATTGGAATTATCAGAGTTTCTGGTGAAGAATCCATTAATATAGTGGATTCTATTTTTCGTGGTAAAGATAAGCTTAAAGATTGCCAGAGTCATACTATTCAATATGGTCATATTTATGATAATAATGAGCTTGTTGATGAAGTTCTTATTATGATAATGAAAGCTCCTCGCTCTTATACTACTGAGGATGTTATAGAAATTGATTGTCATGGTGGTATTTTAATTTTAAAGAAGATTCTTTCTTTGTTAATTAAAAATGGTGCTCGAATTGCGGAGCCAGGTGAGTTCACTAAACGAGCTTTCTTAAATGGACGTATTGATTTATCAGAAGCTGAATCTATTATGGATTTAATTTCATCTAGTTCTGAGCTTGCTATGAAAAATTCAATTAAGCAGCTTTCTGGTTCTTTAAATAAAATTATCGTTGATTTACGTGATAAGATTTTATATGAGACTGCTTTCATTGAGGCTGCTTTAGATGACCCTGAGCATTTTGATTTAACTAATTATCCTGCTGAGCTTCAGGGTAAAGTTAAATCTATGATTTCTATTATCAGTGACTTAATTGATTCTTTTAATTCTGGTCATATTTTAAAAGAAGGAATTAACACTCTTATTTTAGGAAAACCAAATGCTGGTAAATCTTCTCTTTTAAATACTTTATCTCGAAGAGAGCGTGCTATTGTTACAGATATTCCTGGTACCACTCGCGATACTTTGGAGGAGCAGATTACTATAAATGGTGTTTCGTTAAATATTATTGATACAGCAGGTATTCGTGAGACTGATGATGTAGTAGAAAAGATTGGTGTAGATAAAGCAATAGATTCTATTGATGATGCTGATTTAATTTTATTTGTTGTAGATTCATCTAGGCCTTTAGATGAGAATGATGAGTTTATTATAGATAAGATTAAGGATAAAAAAGTCATTATTTTGCTTAATAAATCTGACCTCGTATCAGTTATTAAAGAGGAAGATATATGTAATAAATATGGCAAACACGTTATTTCTTTCTCTTCAGTCAGTCTTGATGGTTTAAAGACACTTGAGTCTACAATAACTGACATGTTCTTTAAAGGAATAGTCAAAACTGATGATACTTTATACATTACAAATTCTCGTCAGGCTAGTTGTCTTTCAAATGCTAAAAATAGTTTGTCTAATGTTTTAGTTTCTATTGACAATATGATGCCTGAAGATTTCTTTTCAATTGATTTGATGGATACTTATAATTTCCTCGGTGAAATTACAGGCGAAACCATTGAAGATGATTTAGCTAATAAAATATTTAGTGAGTTTTGTATGGGTAAATAATTCGATTCATACATGTAATGTATGAATCGAATTATTTTAAAACTGCCTTTTTGCCAAAGGCAATGTTAAATGGCAGTTTATCCTTTTTATTTTTTAAGGAGATATAGATATGTCTGTAGTTGAAGAATCCTATGATGTTGTAGTCATTGGTGCAGGTCATGCTGGATGTGAAGCAGCTCTTGCAGCAGCTCGCATGGGATTAAATACAATTTGTTTTACTGTAAGTATGGATTCAGTTGCTCTTATGCCATGTAATCCAAATATTGGAGGAAGTTCAAAAGGACATTTAGTTCGTGAACTTGATGCTCTTGGCGGACAGATGGGTATTAATATTGATCATACATTTATCCAATCCAAGATGCTTAATTCTTCAAAGGGTCCTGCTGTTCATTCTCTTAGAGCTCAAGCGGATAAGTCTGCTTATTCCCTTCGAATGAGAAAGACAATGCAGGATACTGATAATCTTACTTTAAGACAGGCTGAGGTTACTGAACTTTTAATTGAAGATAATAAAGTTGTTGGTGTAAAGACTCTTTCAGGTGCTACTTATCATTGTAGGGCTGCAGTTATTTGTACAGGAACTTACCTTAGAGCTAGATGTCTTTATGGAGATGTTATTGAACATACTGGTCCTAATGGTTTAAAGGCTGCTAACCATCTAACACAGTCATTACTTGATAATAATGTAGAAATGAACCGCTTTAAAACTGGCACTCCGGCAAGAGTTGATAGTCGTTCTATCGATTATTCAAAGATGGAAATACAGCTTGGAGACAATCCTGTTGTTCCTTTTTCTTTTAGTACTAATCCTAAGGATGTTCAGATTGACCAGGTTCCATGTTATCTTACTTATACTAACGAAAAGACTCATGAGATTATTAGAGCAAATCTTGATAGGTCACCAATGTATTCTGGTGTAATAGAAGGTACTGGTCCAAGATATTGTCCTAGTATCGAAGATAAGGTTGTAAGATTTTCTGATAAAAACAGACATCAACTTTTTGTTGAGCCAGAAGGCTTAAACACTAATGAAATGTATATTGGTGGCATGAGTTCTTCAATGCCAGAGGACGTTCAGTATGCTATGTACCATACTGTTCCAGGTCTTGAAAATTGTAAGATTGTTCGTAATGCTTATGCCATTGAGTATGATTGTATTAATGCAACTCAGCTTAAGGCTTCATTAGAGTTTAAAAATATTGATGGTCTTTTTGCTGCTGGTCAGTTTAATGGAAGTAGTGGTTATGAAGAAGCTGCTGCTCAGGGACTTGTTGCAGGTATTAATGCTGCTCTTAAACTTCTCAATAAAGAGCCAATGATTCTTGATAGAAGTAATTCTTACATAGGAGTTCTTATAGATGATTTGGTTACAAAGGAAACTAAAGAGCCTTATCGTATGATGACTTCAAGAGCAGAGTACAGACTTTTACTTAGGCAGGATAATGCAGATATTCGCCTCTCTAAAATTGGATACGAGGTTGGTCTTTTACCGAAAGAACGCTATGAACATGTTGTTGAGAAGGAGCGTTTAATTGAAGAAGAGGTAGCTCGTGTTAAAGAAATTAATGTTGGAGCTAGAAAAGAAGTTCAAGCTCTTCTTGAATCATATGGAAGTATTCCTCTTTCAAATGGAATTAAGTTGGTAGATTTAATTAGACGACCAGAGCTTGATTATGATAAGCTTGCTCCGATTGATCCAGATAGACCAGAGCTTTCTGATGAAGTTAGAGAGGAAGTAAATATCTACATTAAGTATGAGGGTTATCTTACAAGACAGGCAAAACAGGTTGCACAATTTAAAAAACTTGAATCTAAAGTTTTGCCACAAGAAATTAATTATGAGGATGTTTCTAGTTTACGTATTGAAGCAGTGCAAAAGCTAAGCAAATTACGCCCAGCTAACATTGGACAGGCATCTAGAATATCTGGAGTTAGTCCAGCTGATATTTCAGTTTTATTAGTTTATCTTGAGACATATAAAAGTAAGAGTAAAGAATAGGGGTTAATATGGATAGAGATTATACCTACTTAAATACTACCTTATCTAGCTGGAAGTTTTCTTTGTCTGTTGATCAGATAGACCAGCTTGATTTGTTCTATGATTTATTAGTAGAGAAGAATAAGGTTATGAACCTTACTGCTATTACTGAGTTTAATGAAGTACAGTTAAAACATTTTGTTGATAGTTTATCTATCTGCACTGTATTACCTGATAATGTGAAATCGATTTGCGACCTTGGTACTGGTGCAGGCTTTCCAGGAATACCTATGGCAATTGCCTATCCTAATATTCAATTTACTCTTATTGATTCCTTGAATAAAAGGGTTAAATTTTTGGAAGAGGTTGTAGCTAAGCTTGGTCTTACTAATGTTTCTTTGATTCATGCAAGAGCTGAAGAAGCTGGTAGAAATAAGCTTTATAGAGAACAGTTTGATTTAGTTGTAAGTAGAGCAGTAGCTAATATCTCAACTTTATCGGAGTATTGTCTTCCTCTTGTAGCAGTTGGTGGAAAGTTTATTAGTTTTAAATCTGGTGATATTGATAAAGAAATTAGTGAATCAGGTTCCGCTATTAAGAAATTAGGTGGCAAGATTAATAAACCTGTATTCTTTACTTTGCCAGATACTGACATTAAACGCTCTTTTATTATCATTGATAAAGAAAAAAATACACCTAAAGCTTATCCTAGAAAGGCTGGAACTCCTAGCAAAGAACCTCTTAGCTAATAGTTTCATGTGAAACTTTTTAGTATTTGTATTTTTTAAACTTGCACTTTGATATAATTGACTTGATTATTTGTATGTGGGGGATTAGTTTATGATCAACGACTTCCTTAAAAAATATCAGGAAGAACTTATTTCTGGAAAGATTCAGCTAAAAGAAGATATGGATTTATTGGAAACTAAGATTAAAGAAGAAACTAAGTTTCTTAAATTGCTTGAGGATTCCAATGATTCATATTTTGTAGAGTTTACTCCTAGAGATATTAATGCAAAAAATAAAGAAAAAGCAGCTGAAATCCGTGAAATTCTTAAAGATTTAAATTCTCAAATGGATATTAAATCTCAACAGATGAAGTTTTATGATGGACGACTAGTTGAATTGAATGCTTTAATAACTAATACTGTTGTAATTAATAAGCCTTCTATTGAAAAATCAGTTGTTAATAGTAATGATAATAATGATTCTAAAGATGTAGATTTATCTTTAATTGATAGACTTTCAGATATAAAAAAGAAGATTTTGCTTGATCCTTATAAGGCACAGCTTGATTTGGAAAATTTAATTTCTAGTCTTAAACAAGATTAATAATCTATATCTAGGAATGTTTCACGTGAAACATTTTATAGAAATTTTATGTATTTATATATGGTAAACACAAAATATAGTGTTTTGATTTTTAATTCAACTCCTATATGTTGCTATATTGAATTAAAAATGTTTCACGTGAAACATTATATATATAAATACTTATATCTATATATAGTAGAATATCCAAGAAAATTATCAAATTCAAACAGATATTCTCAGTAGAATTGAGTATTTTACAATGATATAATGTGACAGAATGACAAAATTAAATTAAGGGAGCACGATAGATGAAAAGAGTAATCGCAATCGCAAACCAAAAAGGTGGAGTAGGAAAAACAACAACAAGTATTAACCTTTCAGCTTGTTTAGCAGAAGCAGGTAAGAAAGTACTTGTAATTGACACTGATCCACAGGGAAATGCAACAAGCGGACTTGGTTTAGACAAGGAAGAATGTGAGAATACTGTTTATGATTTGGTACTTGATCAGTGTAGTATCAAGGAGTGTATGTATAAGGTAGAGAATATTCCTAACCTTACAATCATACCTTCTAATGTTGATTTAGCTGGTGCCGAGATAGAACTTCTTGGTATTAACGAAAAAGAATATATCTTACGAAACGCTGTTGATTATATAAAGGATGATTTTGATTACGTTATTATTGATTGTCCTCCTTCACTTAATATGTTAACTATCAATGCTATGACAACTGCTGATTCAGTACTTGTTCCAATTCAGTGTGAGTACTACGCACTTGAAGGTATTAGCCAGTTGATTCATACAATTGATCTTGTTCAGCAGAGACTTAATTCAAAGCTTCAGATTGATGGCGTAGTATTTACTATGTATGATGCTAGAACAAATCTTTCTTCTGATGTAGTTGATACTGTAAAGAATAATCTTAATGCTACAGTTTATCAGACAATCATACCAAGAAATGTTAGACTTGCAGAGGCTCCATCCCATGGGCTTCCAATCAATCTATATGATCCAAAGTCTACTGGTGCTGAGAGTTATCGCAACTTGGCAAAAGAAATTATTGGAAGAAAGGATATATAATTATGGCAGCAAAAAAGGGAGGTTTAGGTAAGGGATTAGATTCCCTTATTGTTAATAAGAATGAGGGTGTTGTTGCAGTTAATCCAGAACAGCACGGCGCTCCAGTTGAAGTAGATATTAATAAGGTTGAGCCTAATAAGCTTCAGCCTAGAAAGAATTTTGATGAAGATAAGCTTCAGGATTTAGCTGAAAATATTAAACTCCACGGAATCATCAATCCTCTTATTGTTCAAGATAGAGGAAAGTATTATGAGATTATCGGTGGTGAGCGTAGATGGAGAGCAGCTAGAATTGCTGGCTTCAAAAAGGTTCCTGTTATAATAATGAATCTTAGCGAGCAGGAGTTCGTTGAAATTTCGCTCATTGATAATATTCAGCGTGAGCAGTTAAACCCTATCGAAGAAGCAATGGCTTTTGCTAGACTAATTGATGAGTTTAAGTTAAAGCAAGATGAGGTTGCTGAACGAGTTTCAAAAAGCAGAACTACAATTACAAATGCTCTTAGATTATTAAAACTTGATAAGCGTGTTCAGGATATGATTGTTGATGATAAGTTAACAACTGGTCATGCAAGAGCGATGCTTTCAATTACAGATAATGATAAGCAGTATGAGTTTGCTGAGAAAGCTTTTGATGAAAAGATGTCTGTTCGTGATGTTGAGCGAGAAGTTAAAAAGCTCTTAAGTGATAAGAAGTCAGATAAGAAGTCAAAGTCAGCGGAGCTTGATCCTCAGCTTGTTGCAGTTTACCAGGATACACAAGAAAAGCTTAAAGGCATTCTTGGAACCAAGGTATTTATCAATGCCAAGGATAACAAATCTGGAAAAGTTGAGATTGAGTACTATTCTCAGGATGAGCTTAACAGAATCGTAGAATTACTAGAAAATATAAAATAGAACATTTGTTTGCAGGAGAATAACAATGATAGAACAATACACAGGAATTAGTACAGATTACATCGTAATAGGACTAGCAGCTGCAGTACTGATTATGGCTATATTTTTAATAGTTTTCATCGCTCAGATGTCAAAGCTTAAGAAAAGATACAAGATATTTATGCAGGGCAACGACGCTAAGTCATTAGAGGATACACTTGTTTATAGATTAGAGCAGGTGGATGAGCTTATCGAAGCAAATGCTAGTAATGAGAGAAACATCGATACAATTTTCAAGAACATGAAGGATTGTTTCCAGAAAATTGGACTTGTTAAGTACGATGCGTTCAATGAAATGGGTGGAAAGCTTAGCTTTTCTCTTTGTATGTTAAATGAAAAAAACTCTGGCTTTATAATTAATGCTATGCATTCTAGAGAAGGATGTTATACTTATGTTAAAGAGATTATAGATGGAAATTCTATAATTCAGCTCGCAGAGGAAGAAGAACAAGCCTTAGAACAGGCATTAGGTGGAATGTAAAGTATGCATCAATATTTGCCAGCAATTGGATTTAGCAAACTTAATAAAAAGGCATTTGAAGGTTTATTAGAAGAAATAGTTCAACGTCCTGATTATCAAGAGTCAGCTTTGGATTTTGAAGGTAATCAGTTTGTTGAACTTAGATACATGGTTGCTGATAATGTAGGATTAGTTCTTAGAGGAATATATGATGAAAATGATGTATTCCAGTTGGATTATTGTTATCCTACATTTTTTGGAGAATCACTTTCTATTAATAACGATGTAGATGTTGTGAAGCAAAGCGACAAAGAAAATTATCTTGTTATGTGCGATGAACTAAGGCTGGGTGTTAATTTAATATTCCAGTTGCAGAACATGGGTGAGTTTCTTCGTCAGAATATTATGGCAGGCAAGAGTGGAGATAGAGACATTAAGCTTGCAGCACTTTCGTTAGATGGAAAAGTAATTTTACCTTTGTATGACAATGAAAAGAGTCGTATAAAGGAAAAGCTTAACAATCAAAAGAGAATTCAGCTTGTAGAGCAGGCAAGAGAAGGAAATGAAGAAGCTCTTGAAAGCCTTACAATGGATGAAATTGATTTGTACCAGCGTATTTCTAGAAGAGTAGCCAGGGAAGATATTTTAAGTGTGGTTACAAGTTATTTTATGCCTTATGGCATAGAAAATGATAAGTACGATATCTTAGGTGAGATTATGGATGTAAAATCTGTTGTTAATCACCTTACCATGGAAGAACTTTACCTTATGGTTATTGAAAGCAACGATGTTGTACTAGAAGTATGCATTAATAAAAAGAACCTACTTGGTGAGCCAGCTGTTGGCAGACGCTTCAAAGGATCAATTTGGTTACAGGGAACTGTTGATTTTTCCTAGCTGTTAGATTAGAATCTAATAGTTGTTAAAAAATATTGTGTTCCCGTAGCTCAGCTGGATAGAGCGTCCGCCTCCTAAGCGGAAGGTCGTGTGTTCGAATCACATTGGGAACGTTGGGAAATGCGAATTAGTCGCATTTCTCTTTTTTTATGCAAAAAAGCCTTTAAAACCACACAAATTTCGCAATATTAGAGTAAAATACTTTTATGACTATAAGTAGTCTATTAAAAATAAATGAGGTATAATTAACACTAAGTAGAATTAAAGTGCAATCATATCTATTTATATAAAGGGGGAAAATATAAGGAGGAGGAAGAAGATGTATGGCAGATTTGAATTTAACTAGCGATCAGCAAGATACACTAGGTGAGATTGCAAATATAAGTATGGGTTCTTCAGCAACTTCCCTTAGTGCTCTTTTAAATAATTTGAAGGTTGATATTACAACACCAAAGGTTGAATTAATTAGAAGAAGCGAATCCCTTGATGATTACCATGATGTTTGCGTGTTGGTTTCTATAAATTATGTAAAAGGGTTATCCGGCAGCAATGTATTAATACTAAAGGAAAATGACGTTAAAATAATAGCTGACCTTATGATGGGCGGCGCTGGCGTAGTGACAGAAGGTGAAATAAGTGAAATACAATTATCAGCTGTTTCAGAAGCAATGAATCAGATGATGGGTAGCGCAGCAAGTTCAATGTCGCAATTATTGAACAGATTGGTTGATATTTCGCCACCAAAAACCGATAACATAGATGTGGAGAGCGTAAAGATATTCGAAAGATTATTTGATTCTCCAGATAAAGATTTTGTTAAGATTACTTTTGATCTCAAAATAGGGACAATTGTAGATTCAGTTATGGTACAGCTGTATCCAGTTACATTTGCGCTGGATATGGTATCTCTATTTGGAAAAAATTAAACTAGGGGGCCACATGGACGAGAACGGAAAGAGAAATCAAAGAGAAATTGCCAAGGACAAAGTACAAATCATTTTAGCAAGTATAGCCTTAGCTGTGCTCATTATCATAGAACTTTATGTAATGATAAACTTTAAGAGCAATTTTATGGCTTTGGCCATTGGAACATTGTTGATGATTGTAGCACTATTTTTCTTGATTAGTGCGCTTATGGACATCTCTTTAAAAACAAAAGAGACAGAAGAGCAAAAGTATGAGGAAATATATAATGCTCAAAAGGCATCGTATCTCGTCATTAAAAAGAGCTTTGATGAAATGGAGCAAAGACTTCGTGCAATCGAAGAAAACAGTGCCCTTCCAGCAGAAGATATAATTAATGCTCAAAAGGCAGTTGCTAAGGTAACAATATCTCGAAGCAAAGAAAATACAGATGCTTTGATGAATTCAAATGATGAGCTGATAAATCAGCTTGTATCAATTCAAGAAAAGCTTGATACAAATAACAACGAGATGATGGAAAAGCAGCAGTCAATGCTTAAAGAGACCAACAATGATATTCAGCAAAAGATTGAAGCTTTGACATCGCAGCTTTTAAATATTGAAGGAAGAATACAAAGTGGTGTTCCTGTTATGGCAGCACAGCCAGTTAGTCCTGTTGTAGAGCAGCCATCAAATGTAGAAGTTCCTAATATAGCCACAGAGCCATCAGTAGAGGTTCCAGTGGCAGAAGAAATAGGACTAGATGTGGATGCAGTAGCCGAGGAGCCAGCAGCAGAAGCAGTGGAAGACCTAGGACTTAATTTAGATGCAATAGTAGAAGAACCAGCAGTTGAGGCCCCTGCAGCTGAAGATATGATGGCAACAGATGCAGAAGATGAAATAGGAATAGACTTAGATACAGTAGCAGAGGAGCCAGCAGCAGAAGAGGCAGTTGAGGATTTAGGACTTGATTTAGATGCAATAGTAGAAGAGCCAGCAGTTGAGGCCACTGTAGAAGAAATGGTAGCAACAGGAGCTGCAGATGAAGTAGGATTAGACTTAGATTCATTGACTGAGGAGCCTGTAGTTGAAGAGGCAGGTCAGGAAGCAGAACTTGATATAGATTCACTTGTTCCAGAAATGGAAGAGGAGGCGCCAGTTGAGGAAACTGCTGATGCGGCAGAACCTGTGGCAGAGGAGCCAGCATCCGAAGGTGATTCTGGAGATTCTGGAATCGTAGATTTAGGAGTGGATTTGGATGCACTTCTTGAAGAAATAGGAGAAATACCTGGTGAAGAACCAGTAGAAGAGGGTGAACTTCCAATAGAAGAAGCTGCTACAGAAGAGGCAACGGCCGAGGCGGCTGCAGAAGAACCAGCACCGGCAGCTGAAAGTGAAGAAAAACCGGGTGATATAGTAATTCCTGATGTAGGAGTTGATTTAACAGATCCTAACAGAGTAATGAGTGCAGAAGAGATTGAAAAGCTCTTTGCTAACATTTAAAACTAGTACCTGTCTCATAACGAGGCAGGTATTATTATATCTACTGACTAAAGAATCCCAAAAATCAAGCTGCGAGATTATTCAGAAATCTCCATGAAAAAAACTTCAAAAAAATCGAAAAAAATTAAAAAAAAGGCTTGCAAAAATGGTAATGAGGCTATATACTTATATTCGTTGCTGAGGCAAACAGACAAGTAAATAAGCGCGATTAGCTCAGCTGGCAGAGCACCTGACTCTTAATCAGGGTGTCCAGGGTTCGAACCCCTGATCGCGCACTAAAAAAGCAAATCCAATCGGATTTGCTTTTTTTCATATTATCATTATCCAAATATAATCATTAATCCTGCCATGACTCCATTCCATAGGGCATGAATAATTATGTTTAACCAAATATTTTTATATTTACAATAGATAAGTGAAAATCCTAAGCCCCCCATAAAATAATTCATAAATAATAAAAGCATAGGTAAAGGTTTAAAATCAGGAGTACCAATAGTAGATATAATGTGAATTCCAGCAAATAAAGCTGATGACATGATGACTGCCATGAAAGTATTTATCTTTTGGAATAAATGATATACAATTCCTCTGTAAATACATTCTTCAGTAAAAGGGCCACCAAAAATAGATAATAATAAAAAAGGTAAAGAAAAGCTTGTTGCCATTCCCTCAACTGCATCTTGATTTGCACCGTTAATATCATATCTAAAGCCTGTAAGGAAATAGTCTATAAAACGCCATGCATACAATAAAGCAATAATTATTAATATGCCAAGAATAATGGCCTTGATATTTTTCCAGAGACCACGGCTTAATAAATTTTTCCATGATTCTGCAAGATAACCTTTCAAAGTAACAACTATGGCAATAATTAAAATTAGCTGATAAACAATATTAAGTTTCATTCCATATAGAGGACTAATATCTTTTAAAGGTTTAAAGATGGGAAGAAATGCGTATAGAATAAAAGCTATATGGATAGATAGAACTATCAGCGCCGATTTTTTTAATTCATTTTTACTCATAACATTACTCTCCTTTCGCATTACCTGCTTGCAATTAACTTGTAAATTGGATTACCTTTTGAAGAGAATTTCTCTTCGTACTCAGTCATTACATTACCGGCATTCATTGTAGAATCGTTATGTAAATCGTAGGTAATTTCATCTATGTGCCAAAGAGGGTGATTATCAATTTCTTCTACGCTAAAATCAAACAAATCTCTATTATCTGTTTTAAATTCAATATGACCTTCCTTTGTAAGAATAGAATTGTATCTGTTGAGGAAGGTGGTAGAAGTAAGGCGACGCTTGCTATGCCTATCCTTTGGCCATGGGTCGCTAAAGTTAAGATAAATTCTATCAACCTCTTTGCAAGCAAAAACATCGAGAATATTCGCAGCATCAAAGCAGATAAACTTAAGGTTTGGAATTTCCTCATCCTGGACCTTTTGAATTGCACGAAGCAAGACAGAAGTGTATCGCTCGATTCCTATATAGTTGATGTTGGGATTTTGCTTTGCAAGTGTAGTAATAAACTGTCCTTTCCCCATTCCAATTTCAATATAAAGCGGATTGTCATTATTAAATATTTCAGACGTAAAGTTTCCCTTATACTTGGAAGGGTTGTTAATGCAGTAATCGCTGTTTTCAACAACCTGGTCAGCTCCAGGTATATTTCGCAATCTCATAGATACCTCCAAAAAACTAACAGGATTATAATACATGATTTTTCTTAAAAACAAAAGATAAGTCTTGCGAAGGGGCGAAAAGTAAAGTTATACTAGTAGGATAAAAAGGAAGAGTGAAATGAGAAAAAAGAGACTTGTAGCAAAGATTTTGAGCTTTGCGTTGATTATTGGGACTTTAATTGAAAATTCAAAGGTGGCTAAAGCAGCGGATTATTGGCCAAACAGTGTAGACGTTGTTGCAGATTCTGCTGTAGTTATGGAGGTAGAGACAGGGACCATACTATACTCAAAGAATATGGATACCGAGCATTTCCCTGCTAGTATTACCAAGATAATGACAGCTCTTATAGTTCTTGAAAACTGTCAGCTTGATGAGACAGTTGTCTTTTCTCCAGAAGCTGTTTATGGTACAGAGCTTGGATCATCTAGTATTGCAAGAGATGTTAAAGAGGAAATGACTGTAGAGCAGACCTTATATGGTATGATGCTTGAGTCTGCCAACGAATGTGCTCATGCATTAGGAGAGCACGTTGCAGGAGATGTTCCTTCTTTTGCGAAGATGATGAATAAAAGAGCGAAGGAATTAGGATGTACGCATACACATTTTAATAATACAAATGGTTTGCCTGATGACGACCATTATACTAGTGCTCATGATATGGCTTTGATTGCTAGGGCAGCTTACAAGATTCCAAAGTTTGCAGAGATTGTAGGCACCAAGAATTACACAATTCCACCTACAAACAAGCATCCTGACCCAACACCACTAAACAATCACCATTGTATGCTACATTATTATAAGACCAATCAGTATCTGTACGAATACTGTTTGGGTGGAAAGACAGGTTATACAGTTGTTGCTGGAGCTACACTTGTTACATACGCTAAAAAGAATGGTATGACTTTAGTATGCGTTGTAATGAGAGATGATGTTAAGAATCAATATTTAGATACAACCAATCTATTTGAATACTGCTTTGACAACTTTATCACTTATAACGTATCTGATTTTGCTTCAATTGCAGAGGAGGATACCAAAATAACAGGAAAGCTTAGTGAAAACAGTGAGCTTATTAAGGTAGATGGCAAGGGACTAATCGTAATTCCAAAGACAGCAAGTATTTTAGATGTAAAATCTTCAGTCGTGCCATACTCAGATTCGGATAATAAATCAGTTGTTGGTCAACTACAGTACACTTACGCCGATAGACCAGTTGGAAATGCTAATCTTGTATTTACAAACGCTGAGGTTGAAAGTTATCCATTTGATAACATCCCTAAAGAAAAGGGTGGAAGCGGAAAGAACTACCTACAAGTTGACTATCCAAAGATTGGATTGATTATATTAATAATTGCAGCAGTATTCGCACTTGTAATGTATATTAGAAGTAAGTCTAGCGCGATACTATTGTTTAAGCATAGGTTACTTAGTGGAAAACGGCGTAAACCAAGGAAGACTAACATGACAATCATTAGAGATAATGGGCGAAGAAGAAAGCGACGCAGATAAATAAAATAGCAGCGATTCTTAGTCCAAATTTTTAATAGTGAGAATAAACTAAAGAAAAAACGACAAGAAATGTCGTAAAATTAAAAATATCGACAAAATTTAAAATAAAAAGACAGCCTATTTTATATAAGCTGTCTTTTGTATTTTTTATAGACCGCAAACAAATTATACATAGCTAATATACGATTTAATTATTTATCAGACTATTTACCAGCATTTCAAGCTGATGTTTATTGTTTGTAAACAATATAATGCCTTTTGAAGAGTTAATCATAGTTATAACCTTATCTTCAAAGGTATCTGATTCAGATAATAATTGAAAGAGATAATCCTTATATTGACCATCACATTTAAGAAACATAGTCTCGTATCCTTCAAAAGGAACTAAAGAAGCATTGGTCTTTTCCATGAGAAATGCAATTTCCTTGTCCTGGTTAAGTTGAGACTCAGTTTTATTGATTATAAAATAGCCATGTTCATCCTTTGGCATGCCAAGAGCCTTAACTGCACGCTGCACCTGCTTGGTAAGACTGTCGCTGGCAGGATAGAGTGACTGGAAATACTTCATGAAGTCTGCAGCAGTTTTAAAGTGCCTGTTGGTGCCGCGCTCTAAAACTTCGGTCATAAGAATTTTCTTGATTACATTCTCACATTCTTTGCGAGAAGGGTTTTTTCTAAGGTTAATAGTGTTTTCCGACATAAATCCCCCTTAAAAGACAAAATTTATTGGTATATTTATATTATAAGACAAAAATAGACATATATAAAGACAAAAATCAAAAGAAAGAAAAATAGCAACAAAACAGTCTAAAAGTTTGACAGTGCAGCAGGCTAATGGGATAATAGTATATAATTACCTCGCCATAAGAATAGGAGTGGAAGAAATGCTATTATCAAGAGACGAAAAAAAGCAATATCAATTGGAGCAAATCAACGACTTAGTTGAAAAGAACGGAGGTCTTGTAAAGACTAGCGAAATTGAGGCTCTTGGAGTGGACTATAGAAGAGTCCTTGCCTTTGTTGAGGAAGGATATTTAATTAGAGTTAAGAGTGGTTACTACACAACTAAGTATTTTGAATGCACAGAGGATCAGTGGATACTAAAGCTCTTTGGCGAAGATGGTATTCTTACCATGGAGTCGGCACTTTATTTGTATGGCTATCTCAAGGACAGACCATATAAGTGGAGCGTGGCCATTAATAAGAATACAAGCAAATCAAGATTCAACATAGATTATCCAATAGTTGAGCCATATTATGCAGAGCCAGAAGTTATGGAGCTTGGTGTAGAAGAGATAAGTTTTGCTGGAGGCAAAATGAAAATATATACCAAGGAAAGACTAATCTGTGATGTCTTAAAGTATCAGGAAAAGATGGATAGAGAGGATTTCAAAAAAGGAGTTTGGGGCTACATCATGGATGAAAAGAAGGATGTGGCGAAGCTTATGGAATACGCTAAGCAGCGCAAGGTGCTTAAGAAAGTTCAAAACATGGTAGGTGTGTGGCTGTAATGATTAATAGATTCAAGATTAAGGAAAAGGCTGAAGAACTTAATATTCCTTTTAAAAATCTTCTTTCTGCAGCAGTTGCTGAGATAGTGATTGAACTGATAGCAGATGGAAGGTATTGTAACGAACTTTATCTTTGTAATGCTACTGATTTTAGACCCGAGGTTTATAAGGACCTTTGTATAAATAATATCTACTTTGAGTATGTCAGAGATTTGGATGACAAAATGGCTGTACTTTATATGCGTGACATTTTAAAGGACATTATGGCAAAGGCAGCTATAGAGGCATTTGTTGTTAATGGCTCGGTTGAGGAAAACATTCTTTATTTACAGGTAACTGTGGATGAAATGTACATTCCTTTACAGCTTCACTTTAACAAACATCGTACAGCACACGAGCCAGACAAGATGGAGCTTAAGCTTACAGCTTACGAGAATAGGTCTGTAATAGTTTTAACCAATCCAAAGGAGGAGGAGCTTAGTAAACATCTTGTAGAGATAATTGAAAAGCTTGAGCTAATCAACGATATGGACCATTATCTCTTTGCATACGAGATTCTCACTTCTAATCCAATCAATGGACGAAAGGTAAAGGAGAGATTAGAAGAAATGCTAGTTGAAAAGGGAATTAAGATAGATTCTACAAGAATTGATATGCTTCTAGCTTACAGAGACTACACCTACATGAAACGAAAGTGGAAGGTAGAGCTTAGGAAAAAGAAAAAGTCTGAGCCACAGTGGTCAGACGTAAATGATTGCATTATTAATTTCTTGAAGCCAATCTGGAAAGCCATGGAAGATAAAGTTATTTTCCTAGGAGATTGGATGCCGCAGCTTAAGCGATTCTTAGATTAATAGCTAACAAGTAAAGTTGTGCTTAAGGATAGAAAATACTGCGTAATAGTATGACTGTCTGTCATTAACCTTGTAGAACTGTTGCTCCATAGCCACAGGAGAAAGCTTATCAATAACATCTACATCAAGCTGATAAGTTTCACATTTTTCCGGAATATAATTTCGGATATCCTTTTTAAAGACAACGCTTTTGAAGATAGGACCGATACAACGCTTGTGGAACACACCGCAGATGGTATCAGCATATTCTTCAGGGAAATTATAAGTGGTGATATCGTAGTTGTAAGACCTATCGTAAAGGTAAACTGCGATATTAGGATCCATAAATGGGGTATCAACTGACATAAAAAATGCCCTGTCACCAGAAATCATAGTAAGACATGAGAGGATGGCACCTATAGGGCCGGCGTTACGGTAGATATCAGGAAGCTCTTGTGCATCGAGACCTAACTGAGCTAAATCACCTCTTTCATTGACAGAAAGATAGACTTTATCAAAATAAGGGCTGAATTTATCGTAGATGTATTCAACCATAGTCTTGTCTTCGAATGGTAAAAGTTCCTTTTTTGTGCCCATGCGAGAACTGTCTCCGCCGCAAAGGATAACCAATGTTCTGTCCATAAATCCTCCTAAGTGTCAGTAAGGTTAGATATATTATATAAATTGATTAAATAAAAAGCAAAAAAGAAAATGAGTATAAAGAATACCTTAGATAAATATTCAAAATCAAATATGTATCCATTTCATATGCCTGGACACAAGCGACAGCTACCGGGGGAATATCAAATAGATATGACAGAGGTAGATGGAGTGGACGATTTACATGACCCAGAGTCTGTTATTGCTGAAGACCAAAAGCGAATGGCAAAACTTTACGGAGCAGAGGAAAGTTATTTTTTGGTTGGAGGGTCTACGGTTGGAAACCTTTCAGCTATTTATGCTAGCTGTGAAGAAGAGGATTTGATACTAATTCAGCGGAATTCCCACAAGAGCGTATACAATGGGGTTACTCTAAGGCATTTAAGAGTTGGTTATATCTATCCAACGTTAAATTGCGATGGAATATTTGAAGCCGTAACTTTAAATCAAATTATAGATGCAGTAGAAAATAACGACAAACCCAAGGCTATAGTTATTACAAGCCCTACTTACGAGGGATATCACTGCAAAATCAAGGAGATAGCAGATTATTGCCACGACAATAAAATCATTTTAATTGTGGACCAGGCTCATGGAGCACATCTAGGATTTCATAATGATTTTAAAGAATCTGCAGTAGGACATGCTGATATAGTGATTCAAAGTCTCCACAAGACCTTGCCAGCTCTTACCCAGACTGCTGCAATGCACCTTAGTGGAGAGGATGTAAACAAAACAAGGCTTCGGGAAGCCTTGGATATATTTGAAACAAGTTCCCCAAGCTACGTACTTATGTACTCAATAAGTCAGTGTATTGATATGCTAGAAGATAGCGGGGATTACTTTGAAAAATATGTGGAAAACTTAAATGGTTTTTATAAAAAATGTGGAGAATTAAGCCATATAAAAATCATTAATGAAAGCAGTAATATAAAGGACCCAGGAAAGATTATAATATCAACGAGTAAGACCAATATTACTGGGGTTGAGCTTGCAAAAATTTTGCGAGAAAAATACCAAATAGAAACAGAGCTTTCTAGCTTTTCTTATGTGATTGCTATGACATCTATTTTTGATACAAGAGAAGGCTTTAAAAGACTTGCTAAAGCATTACAAGAAATAGATGAACAGATAGAAAGCGGTCAAATAAATGTGCCGGATATTGCTATCGCGCCGGTAAAAGCAATGGAGATGTATCAGGCTAAAGCCAAATCTGAAAAGAAAGTAAAGCTTTCCAATTCACAGGGAATGGTTTCGGCATCAATGGTTTGTCTATATCCTCCGGGGGCGCCGGTGATAGTGCCAGGGGAAGAAATAACAAGTGAGGCTTTAGAATTAGTACAAAAAGCGCTAGATTACAAAATACATGTAACAGGCATAAATAACGGATTTATCTCCGTTGTCAATTAGCCTGTAGTGAATTATACTTTAGGTAAAGGTAGACTAAATAAAGAGGAAAATATGGGTAGTATTTATTGCATAATGGGCAAAAGCTCATCAGGGAAAGACACAATTTTCAAGCTTTTGCTTGAGAGGGAAGACATAAGACTTAAGACTATTGTTTCATATACAACAAGGCCAATCCGAAGTCATGAAAAGCCAGGAGAGGAATATAATTTTGTTTCTATCGAGGAGAAGGACAAGCTGTTGGCTTCCGGAAAGGTTGTAGAGATAAGGGAATACAATACAGTTCATGGTCCATGGTTTTATTTTACTGTGGATGATGGCGGTGTTGATTTAGACAATAACGACTACCTGATAATTGGTACAGTTCAAAGCTTCGTCAAAATCCGTGATTACTTTGGAAAGGACAAGGTTTGTCCGATATATATAGAAGTAGATGATGGTATTCGACTTAGTAGAGCTCTTGAGCGTGAGCGTGCCCAAGAGAACCCTAAGTACGAGGAAATGTGCAGAAGATTCTTGGCGGATCAGCTAGATTTTTCAAAGGAAAAGCTAGGGGAAGCTGAAATCGAGAATGTTTTTAACAATGACGAGGACAGCAGAATCACATCCGACAGAATAGCTGCATTTATTAACGGTAGGTAAGCTTATGGATATAAGAGTAAATGAAGTAGGTCAGGTTCAACCGGCGGAGGCTCCTAAAACAACTGCTCCAGTAGATGATTCCTTTAAATTCACTTTGGCTGCAGCAGTAGATGATGCCGAGCTCCAGGAGAAGCTCACCAATCTTATGAATGACATAACCACACAGGGAAAGCTTTTGTCAGAGCATATGGATATTCGCGACATGAAGCGATACCGTGGACTGGTAAAGGATTTCTTAAACGAGGTGGTCAACAGATCTCACAAGTTTTCTCGTGAGAACTTTTTGGATAGACGTGGGCGTCACAGAGTTTATGGAATGATAAAGCTTGTTGATGAAAAGATGGACGAGCTTGCCACAGCTTTGGTTCAAGATGAGATGGACCACATTAATATATTAAATAGGGTTGATGAAATCAGAGGATTACTTTTAGATATCATAACCTAGTTGGGAGAAGCAAATTGAGCTTTGCAGAGATTATAGGTCAGGAGGATGCCAAAAGCCTTCTTAAAAATGCAATAAAAACAGGAAATCATAGCCATGCCTATATTTTCAGCGGTGAAAAGGGCTCAGGAAAGATGATGCTTGCAGAGGCATTTGCTATGATGCTTCAATGTGAAAATCCAGGTGAGGATGCTTGCCTAGAATGTCATTCCTGTATACAGGCCCTTAGCCACAACAATCCAGATATTATTTATGTCACCCGGGAGGAGGGCAAGAGCAATATCGGCGTTGATGTGGTAAGAGAAAAGATTGTCAACGATGTTGATATAAAGCCATACAGCTCTAAATATAAAATCTATATTGTTGATGAAGCAGAGCGGATGAATCCCCAGGCGCAAAACGCTATTTTAAAGACAATTGAGGAGCCGCCTGAGTATGCAATCATAATTCTGCTGTCAGCAAATCACAATGCATTCTTGCAGACCATTCTTTCAAGATGTGTGTTGATTCAAATGAAATCCGTGGATAGCGAAAGCATCAAAAAGCTTTTGCAAACTAAGTTTGAAATAGTTGATTATCAAAGCGAAATGGTGGCAACCTTTGCTCAGGGAAATATCGGAAAGGCTATAGCTTTGGCTACAGACACAAGCTTTAACGAGGTTAAGTCAAAGGTTTTATCCCTTTGTAAAAGGGCGTCAAAGATGGATGAATTCCAGATTTCTGAGGAAGTTAAATCCATAAAGGATGAAAATGACAAAGACAAAAAAGAGGACGAATCTGAAAAATTTCAAGGATTTATGGACCAATTCCTAGATTTAATAACTCTTTGGTTTAAAGATGTGCTATTATATAAAGCGACATTGAATGATGAACTCCTTTTGTTTAAAGAGGATTCCTATGATATACACGAGCAGGCTCAGCGTTGCTCATATCTTGGCCTAAACAGTATAGTTGATGGGATTACTGATACAAGGGCCAAACTTAACGCTAATGTCAATTTTGAATTGACGATTATGCTTTTAATACAAGCAATCAAGGAGAATACTAGATGATAAAGGTTATCGGCGTTCGCTTTAGAGGCGGCGGAAAGGTATATTATTTTGATCCAGACGGAGTAGAGCTTAAGCGTGAGGATCAGGTTATTGTTGAAACAGTTCGAGGAGTAGAAATCGGAACAGTTTTATTAGTTGATAAAGAAATCTCAGATGATGAGGTTCCAGGCCCAATCAAGAAAATCATGAGAAAGGCCACAGAGGAAGACGTCAAGAAGGCAGCCAAGAATCTTGAAAAAGAAAAGGATGCTATGAGAATATGCGAGGAAAAGATTGCGAAGCGTGAGCTTGAGATGAAGCTTGTTGGTGCAGAGTACACTTTTGATAACAATAAGCTTATCTTTTATTTTACAGCTGATGGACGTATCGACTTCCGTGAGCTTGTAAAGGATCTTGCAGCAGTATTCCACACACGTATCGAGCTTAGACAGATTGGTGTCAGAGATGAGACCAAGCTTATGGGTGGTATTGGTATTTGTGGTAGAGAGCTTTGTTGTAAAAGCTATCTTGCAGATTTTGTTCCTGTGTCAATTAAGATGGCAAAGGAGCAGAATTTATCTCTGAACCCAACCAAGATTTCTGGTCTTTGCGGCAGACTTATGTGCTGTCTCAAAAACGAGCAGGAAACATACGAATATCTCAACAGTCGTTTACCAGGTATCAATGATACCGTTACTACACCTGAGGGATATAAGGGAACAGTTCAATCTGTTAACGTTCTTCGTCAGACAGTTAGAGTACTTTTCGAAGAGGGTGACCTTAAGGAAGTTAAGGATTATCCTACGACAGAGCTTAAGTTTAAGCCTCGCAAGAAAAAGGTGCAGGTATCTAAGGAGGAGGCCAAGGAGTTGGCTGAATTGGAGGATAATGATTGATGGATAATCTTGTGCGTTCTGATGAGCGAGTAGATGACCTTCAAATAAACGGATATAAAATAATTCAGCATCCTGACAAATTTTGTTTTGGCATGGATGCTGTCTTGCTATCAAGCTTTGCAAAGGTTAAGGAAGGAGAAGTTGCCATTGACTTGGGAACTGGTACAGGGATTCTTCCAATTCTTTTAGAAGCAAAGACTGAGGGGGAACATTTCACAGGTCTCGAGATTCAAAGTGAAAGCGCTGAGATGGCAAATCGCTCAGTGATTCTTAATAATTTGCAGGATAAAATTGATATAATAGAAGGTGACATCAAGGAGGCTTCAAAGATATTTGGAAAAGCATCAATGAATGTTGTCACAAGCAATCCGCCTTACATGACCAATCATCACGGATTGAAAAATCCAAATGATGCCAAGGCAATTGCAAGGCACGAGCTTCTATGCTCTTTGGAGGATGTTGTCAGAGAGACTTCTGCTCTTTTAAAGCAAATGGGCAGATGTTATTTTGTTCATAGACCATTTAGGTTGGTGGAAATCATCACACTTATGCGACAGTACAAGTTGGAGCCAAAGAGAATGAGACTTGTATATCCATTTGTGGATAAAGAGCCAAACATGGTTTTGATAGAAGGAGTAAAAGGCGGTGGACCACAGCTTACAGTTGAAAAGCCGCTGATTGTGTACGATGCTCCAGGTGCGTATACGAAGGAGATATACGAAATATACGGAATGATAATGCAGTAGCCTTCCCCCTGCGGGTAAGCGACTGATGAGGAGTGACGATGTCAGGAACACTTTATCTTGTTGCAACTCCAATAGGAAACCTTGAGGATATGACTTTTAGAGCGGTGCGAATCCTTAAAGAGGTTGACTTGATTGCAGCAGAAGACACTAGAAATACAATAAAGCTATTAAATCATTTTGAAATAAATACACCGATGACTAGCTACCATGAGTTTAACAAGGTGGACAAGGCAGTTGCTCTTATCTCTAAGCTAAAGGATGGGCAAAACATAGCTGTTGTTACAGATGCTGGAACTCCTGGAATATCTGATCCAGGTGAAGAGTTGGTGGCTATGTGTTACGACCATGAAATAGAAGTCACTTCTGTACCCGGTCCTGCCGCCTGCATCACTGCAGTTACAATGTCTGGACAGGCTTGTAGGCGCTTTTCTTTTGAGGCTTTTCTTCCAAAAGACAAAAAAGAACGTCGTAGAGTACTGGAAGAGACAAGGAACGAGACAAGAACAATCATAATCTACGAGGCGCCTCATCATTTGAAAGCTACACTTAAGGAATTAGCGCAGGTGCTAGGAGAGGATAGAGGTATTACCCTTTGTAGAGAGCTTACTAAAAAGCACGAGGAAAAGGAAAAGACCACCCTTGGAGGAGCCATAGCGATTTACGAAACAAAGGAGCCTAGAGGCGAGTATGTTCTTGTAATAGCCGGTAAGTCAAAGGCAGAGGTAATTGAGGAAAGTCGAGCAGCTTTTGAAGAGATGACCATACAAGAGCACATGGATATGTATTTATCACAGGGAATGGATAAAAAGGAGGCCATGAAAGCTGTGGCCAAAGATAGAGGAGTAAGCAAGAGAGACATTTACAACGCACTGTTATAGGGAGGTAACCATGGATTTTCTAGTAGATTTATTTACAAACAAGATTTTTATTGCAACAGTAGCAGCATGGTTAATTGCTCAACTATTAAAGATAGTGATTGATTTGATAAAAGGAGTATTCTCCAAAGAGCGTCTCTACGGAGGAATGCCAAGTTCACATTCAGCCACGGTAGCAGCCTTGGCAACTATTACTGGCCTTTACTATGGTTCAGGTAGCTTTGAATTTGTTATGGCTTTAATCTTTGGAATACTTGTAATCTTTGATTCTAGAGGAGTGCGTTTTGAGACGCAGCGACAGGGAAAGGCTTTAAACAATCTTAATGAAGAGCGTTTGGAGGAAGGCAAACAACCCTTAGATATTATTAAGTTCAAGGAAAAGCTTGGACACTCCATGGCTGAAATAGTAGTGGGGATGTTGATAGGTATAGTTTGTGCCATAATCATTAATAGAATATAAGAGAGGGGGATTTGTATTGGAAAATCTACAGCAGTTGAAAGAAATGATTGATGAATCAAGCAAGATTGTTTTTTTCGGCGGAGCAGGGGTTTCAACTGAAAGTGGTATACCGGACTTTCGAAGCAAGGATGGCCTATACAATCAGCACGATGTGCGATTCGATATGTATCAGCCAGAATATTTGTTAAGTCATAGCTGCTTGATTAAAGAGCCAAAGGTATATTTTGAGTTTCATCGTCAAAAGATGGATACTAGACACATTGAGCCCAACAATGCCCATAAGTATCTAGCAAAGCTTGAGGAAATGGGTAAGCTCATAGGCGTGGTTACGCAAAATATCGACGGCCTACATCAAAAGGCTGGCAGCAAAAAGGTCTATGAAATTCATGGCAGTGCACTTAGAAATTATTGCATGAAATGTGGAAAGACCTATCCAAGGGATTATATTTTTGATTCAACGGAGCCAATTCCAAAGTGTAGCTGCGGAGGAACAGTTAGAGCTGACATTACACTTTATGAGGAGGGGCTTCCAGATGACCAAGTAGAGGGCGCTATTAATGCAATAGCAAGTGCCGATATGATGATAATTGGTGGCACTTCTCTCACAGTTTACCCAGCAGCGTCATTTATCAATTATTTCAGAGGCAAATATCTGGTGATTATTAATCAGAGTGAATTAGCTGTGCGCAAGGCAGAAAACACCTTGATAATTCAGGAAAGAATTGGACAGGTCTTTACAGAACTTGCCAAGCTACAGGGGATAGAACTTTAAAAATTTAAAGCTATACTTATTTACCCTAATTACAGTTTATAAATAGTAACATTTATTTTTCAAAAAGCCTTGAAAAACACCTTCTTTCGTGCTATTATCTTAATTCGTGGTATAAAACATTTATATCCTTGCTAAGCTAACTGATATAGCTTGGCCAATAGACCAAAAGGAGGTAGAAAGCATGAACAAGTATGAATTAGCACTCGTTGTTAATGCGAAGATCGAAGACGATGCAAGAACTGCCACAGTTGAAAAGGCAAAGGAGTACATCACTCGCTTTGGT
>JAILGH010000044.1 GCA_024697025.1 Pseudobutyrivibrio sp.
CCACATCCTACTAGCCCAAATGTCATTATGCTTACTGCTGCCATAATGGCAATTATTCTTCTCTTCATAATATTTTTCATTCCTTTCTAAACTTACATAATTTGGCGCCGTATTTTTTACAATGACAATAATATTCGCCTGATGTAAAATCCATAACCATCTTTATGTAAAAGTTCAGTAAAAGTCTTGAAAAATCATATGAACTCATGATTGTATAGATAGATTACCCCGCCAAACAGTCCCAGAAACACCGCAGGGTACCCTATAAAGCAAAATAACCAAGTTATTTCAGGTAATATCAATCTTCCAATTAATCCCCATATCAAACCGCCAGTTAATCCATATAGTATTGTTGTAAGCCAAATAAACATTGTGATTTTATGATTCTTCTTGACCTTCAAGTCATTTACAAAACTCCATATCTTAGACATGCTCTGCACCTCCTAGTGCAATGCTAGCAGATACATGTAAAATCTATTATCAACATTGGTAAAATGTACGTAAAAAAACTCGTGACCACCAAATACCGATAGTCACGAGTTTTTATTTATAACTTTTTCACAAGGAAGTTCCAATATCGCATATATGCGATATCGGAACAACAGTCGTCTCTAAGCTCCAACGCCCTTTCAGGTAGTTCTCGTTAAGAGAACGACTGTCTCCACATGATAAGTGCCTGGGAACATATCAACGCATGCAAGGCGCTTTACCTCATAGCCACGAGCCAAGAATACCTCCAAGTCTCGAGCAAGACTTGTAGGTTTGCATGAAATATAAACCAATGAATCGACCCCATAATCTATAATCTTATCCAAAGCTTTTGGATGTATTCCATCACGAGGTGGGTCAAGAATGATATAGTCAGGCTTTTCTGTAATGTCATCCAAAACCTTAAGCACATCTCCTGCTATGAAATCGCAATTATCAAGACCATTTAACTTGGCATTTTCCTTGGCTGCCTCAACGGCCTCCTCAATTATTTCTACACCTGTAACGTGCTTTGCTGCAGGAGCTATAACCTGCGCAATTGTGCCCGTTCCAGAATACAAATCATAAACCTCTGCGCCATCTGCTCCCGTTGCAATAAAATCTCTTGCAGTGCTATACAGCACCTCTGCCCCAAGGGAGTTTGTCTGGAAAAATGAAAACGGCGATATTGTAAATGAAAGCCCAAGGAGCTCTTCCTTGAACCAATCCTGTCCATAGAGAATCTCAGTGCCTTCATCGCAAACAACATCAGCCTCTCTATCATTTTTGGTATGGAGAATACCTGCTAATTTTCCATCCCACTCAGCAGCTAAAAGAACATCCTTCCATCCTGCTAAAAGAGCAATCTCATAGATGGAAGAAATCTGAGTACTTGTAACCAAGTCAATTAAAATCTCTCCGGTTTTGGCTGCTTTGCGCACCAAAAGATGACGCAAATATCCTTCATGGGAATTCTTGCGATAATATGGCTCATTTGACTTTGCAAAATATTCCAATGTAAGTGATAAAACTTTTCGCATATCTACATCAATAATCTGGCAGCCGTCTACAGTAACTACATCGTAGAAGCTCCCCTTTTTGTGCATTCCAAGAGTAAGTGGACCATCTTTTACCTCATCCCCAAAAGAAAACTCCATCTTGTTTCTATATTCAAACTGATTTGGGCTAGACTTGATGCCTTCGTATGTTGACTTCCAAACGTCCTCACCTATTACTGGCGCCATCAAATCATGAATCATATCTTCTTTTATTTTAAGTTGGTTGTCATAAGGAAGTGACTGATATGTACATCCGCCACATTTTCCAAAATGCTCGCAGGCTGCCTTTTCCATTTCAAGCTCAGAAGGTGCATCAACAGAAAGTAAATTACCCTGAGCCTTCTCCTTTGAAGCCTTCTTGACCCTGACAGAAACTGTCTGTCCTGGCAGCACGCCCTTTACACGCAGACGGTCTCCCTCTGCTGTCTCTATTATTCCTTTATTGGGGAAGGAAACCTTGATAACCTTACCCTGAACAATTTCGCCACGTTTCATAATTTACCTCATCCGGTTCTTCTTCCCTTGAAATGGGAAGGCTTTTCCAATCTATACTTTTATATTTTCTTTAGCTTTGCGAAGCTAGCAAACATCTTTTTCACGCCTACTCCATCAAACTCCACAGTAACTTCATAGTCACGACCTTCGTCGATGATATCCTTCACGGTGCCTTCCTTGAACTTGATATGGCTTACTCTATCACCAATGCCGTAATCCAGCTCGCCTTTTTCAATCTTAGTTCCATTTTTGTTGGCAACAGCTGTTGTAGAGCTACCCACAGAAAAACTATTTGCACTACTGCTGCTATAAGCCGACTTGCCATAGCCGCTTACAGGTTTAGTCGCAGATGAACTGCCATAAGTTGTTCCGCTAAATGGCTTACCGAATCCTGTAGGCTTTTGATATACGGAATACTCACCAATAGGAGTGCTTGAATAATCTTCCATTGGCTTCGGCTCCCAAAGATTGCCATGAACCAGTTCCTCTGGAATCTCTTTAACAAATCTAGAGATCTTGTGGAAAGCAGTCTCTCCTCTAATCATACGCATACGCGCACTTGTCATGGTAAGATGCTCTCTTGCACGAGTGATACCAACATATGCTAAGCGACGCTCCTCCTCAAGCTCTGAGTCTGCTCCGCCGCCATCAAATATAGCCCCCTGATTTGGGAACAATCCATCCTCCATGCCCGCCATATATACTCTAGGAAACTCAAGTCCCTTAGCACCATGAAGAGTCATAAGTACAACATAGTTGTCACTTTCCTCGTAGCTATCTATATCAGCAACCAAAGCAACATCCTCTAAGAATCCTGAAAGAGTAGGCTCCATTCCATCATCCCTAGCATCCTTCTCGTAGGCAACAGCCTTGGTCAACAATTCGTCTATATTTTCGATTCGAGCCTTAGCCTCATCAGTTCCCTCTGCCTTAAGCTCCGCCACATAATCGGTTTGATCTAAGATTTCTTCAACCAAAGCCGAAACACTTTCCTCTGAAGCAATTTTGCGAAGCTTTTCAATAAGGGAAGTAAATCCCTGAATCTTGCTCGCTGCCTTTCCAATAGATGGAATCTCTTCACAGTGAACAAGAGCCTCATAGAAATTGAAGCCTCGCTCCCTTGCAAAGTCAGCCACCTTGGCAATAGTGGTAGCACCTATACCTCGCTTAGGAATATTGATAATACGCTGTACAGCAATATCATCGCTGCCATTGTCTACTGTCTTTAGATACGCAAGGACATCTTTTATTTCCTTACGGCTGTAGAAGTTTACACCACCAACAATCTTGTAAGGTATGCCCTCATAAATCATCTTTTCCTCTATGAGACGCGATTGCGCATTGGTGCGATAAAGTACTGCACAATCACGATAATCTGCCTCGCCCTTTCTAACAAATGAGGCAATATTGCTTGCAATATAGCTAGCCTCCTCATAGGCACTATCAAACTGCTGAAACTCAATCTTGTCCCCAGCCTCAGCCTCTGTCCAAAGAGCCTTTTCCTTACGGCCCTCGTTATTGGCTATCACATTGTTGGCCGCATCAAGGATGTTGCCGGTGGAACGATAATTTTGCTCAAGCTTAATCACATGTGCGTTTGGAAAATGCTGCTCAAAATTGAGGATATTGTAAATATCCGCACCTCGGAACTTGTAGATAGACTGGTCATCATCACCTACAACGCAAAGATTCTCCCTGCCACTAGACAAAAGTCTCACAAGCTCAAACTGGGCTGCGTTAGTATCCTGATACTCGTCTACCATGATGTAATGGAACTTGTTCTGATAATAAGCCTGCACCTCAGGGTCTATCTTAAGAAGCTCAACAGTCTTCATAATCAAATCGTCAAAATCAAAAGCATTGTTCTGACGAAGTCTTGCCTGATACTCTCTGTAAACTGTTGCTTGCCTTGACATATTAAAATCGCCCATGGCGCGATTAGTAAATTCTTCAGGACCAATAAGCTTATTTTTCGCATCTGAAATAACGTTTAAAAAAGTGCGCTCCTTAAACTGCTTAGTATCTATCTGAAGATATTTGCAAACCTCTTTCATTAAAGTCTTGCAATCGTCAGTATCATAAATAGTAAAGTTGCTGCCATAGCCAATTCGCTCGCAAAATCTTCGAAGAATCCGCACGCAGCTAGCATGAAATGTGGCAACCCACACACCATCTGAACCAAAGCCAACGATGTTATCAATACGCTCACGCATCTCTCTGGCTGCCTTGTTGGTAAAGGTAATTGCCATAATATTGTATGGCATCACACCTTGCTCTATTAAATAAGCAACGCGATGGGTCAAAACTCTTGTCTTTCCAGAACCTGCGCCAGCAAGTATCAACACTGGCCCTTCAGTAGTCTCTACACCCTCTCGTTGCTTGTCATTTAACATACTTAAATCCATTGTCTAATCTTCCCTTTTTTCGAATATCTGTTCTGATTATTGTAACACAACAAGTCATTTAATAACAACCAAAACAGATATATTATTCATTTTCTTTCTCTGTTTTATTCTCATGGTCTTCAGCATTTTCAGCTTTCTCCTCGTCAGCTCGACGACTAGAAATATATTGCTCTATCATAAGCTTTTTTACAAAAACATCAAATGAAAGCAAGCAAATAAATGTAAAGTCCTGAAGCACATCTTTGCTCTCTTCATCCTGGTCTAAAAATGTCTCACGACTAACGTTGTATTTTCTAATAATATCCTTGGTAACCTCGTTTGCAACCCTTCGCTCGTAGCCAACCATGTTACTATAAATATCAAAGAAATCAAGACCCTCGCTGTCTCCATAATATTTTTCATTTATTGGGTCAAGGATGCTCTTAATATCTTTCAACCCAAGGAAAGTCTTGAAGTAATATATGAAAATCAAATTGAGCATATGGTCCCTAGAATACTTTTTCTTTTCTGGAGGAGGCAGTATCTGATTCTTGGTATAGTTGTTAATCATAGTCTTGGTAATTGACTTGTCCTCGTTTACCTCGCGAACTGTACCAAGCTCCTTTTCAAGAAATGTCAACACCTGGTCCATATATAAATCGATATTTGGAATATCCTCAGGATGCACATAATCTATCTCTGCAAGCTGATGTAAAATCTCATTTAATCTCTTTTTAGAATCGTCCATAATATAACCCCATACCTAATTTTATCTCGTAGTTTTAAAAACTACATCTCACATTTTAACATATTGTTAATAAAAAAAACCAGCACCACAAATGTGATGCTGGCCTAATAACCATAATTATTTGCTGATTCTATTGAGCACTAAATCATATCCATCGTTGCCGTAGTTAAGCGCTCTGTTCACACGGCTAATTGTCGCTGAACTTGCACCAGTCTCATCAGCAATATCCTGATATGTGCGCTCCTCTCTAAGCATCTTAGCAACTTCAAATCGCTGCTTCATAGCTACCATTTCATTTACTGTACAAAGATCCTCGAAAAATTCGTATGCTTCCTCTACAGACTCAAGACTAAGTATGGCTCGTAAGAGCTCATCCATTTCAGCTGTTTCAAGTTTCTTATTCATTATCAGAAATACTCCTATTAATCATCAATTTTAAAACAAATATAAATAGACACCCTATGACAAAATCAAAGCCCTTTTCGAATCAATCCTGCCAATGTGTGTTGCTTGACCTTTTATATGTTTAGTTTAGCACAGTAAAGTTTTAAAGTAAACTACTATCTCCAAGTTTTTAGTTTTATCTCACACCGCCAATTGCCAAGAGATAAAAGTACTAATACACACGAAAGTGGCCCTATGTAAGGGCCACAAACAATCAACTTTTTAAAGAATTATAACGCCTCTGTCGTTAGCGTATTTAACATCCTCCTCAGGCCAGAATGAACACTGAACCTCGCCAATATGGCACTTGCGAAGGAAGAACATACAAATACGGCTCTGTCCGATACCGCCTCCGATTGTGTATGGAAGCTTCTTGTCTATGATTGCTTTCTGGAATGGAAGTGATGCGCGCTCTGGACATCCAGCCTTTTCAAGCTGTGATACCAGGCTATCCTCATCAACACGAATACCCATTGATGAAAGCTCAAGTGAAATATCGTTTACTGGATAATAAACAATGATGTCACCGTTTAACTGCCAATCATCATAATCAGGTGCACGGCCGTCATGCTTCTTGCCTGACTTGAGTAAATCGCCAATCTTCATAAGGAAAATTGCACCGTACTCCTTGGCTGCCTCGTACTCTCGCTCGCTTGATGAAAGGTTTGGCCATCTATCCTCAAGCTCCTGAGTTGTGATAAAGTGAATATCCTCTGGAAGGAAGCACTCTACATAATCATATGCATTTGCAATGTATTTTTCGGTAACACGAAGAGCTGCATAAACGCTCTTAACATATTTCTTAAGAGTATCCTCGTTGCGAGCTGCCTTATCGATTATACATTCCCAATCCCACTGGTCAACATAAATAGAATGAATATTGTCTGTATCCTCATCACGACGGATAGCATTCATATCTGTGTAAAGGCCCTCGCCTACATTAAACTTATATCTACCAAGTGCCATTCTCTTCCATTTTGCAAGAGAGTGAACTACCTCAACCTCTTTGTCACCCTGCTCCTTAACACCAAAGCTAACAGGACGCTCAACACCATTAAGGTTGTCGTTAAGACCTGATTCTGGCTCTACGAAAAGTGGTGCTGTAACACGATGAAGGTTAAGCTCCGCTGTAAGCTGTGCCTGGAAAAAATCCTTTACTTTTTTAATTGCAATTTGTGTTTCTTTTAAATCCAATACTGATTTGTACCCATCTGGGATGTAAATCTTGCTCATAACAAGTCTCCTATATGATTATATTTTCTTAGTCCTAGCTTTAATCATGTCATAGTTTCCAATTGACTACTATTTTAATAATATAAGATTCAAAAGTCTAGGACGAATTTTCTATAAAACTCTTGTAGACGATTCTTATAATAAATCTCGTCAAAAAACTCCCTATAACGTCAAAAATTAGGCTACTCAACCTAAGCGCCATTGCTTCTTGAGTAACCTAATTTATAGTTTCGACTATTGTCTGCTAGTCCAATGATTAAAGATCACAGTTTCCTACTGTACGTGGGAATGGGATTACATCACGGATGTTGCCCATACCTGTAAGGTACATTACGCAACGCTCAAATCCAAGACCAAAGCCTGCGTGACGACTGCTACCGTATTTACGAAGGTCAAGATAGAATTCATAATCCTCTTCTGACAATCCGCACTCCTGCATTCTCTTAACGAGCACATCGTAATCATCCTCACGCTGTGAACCACCGATGATTTCACCGATGCCAGGAACAAGACAATCCATAGCTGCAACTGTCTTTCCATCGTCGTTAAGCTTCATGTAGAATGCCTTTATCTCCTTTGGATAATCAGTAACGAATACTGGCTTACCAAATACCTTTTCTGTTAAGTATCTCTCGTGCTCTGTCTGAAGATCGCATCCCCAAGACACCTTATAATCAAACTCATCGTTGTGCTTCTCAAGCTCTGCCACTGCATCTGTATAAGTGATGCGTCCAAAGTCTGATGTTGCCACATGATGTAATCTATCAAGGAGTCCCTTGTCAATAAAGTTGTTGAAGAACTCCATCTCTTCTGGTGCATGCTCAAGAACATAGTTGATGATGAACTTAATCATGTCCTCAGCAAGCTCCATATCATCCTCGAGATCTGCAAATGAAATCTCTGGCTCAATCATCCAGAACTCAGCTGCATGACGAGTTGTATTTGAATTTTCGGCTCTAAAAGTAGGACCGAATGTATAAATGTTTTTGAAAGCCTGGGCATAGGTCTCGCCGTTAAGCTGACCTGAAACTGTAAGGTTGGTGGCATGTCCAAAGAAATCCTGTGAGAAATCTACCTTGCCATCATCTGTCTTTGGGATGTTGTTAAGGTCCATAGTTGTAACCTGGAACATCTCACCTGCACCTTCGCAGTCACTTCCTGTAATAAGTGGAGTGTGTACATAAACAAAGTTACGCTCCTGGAAGAATTTATGAATAGCATACGCACAAAGAGAACGTACTCTAAATACAGCTTGGAATGTGTTGGTACGTGGACGAAGATGTGTCTGTGTACGAAGGTATTCCATTGTATGTCTCTTCGGCTGGATAGGATAATCAGGTGTTGACTTACCCTCTACCTCTACCTTAGTTGCCTGAATTTCAAAAGGCTGCTTTGCTTCTGGTGTAAGGGTAACTATACCTGTTACATAAACTGCAGCGCCCACATTAAGACGTCTCACCTCGTCGAAATTATTAATGTTATCCTGATTAAATACTACCTGAATTGGATTAAAGAAGGTTCCATCTGAAAGTACCAAAAATCCGAATGTCTTTGAATCACGCATATTGCGAACCCATCCAGCTACTGTAACTTCCTTACCTCCAAAATCCTGATAATTTCTCGAAAGTGTCCTTACGTCTGTGGTTTTTACGCTCATGTTACTCTTCTGCTCCTAACTCGTATACTTTATTTGCGATTTTGCCTAAGAGATCAACAAAGCTATTTACCAGACCGGCTGTAGTTTCACTATTGTGTGAAGCTCCCTCACAGTTGGCAGAAATCTGCTCTGTGGTGGCTGATAAGTTTGTAATCTCTTCAACAATCTTATTATTGTTGTCTCTAAGGTCGTTAACATTGTGATCAACCTGTGAGACATTACCATTAAGTCTATCGAAGCATTCATTAATTGAAGCAAACTTATCTCTAGTAACCTCGATATACTCAACCTGCTCATTTGAAATTTCAACTGTCTCGTTGATTCTATCAGATACTAACTCTGTATCGTTAGATAGCTCATCAAGAATAGAAGAAATGTTTTCTGTTGCGCCCTTGGTCTGCTCTGCCAATGCACGGATTTCGTCTGCAACTACTGCGAATCCCTTGCCGGCCTCACCAGCTCTTGCTGCCTCGATTGAAGCATTTAATGCAAGCAAGTTGGTCTGAGCACTGATACCTTGGATGATACCAATGATATCACGAACAGCTGATGCACGAGACATCATCTCTCCTGCTGCAACCTTCATCTCTTCACTAGATGATTTAGATTTATCGGTACTAGACTGTAGATATTCAACAGCTTCTGCACCTTCTGTAATTATACCC
>JAILGH010000068.1 GCA_024697025.1 Pseudobutyrivibrio sp.
CACATTATCATAAAAGCTTTTAGTAGAATGCATCGATACCTTTGATAGTATTCTTTGCTAAGGACTCTTTTAATGAGGCGTTGTATTACCAAGTAAATATCAAGTTAGCGTTCAATTGAGAATGGTTATTATATAAAAAAATTTTTATAAATTAAAGTAAATAAATAGACGTTATGGGACGGTGTTATTTTTCCTTTCCTATGTGATCAAATCCTATTGTAGATACAAGACTGTCAGATGGTTCACGTGTAAATATCGTGTTGAAGCCGGCTGCGGTAGATTACAGTATCCTTTCTATAAGAAAATTCCCCAAAGAACAAATGACGATGGATAGACTGGAGTCATATGGCTCTATTTCAAGAGAACAAATTGAGTTTTTGAGAAAGCTAGTAAAGGCTGGGTACAACATATTTGTATCGGGTGGTACTGGTAGTGGGAAGACATCTTTTCTAAATGCCCTAGGAGAATTCATTCCTGAGGATGAAAGAGTGATAACTATAGAGGATTCGGCGGAGCTACAGCTTAAAAAGGTAGAAAATCTCGTTCGTCTTGAGGCTCGAAATGCAAATCTCGAAGGTAAAAACGAAATAACAATTCGAGATCTATTAAAGTCTAGCCTTAGAATGAGACCGGATAGAATTATTGTAGGTGAATGTCGAGGCGCTGAAGCTTTAGAAATGCTTCAGGCTTTTAATACGGGGCATGATGGCAGCTGTTCCACAGGACACAGCAATTCATGTAAGGACATGTTATCTCGTTTGGAGACAATGGTTTTGATGGGAGCAGAAATCCCATTGCCAGCCATTAGGCAGCAGATTGCATCTGGGATAGATATTATAGTTCAACTTGGCCGATTGAGAGACAAGAGCAGAAAACTTTTGGAGATAGCAGAAGTGGATGGGATTGAAAACAACGAGATAAAGTTGAATTGCTTATATCGTTTTAAAGAAATAAGTGAAACTGGTGGAAGGATTGTAGGTCAATGGGAAAAAGTAGGAAAACTGATTCATACAGAAAAGCTTTTGGCAAGTGGAATTTCTTTAGAAACATAAGAAAGAGGGATTACGTATTTATACTCCAGGGATTAGGACTTTCTTTGATAATTTCATACCTATTCTACAATTCCATATTGGGAATAGCGGTAGGAATAATTGTAATCCCATTTTGGCTAAAACTAAAGCGTGATGCAGTAGAAGAAGAGAGAATAGGGAAACTTTCTATAGAGTTTAAAGAATATATGAATTTAATTGTGTCTGGATTACAGGCTGGATATTCGCTAGAACGAGCTATAAAGCAATCAGAAAACGAATTAAAGCAGTTGTATTCTAAGGACTCTATTCTTATGCCGTATGTTCATGTTATGAATCAAAAAATAGCCATGAATATGCAATTAGAGCGGGCTTTCAACGAATTTGCAGAAAGCATAGAACTAGAGGAGGCAATTAGCCTTGCTGAGATTATCTCTTTTGCAAAAAGAAGTGGTGGAGACTATGGAAAACATATAAGGGAAACGGCTTTGAAGATAGAGGAGAATCTAGCTGTAAAGCAAGAGATAGAAACAATTACGACAGAAAAGCGTTTAGAGTTGAAGGTAATGTGTGTTATGCCGATGGGAATAATTGCCTATATATCTTTGACTTCAAAAGGCTTCATTGCGCCTTTATACAATAACTTAACTGGCGTAATTCTAATGACAGTGTGCTTATTAATTTATGGAGCATTAATAATATTAGGTCGAAAGATAATCAACATAAGAGTCTGAGAGGGAGGATTTTATTTTGGAAATAACAAAGAAACAATTAGTAGAAATAGTTATAGTAATACTCCTCCTGGGAAGTGGATTGCTGGTAGCTGACTTTATAAAGACACGAGTTAAATTCGACGGAACTGTAGAAAGACTTGAGCCCGGTAAAGGAGAATTTTCCAAGGAATTAGAATTAGACTTTTTAGATGAAACACAAAGTTTAAAAGTAAATGTTCAAGAGCAAAGGCTATCCCAAAAGCAGGTGAAAAAAGCTTTTGATAGTGCAATAAAAGAGATTGATAAAACGTATTTAGGGAAAAATAAAGCAGCAGATAATGTGTCCTATGACTTAGTTCTTAAGGATAGCTATGCAGATGGATTAATATCTGCAGAATGGAGATTTGACCCATATGATTATTTTCAAAGTGATGGAAAAATTCGTAGTGAAGAAATACCTGTTGAAGGTGTAGTAGTAGGAATTACAGCAATATTAAGATATGACGGCGAGGAAAGAATTCACAGTTTTTCTGTGATGGCAGTTCCTAAAAGCATAAAAACTCTTGATGGGAAAATGGAGGCTATTTCGCGAGAAGTTGAAGCTGTAAATGAAGAAACTAGGGAAAATAAAGTTTTAAAACTTCCCCAAAAAGTGGGAAATATGTCAATTGCCTGGAAAGAAAAAATGAACTTTAGAGGTTTACAGGTGATTCTTCTTGGAATAGTTGCAATAGCAGGTGTTCAAATAGGGAATAAGCGAGATAAAAAGCTTGAATTGGAACGAATCAAAAGAGAAAAGGAACAAGATTATCCATTGATAGTCAGTGAACTTTCAATTTTGATGGGCGCAGGAATGAGCTTTAGAAAAGCTCTTGAAAAAATGGTTATTTCATATCGAAAGGGAGTAGTAGAAAAAGGTAAAAAGCCTAGAGCCGGTTTCGAAGACATAGTAATAATGTATCGAAAAATGACAGATGGGTTAAGTGAATTACAAGCGATAGAAGAGCTAGGTAAAAATAGTGAGAGCAGAGAATATAGAAAGTTATCGATGTTGCTTGTACAAAACCTTAGAAAAGGTTCTAGAGATTTGCTTGATTGCTTAGAAAAAGAGGAAAAATACGCTTTTGAATTAAGAAAACAAAATGCAGTCAGAGCAGGTGAGAAGGCGTCTACTAAATTGTTAATCCCAATGGCTGGAATGCTTTTTATTGTAATAGTTATTTTGGTGGTGCCAGCAATGTTACAAATGAAAATGTAAAAGAGAGGAAAAAATATGAAATTTTTAATAATTAAAAACAAGTTAAAAGAACTGCTTTTAGAAGAAGATGGAATAGGAACAGTTGAGATGATCTTAATTTTGGTTGTCTTAATAGGAATAGTTCTTATTTTTAAGGACCAGATGACTGCTCTTGTTGAGGGAATCTTTAAAACAATTAAATCAAAGGCTGGACAGGTATAGTGGCTAAAGGTTCATTGTCAGTATTCTTTTCAATGATAATAGCCATGGTTATGACTTTAATCTTGACCATGGCAGAATGTGTCAGATTATATGAGTTACATTCTTTTTCGCAGGAATATACGGATATGGCTGTGGAAAGTGCTTTCTCGGAATACAATCCTTATCTATGGTCCAATTATAAGATATTGGCGATAGATTTGGGATATGGAACAGAGTCCATTGGTTCGGGAATTCTTGAATCTAAGACTGTAGATTATTGTAAATATAATGCAAGTATTGATGGCGGATTTAATTATGCAAGATTAAGTCCTCAAGGATGTAATGCGAAGTATGCATTGTTAACTGATAATCAGGGCCAGGGAGTAGTAATACTGGGAGAGAAGGCAGCAATGGATGAAATGGCAAGTCAAGTAATTGATGGTATTAAAGGGCAAATAGATGCAATAAATAACATCGAAAAAGTTGAAGTTGAAAAGAAAGCCGATGCAGGAAAAAGTACATTAGAAAAAGCTAAAAAGGATCAGGAAGATAAAAAGCATAAAGCTGCTACAGACAATAATCCAGAAACTAATCCGGCAGATTATGAGGAGCCAGGTTCTGTGGAGGACAATCCACTTGATGCTTTCAGTAGAATTCGAGAATCTTTTTCTAGAGGAATACTTGGAACGGTTACCAAAGAAGATGGTATATCTGACGCATCAGTGAAACTAGGGACGCTACCTTCCCATAGAACTCTTAAACAAGGAACGCTTTCAGTTTCTAGTGGAGGAGATGTTGTAGAAAAGGCATTATTCATAGATTATTTAATGACTAATTACAGTTATTATTGCAAGGATTTAAAACATGATGGGTTGAAATACGAGCTAGAATACATAATTGCGGGAAAGGAATCCGATGCGCAAAGTCTTGCTACAGTAGTTGAAGAAATCCTGCTGCTTAGAGAGGCAGCCAATTTTACAACCATAATGAAGAATGAGGCCATGAAAGCAGAAGCTATGGCGATAGCAGAAGTATTAGCAGGCTTTACCATGAATCCAGCAATTGTGGAGGCGGTTAAATATGCAATTATTGCTGCTTGGGCTTACGTTGAAAGTACATTGGATATTCGACTTTTGCTAAGTGGAGGGAAAGTACCATTAATAAAAAATCTAGATCAATGGACATCTGATGTATGGCATTTGTCATCGGTTGGAGACGTAAATTTTAAGGCAAAAGATTCTAAAACAGGTGTTAGCTATAAACAATATTTGATGAGTTTTTTGTCATTAAACACTAATGAAACTTTAGCTATTAGGGCTTGCGATGTTATGGAAGATGCATTGATGCAAACAGAAGATTATAAGAACGTTCGCATGGATAACATGGCATTTGCGGCAGATTTTTCTATAGATTATTCCGGAGAAGAAATGTTTTTATCTATGCTGACTCCTCAAGAAGAAAGTGGATATTATTTTACTAAAACAAAGTGTATTTCTTATTAAATAATATAGGAAGGAGGTATAAATAGGTGTCTCGAAAAATCAAATTCTCATCCCCAAAAAGTCTTATTGCACGAGACAAAGAATTTAATCTATTTAATTTATTTCATATCAATAAAAATTCAATAATTGCCAAAACTCACGATAAACCTGTTCAGGTAGAGACGCCTATTTATACCCCCTTCAAAAAAGCAAGCTACACCATAGAAGCAGCTATAGTTATGCCTATATTTATAACAATAATGGTATTTGGAATGTTCATTTTTAGGCTGTTGCAGGTACAAGCTGGGGTGCAGCAGTCCATAAATTATGCAAGTAGAACTATGGCTGTGACATTGGGAAGTATAGCTAATGGAGGGGAATCAGACAAAGATGTAGAGATAAAGCCTGATGAACCAACGGTTTCCGGAGAAATATCTGAAGCAGCCCTAATGGCATCTACTATAGCTCTTTGCAGTGTAGAAATATCGAAGAATGAGGCGCCAATATCCTTTGTTGATGGAGGGGTAGTAGGCTTTAATTTTTTCAATACATCTGTTGAAGGAAATTACATTGATATAAAAGTTGATTATGTAATGACATTTCCGGTAGGTTTGATAGGAGATTTTTCTTTTGAAGTAAACCAAAGAGCAAGATGTAGAAAATGGGTAGGCTATGATAAGGCGGAAAATACTACAGATAGCAGATATGTTTATATTACGGAACATGGTGAAGCATATCATAATGATTTTTACTGCACATACTTAAATCCATCCGTTCATAGAATACCGAAAAGGGATTTAAAATCCGCTAGAAATAAAGGCGGCGCCATATACTATAAATGTGAAAAATGTGGTGGAAAGAAGGCAGGTACATTTATATTTATTACTGATTATGGCACGGCATATCATACAGATATCAACTGCACTAACATAAAGCACAATATCAGCAAGGTTCCTTATGAAGAGGTTAAGGATACAAAGCGGCCCTGTAGTAAATGTGCTGCGGGAGAAAATCATTGAAAGTAGTTAGTATGGTTGAACGATAGAGAATATTCAGAAGTTATTTTAAGGAGAAACATGGAAATATTAGGATTGCTTTGCATGTATACAACTGCTTCTTTAGAGGATTATAAAACAAGAACAATAGACGTTAGAAAAGTCGTTTTCTTTGGGATTGTAGGTTTAGTAATTAGTTTTTTCAAAGGTCAATATTCATTCTTGAGCATGCTAGGAGGAGTATTAATTGGCATATTTTTCTATATACTAAGTATTGTTAGTAAAGAAAAAATTGGAAAAGGTGACGCAATAATTATCGCAGCTACAGGAGTATACTTAGGTTTCGTAAATACGATAATTTTGGTCTGGATCAGTTCTGTTTTGGCTTTAATCGCAGGTTTGATAGTTGTTAGAAGGCATAAGCTTAATAATGAACCAGAATTACCCTTTATTCCTTTTATGTTGGTAGGATATGTTTTGATGCTTACAATAGGCACAATTAGAGGAGTATTAATATGAGATTAAAAGCCAGTTATACAGTAGAAGGGGCAGTAATTACTAGCATATGTATAATCTTTTTTGGCGTTGCAGTTTGTCTGGCCTATGACATTTTTAAAGAAATGCTCACTTGTGTTAGCTATAGCCAGGAATCTTTTGATGCAGTAAAGACATATAGATTAAAGGAAGGATTGGTTGGTGTTTACCACGCCATAGTGGATTGACTTTATGGAATTTACATTTAAAAGAAAACACAACGAAAGCTATATGGTGGCTGAGTTGGTACAGGATTACGATTCTTATGAAACAAGAATGATTAGGGAAAATACTATTAATGGTATACTAGATATAAACAAAATGAGTTTAAATGGAGTAACCCAGTATAATTATAATATTAGTCGAAAAATAAATTTGGAAGATTATATGTCATCTATAGATATTGATATTGAGGTAATGCAGAAAATCATCCTAGGTATGCAACTGTGCTTAGATGAGATTGCGAGATTTTTAATAGATGAAAGACATATTTGCATAGATAAAGATACTGTTTTTATAGAAAAAACAGGAGATAATATAAGAATAAACCTTTGCTATTATCCTATGGATAATGGAAGTGTTCAGGAACAGTTCCGAAGTCTTATGGAATATTTTCTCACAGTCGTTCCAGCATCAGATAGGACTCTTACACAGTTGGTTTATCAGGCATATGATAAATGTCTAAAAAATGATTATACGTTAAATGAAATCTTAGAATTGTTCCAATCAATTGAGGTTGAAAAGCCGGATATATATGTTGAACCAGTAAGCTTAGATGATGAGGAAGATGATTCGTACGAGGAAAGAGTTTTGGAAAGATCATCTGATATTTGCACCGAGGATTATTTGGCAAATTATTATGAAGATGATAGGAAATTGAGCTTTATGGATCATATTCTAAGTATGACAAAGAGATTTGGAAAAAATAAAAAAGAAGAAAATCGTAAATACGAATTGGAATCAGAAGATTTTTATGTTGATCCATCCTTTGAATTAGATGAAAAGACAGTTCTTCTTACTGACGCCAAGCCTACAGGCAAGTTGATTTTTGACGGCCGTGGTGGAGAGGACGATTTTATTATCAATAAAGAAATCTTTAGAATTGGTTCTGGTCAAAACAATGACATGATACTCCATTCCAATACAGTGAGTAATTCCCATGCGAAAATTGTAAAAGAGAATGGGCACTATTATCTCATGGATTTAAACAGCCTAAATGGTACCACGGTAAATGGAGAAGCTCTTTGCTATAAACAAAGGTATAAACTAAAGCCAATGGATAAAATAGCTTTTGCTACTGAAAGATATATATTCATGTAAGAAGTTGAAAATGTAATCGTACGATTTATATGACAATTTCGTACTATCATGATACAATAATAGTACGAATGGAGGGATTGATATGTCTATTACGATAACAGAATTAAAGGCGAACTTGGGCAAATATTTAAGTGAGGCTAATGAAAAAGATATCTTTATAACAAAAAACGGCAAGATTATCGCTAAAATATCTGCACCTTATCAGAATAAAAGAGAGTTAGTTGATGAATTGTTTGGAGCAATTCCATCGACTATTAGTAGCGAGAATCTAAAGGAGGAGAGATTATCTAAAACATGAATAAAGTAGTTCTAGATACTTGTGTGGTAATAGATTTTATACAAAACCGCAAACCTTATTCAGAGTCTGCAAAGGAGATATTTTACTTGATTGCAGACAAGAAAATTGAGGGAAACATTACAGCAAATACTGTTGCAGATATTTATTATTTGACACATAAATATACACATAATCATGTCGCGTCCAAAAAGATTATTAGTAAACTATTAAGTCTTGTTGATACACTTGATGTGAATAAGGACGATGTTCTAAATGCTTTGGACAGTGAGATAAATGATTATGAAGATGCCATCTTGCATGAGTCAGCGCGACGAAATAAAATAAATGTAATTGTTACAAGAAATATAAAAGACTACAAAAATGCTGTTATTGATGTAGAAACTCCTGCTGAATTTTTAAAAAGATTTTGAAATTATAGGCTACCCTACCTGGGGTAGCTTTTATATTTATTAAAAATTAATTAAAAGACGTGAATAGAAGTGTAATCCATTGTTTAGAATGCTAATTTCTGTTAAAATAAATGAAGTTTATGGGACTTTTTAACAGATAAAAGGTCTCTAGATTAGGAGATTTAATATAATGAGTGTTATTGACAAGATTTTTGGTACACATTCACAGCGCGAGCTTAAGCGAATAGCTCCAATTGTGGATAAGATTGAATCATATAGAGAGGCAATGGGAGCTCTCTCTGATGAGGAGCTCAAGGGTAAGACTGTAGAGTTCAAGGATAGACTGGCAAATGGTGAGACATTAGATGATTTGCTCCCAGAGGCATATGCTGTTGTTCGAGAGGCAGGTAAGAGAGCTCTTGGAATGGAGCATTTTAGAGTACAGCTTATAGGTGGTATCATTCTTCATCAGGGACGTATCGCGGAGATGCGTACAGGTGAAGGTAAGACATTGGTTTCTACTCTTCCAGCGTATCTTAATGCGCTTGCAGGCAAGGGTGTTCACATAGTTACTGTTAATGATTACCTTGCCAAGCGTGATGCTGAGTGGATGGGAGAGGTTCATCGTTTCCTTGGTCTTACAGTTGGTGTTGTTCTTAACGACATGACTAAAGAGGAGCGTCAGGAGGCATACAATTGCGACATTACATATATCACTAACAACGAGCTTGGTTTCGATTATTTACGTGATAATATGTGCGTATATGAAAAGGATTTAGTACAGCGTGGCCTCAACTTCTGTATCATTGATGAGGTGGATTCAGTTCTTATTGACGAGGCTCGTACACCACTTATTATTTCTGGTCAGTCTGGTAAGTCTACTAAGCTTTATGAGCTTTGTGACGTGCTTGCTCGTCAGCTCCAGCGTGGCGAGGACCTTCCAGAGTTTTCCAAGATGGACGCCATCATGGGTGTTGAACGAAATGAGACCGGTGATTTCATAGTAGATGAAAAGGATAAGGTTGTTAACCTTACAGCTCAAGGTGTCGAGAAGGTAGAGCAGTTCTTCCACATCGAAAACCTTGCAGATCCAGAGAATCTTGAGATTCAGCACAACATCATTCTTGCCCTTCGTGCACATAACCTTATGTTCAAGGATCAGGATTATGTTGTTTCAGATAATCAGGTAATGATTGTTGATTCATTTACAGGACGTATTATGCCAGGTCGTCGCTATTCTGATGGTTTACATCAGGCTATCGAGGCTAAGGAGCATGTTGAGGTTAAGCGTGAGTCAATGACTCTTGCTAGCATTACATTCCAGAACTTCTTTAACAAATATGAAAAGAAGGCAGGTATGACAGGTACAGCTCTTACTGAGGAGCAAGAGTTCCGTGATATTTACGGCATGGACGTTGTAGAGGTTCCTACCAACAAGCCAATTCAGCGTATTGACCATGACGATGCTGTATACAAAACCAAGAAGGAAAAGTATAAGGCCGTTGTCGAAGAAGTTAAGCTTGCTCATGACAAGGGACAGCCAGTACTGGTTGGTACAATTGATATTGATATTTCAGAACTTGTTTCAAAGATGCTTCGCAGAGAGGGTATCGAGCACAATGTATTAAATGCTAAATACCACGAGAAAGAAGCTGAAATTGTTGCTGAGGCAGGTAAGCATGGTGCTGTTACTATCGCAACTAACATGGCCGGTCGTGGTACAGATATTAAGCTTGACGAGGAGGCACGTGCAGCAGGTGGTCTCAAGATTATCGGTACAGAGCGTCATGAGTCACGTCGTATCGACAATCAGCTTCGTGGTCGTTCAGGACGTCAAGGTGATGTAGGTGAGTCGCAGTTCTTCATCTCTCTTGAAGATGATCTTATGAGATTGTTCGGTTCAGAGCGATTAATAGGTATGTTCAATGCTCTAGGTGTTCCAGAGGGTGAACAGATTAAGCACAAGATGCTTTCTGATGCCATTGAAAAGGCGCAGAAGAAGATTGAGGAAAACAACTTCTCAGCTCGTAAGAACTTACTTGATTACGATCAGGTTATGAATGAGCAGAGAGAGCTTATATACTCACAGCGTCACAGAGTTCTTATGGGGGAGGATATGCATGAGCAGATTCTTTCTATGATTCGTGACAAGGTTGATGAGTGCGTTGAAAAGACTATTCCAGATGATGTTGAAAAGGAACTTTGGGAGCTTCAAGAGCTTAACCATCTCCTTTGCCCAGTAATTCCAGTGCCAGTTATGACACAGCTTTCAATTGCCAACATCAAGTCAAAGCAGGAATTAAAGGATACACTTACTGATATTGCACTCAAGATGATTGCAGACAAGGAAAAAGAATTCGAGCAGCCTGAGCAGTTTAGAGAGGTTGAGCGAGTTATCCTTCTTAGAGTAATTGACCGTAAGTGGATGGAAGAAATCGATGATATGGAGCAGCTTCGTCAGGGCATTCGTCTTCAGGCATACGGACAGCGTAATCCTGTTGATGAGTACAAGGCAGCCAGCTACGATATGCTTGATGCCATGAATGCAGCTATCATCAATGATACACTTACCTTACTTTATAAGATTCGCATCGAGAAGAAAATCGAGCGTGAAGAAGTTGCCAAGGTTACAGGAACAAACAAGGATGAATCAGCAACTCGAGCACCAAAGAAGCGTGCCGAGAAAAAGGTTTTCCCAAATGATCCATGTCCTTGCGGCTCAGGACTGAAGTACAAACAGTGTTGCGGAAGACATTAAGAAGGGGCCCTTTAGGGAAGATTTCTTAATGTTATGTCGGCGCCTCTTTGCCCGAAGGGCAATTATAATGGCGCAGACTTCCCATATACACGCCCCGCGCGAAGCGCATTAAAATGGGCGTGTCTTCCCGTTTTTGTGGAAGGGTAATCGGCGTGTCTTCCCGTTTTATGGAAGGGCAATTATAATGGCGCAGACTTCCTGTATACGCACCGCCATCGCCGAAGGCGAATAAAATCGGTGCGTCTTCCCGCATTATAACGTGATTTAGACAGAACCATCTCCAAGAGAGGTGGTTTTTGTAGTTAGAGGTGTCTATGACTCAATTAGAAGAATATTACAACAAATTTAATGAAGACAAACGTCTTAACAGCCGCCATGGTATCATGGAATTTACAGTCACTATGAAGTATGTTCATAAATATTTGGACCAGTTGGCCGATGAGACGGGAAAGCAAAAGTCTGAAATTAAGATTCTTGATATCGGTGCGGCTACCGGAGGTTATAGTATTCCGCTGTGGCAAGAAGGATACGATGTAACAGCTGTTGAGTTAGTAAAGCACAACCTAGGAATGCTTAAAGCTAAAGGAACAGGTGTAAAGGCTTTCCAAGGAAATGCTCTTAAGCTCAAGAGGTTTGAAAATGAATCTTTCGACTTCACTCTTCTGTTTGGTCCAATGTACCATCTAAAGACAAGAGAAGAACAGTTACAGGCACTTACGGAAGCAAAGCGCGTCACGAAGACGGGTGGGTATATTCTTGTTGCATATGTTATGAACGAATATGCTTTTCTTACATATGGAATTAAAGAAGGTCATATATTGGAAAACATCGTTGAGGGTAAGCTAGATGACACCTTCCATGTTCGCCCAGGAGAGGATGATCTTTACATGTTTATGCGTACAGAGGATATTGAAAGTCTTAATAAAGATGCTGCTTTAAAGCGCGTGCAAATTATTTCACCAGATGGGCCTGCAAACCACATGCGTCGAGAGGTCAACGCACTAACAGAAGAGCAGTTTTTACAGTTTATTAACTATCAGTTGTCAGTTTGCGAAAGAGCAGATTTACTTGGAGCCAGTGCCCATACAGTAGATATTTTGCAGAAGATATAGAACTTTTTATCTAATAGCCTCCATGTTTACAAAAACAGTAATAAATAGTAATATAAAAACAGAAACAGTAATAAATAGTAATAGAAAGTAATAAACAGTAATAAGAGATTTCGAACAGTAATAAATAGTAATAGCAATTAGGAGGCAGGATATGGAGAATCCTTTCAGATTGGATTTTGGAGCCAAACCAAAACTTTACATTCCTAGAAAAGACGGGGAAGAGACGATTATAAATACTTTTTTATCGAAAGAGCCATCTACACATTTATATATGATTATTGGTGCTAGAGGAATGGGCAAAACGGTAATGATGACGTCCATATCTCAGAAGATAGATGAAATGGATAAATGGATACATATAGACTTGTCATCAGATAATACAATGGTAGATTTTATTTCTGAATTAGAGGCCAAATGTAAGTCTAAAGTTCCGAAAATAAATATCTCTGTAAACATTAAGACCATTCAAATAGAGTTTTCTTCCAAGGAGGCTCAATATAGCACAATAAAAGTAGAGATAAATAAAATTTTGGAGAAACTTAAGAAAAACAATATAAGAGTTTTGATTACAATTGATGAAGCGGTAAATTCCGCTTCTATGCGGGAGTTTGCGACTTATTTCCAACAGTGCCTTAGAAAGGAATATCCTATATTTGCCATAATGACAGGCCTTTTTAAGAATATTAGGGCATTGGAAAATAATAAGTCGTTAACATTTTTGAGAAGAGCGGAAAAAATAAATCTTGAACCTTTGGATTCTTATAGGGTTGCATCAGAGTATAAAGATACGCTGAAAATGAAATTCGATGATGCTATCGAAGCTGCAGAGTTAATAGATGGATATTCTTATGCTTTCCAAATGTTAGGTTACTTACTGTTTAAAGAAGAAAAGATGAAAATTGATAGTGAGATATGTAGCGAACTAAAATATGCACTTTTTGAAAAATCCTACGATAAGATTTGGGAAGAACTGTCAATTAATGAACAGAATATTTGTATAGAGATTTCAAAAGCAGAGCAGGAGGCTGAAGCAAGTAAAATAAAAGCAGCTTTAAAGATTGATGACAATAATTTTTCTACTTATAGAAGTACGTTGATTAAAGGTGGAGTTTTATTAGCAACTACAGCTCGAGGGAAATTAAAGTTTGCATTACCTTTCTTTAAAGAATACATATTAAGCACTATTAGATAGTAACAAAAAGGAAGAACACTTGTTATGAAAATATTATTTTTAGAAGATGACGATGCAATTGCAATGGGATTAAAGTACTCTCTTGAAAATGAGAGTTATCAGGTGAGTCATGCCAAAACGGCAGCGGAGGCAGAGGCTATCTTTAAAAAGGATGATTTTGACCTGTGCATACTTGATGTAAACTTACCTGATGGAAATGGTTATGATGTATGCAAAAAAATAAAGAGCCAGGCTGATACTCCAGTTATTTTTTTGACAGCTTATGATGACGAAGTAAATGTAGTTATGGGCTTAGAACTAGGTGCGGATGATTACATTTGTAAGCCATTTAGAGTGAAAGAGTTAATGGCAAGAATTAAAACGGTTATACGTAGAAATGAAAAGTCGCCTACCAAAGAAGATGCTTCAAATATTATTTCAATAAAAAATATTCGTATATACGTTAAAGAAGCAAAGGTTACAAGATTGGATACAGATGATAATCAAGAGATAGATACGGAGTTGACTGCAGTAGAATATCGACTGTTGCTTGATTTTGTAAACAATAGAGGCAATGTTCTTACTCGCAATCAGATTTTGCAGGATTTGTGGGATGTCAGTGGAGACTTTGTAAATGACAATACTCTAACAGTTTATATAAAACGTCTTCGTGACAAGATAGAACTAGATTCTACCAACCCTGAGATTATCAAGACAGTCAGGGGAATAGGTTATATTCTTGAAAAATAAACGAAACTAAGCGCACTCAAATTAAAAGGGAGAATATAATGACAGGAATCTTAATAATTGCAATCGTAATAATAATTGTTCTTGTGCTTAAGTATTATATGCAGCAGCGAGAAATTAAAAAGCTAAATAATTTTCTTGAAAAGATACTGGCAGGCAGCACAGAGCTTGAAGTATTAAATCAGACCGAAGGAGAGCTTGGAATCTTAAGGGCAAACATTTATAAGACTACCACAGCTCTTATTTCTCAGCGTTCAATTCTTCAAAAGGACAAGATTTTGTTGGCAGACGCTTTGGCAGATATTAGTCATCAGTTTAAAACTCCACTCACTTCTCTAATGGTTATGAATGACTTGCTAGAAGATGAAACAGACGAGGACAAGAGACGAGAATTCTTAGCGACGCAATCTGTGCAACTCAATAGAATGAACTGGCTCATTCAGACCCTTCTTAAAACTTCTAAGTTAGATGCAGGACTTTTAACGTTCACCAAGAAACCTATAAGCGATGAAAGTCTCATTAAATCTGTGCTTAATCCATTTGTTATTAATATGGAATTAAAGAACATCGTTTTAATCAAAAACTTGTCTGGGCTAGAACTCAACTGTGATGAGGCTTGGACGAGAGAAGCTATCCAAAATATTGTTAAAAACTGTATAGAGCACATGGATGAAAATGGAACCTTGGAAATTTCTGATAGAGATACAAATCTTTACCATGAGATTGTGATAAAAGACACAGGAAAGGGCATAGCAGAAGAGGACTTGCCGCACATTTTTGAAAGATTTTATCGCGGCAAGAACTCCGGAACAGATAGTGTTGGAATAGGCCTTGCTTTATCTAAAGCTATAATAGAAAACCAAAACGGTGTAATAGATGTAGATAGTAAAGAAGGCGTTGGTACTAGTTTTAAAATCAAGCTTTACAAGACTGTACTCTAAAATTACAAAATTGTAATAAAAGAGTCACGTGAAAGTAATATTGAAATATTATCTTATTCTCATAAACAACAGACAAGCACTTTATGGGAAGGGAGCTACAATGAATATTTTAGAGATTAAAAATTTAAACAAAGTATATGGAAGCGGAGAGACAAGAGTTGACGCATTAAAGGATGTTAGTTTTTCTATCGAGGAAGGTGAGTTCGTTGCAATCGTTGGACCTTCAGGTTCAGGAAAGTCAACTCTTATGCATATCTTAGGTGGTGTTGATAGACCAACCTCTGGTGAGGTGTTAATTGGACAGACAGATATCTGTAAACTTTCAGAAACGGATTTGGCAATATTTAGAAGACGTCACATTGGTTTGATTTATCAGTTCTACAATTTGATTCCAATTCTTACAGTAGAAGAAAATCTTACACTTCCAATTCTTTTAGATAAGAGAAAGCCAAACAAGGAGCTTTTAAATGATTTAATTGAAAAGCTTGGACTTGAGGAAAGAATTAAGCATCTTCCAAATCAGCTTTCAGGTGGTCAGCAGCAGAGAGTTTCAATTGGACGTGCCTTAATCAATCATCCAGCACTTCTTCTTGCAGATGAGCCAACAGGAAATCTTGATTCCGAGAACACCAAGGAAATCATGAAACTCCTTCGCAAATTCAACAAGGAGGCAAAGCAGACTGTTATCATAATCACTCACGATGAGCGAATTGCTCTTTCAGCAGACAGAGTCATAACAATCGAAGATGGAATGATTACAAGAGATGAAGCAAGAATCAAGACTACCAACTTCAACTCTGATGAGAAAGCTGAGGTGAGAGCCTAATGAATATCGTATCTAAGCTTACATTAAGACACCTTGGCGCAAACAAGAAAAGAACAGTAGTTACAACTTTTGGTATAGTTGCATCTACCGCTCTTATGACAGCTATATTAGTAGGACTATTTTCGTTTTTTAGATTCGCGGGAGATGTAGCAGAGAAGAAAGATGGTTGCTGGCATGGCTATGTAAACAATATAACTGATCAGCAGCTAGAAGACTTACAAAATGACGATAGAATTGGTGAAGTTGGCTTTACCGATGACACTAAGGAAATCACCGGATTAATTGTAAAAAGTGACGCTAAGCCACGATTTAAAATTGGAAATATTAGGCACATGGATGCCACAGCAGCAAAGTGGTACGTAACCACTGAATACGATGGTACTTTACCTGTCAATTCCAATGAAGTGGCTGTTGAAGAAGAATTTCTTAAGGACAATAATCTTAACCTATCTATTGGGGACAAGCTTGAATTTGAAGAGGGAAGTAGATACCTAGAAAACTCAGATGGTGGAAAAGATGTTTTTGCAGGTGTATATGTTTCGAATGAAAAATTTGCAAAAGTATCTGATGAAACATGTGTAATTACAGCTATTCTTCATGGTAATCAGGCAACTAGCAATTGGGATGTTATAAGAGGTCTTGATTCTAACTTTAAGTCAGATAAAAGAGTTGCTATTTTTACACTAAAAGAGCTTGATATTCATTCCATAACCACTATTAGAGATATTATGGCTGATTGTGGAATTACTGATTATGGAAGAAATAATGAATACTTAGCTGGAAATCTATGCATAGAGGGATGGGGAAATAATGCTGGACCAATCTTAAAAATCATTGGCACAATGATTGGTATTGTAATGGTTGCATCTATAGTGCTAATTTATAATGCATTTTCAATGTCACTAACAGAGCGAATCAAATATCTTGGAATGCTTGCAAGTGTGGGCGCAACAAGAAGACAAAAGCGCTTATCAGTATATTTTGAAGGTCTTATTTTAGGAATTGTTGGTATACCACTTGGCATTGCAGCAGGAATTCTTGGAAGCTATGCAACACTTGATATTGTTGGCGGAATGCTTATTGAATCGGATATATTTAGCGGAACAGAAGCTATGACAGGTGGCATTCCACTTAGAGCACCAATCCTACTTCTTGTAGTTGTAGCAATTCTTTCTGCAATTACAATTGCAATTTCGGCAATCAAACCTGCTCATATGGCATCAAAAATTATGCCTATTGATGCATTGAGAGAAACAAATACTGTTAAGGTTAAGGCAAAGAAGCTTAAGGTAAGTAAGTTAGTCAGAAAGATATTTGGTTACGAAGGAGAACTTGCTTATAAAAACATCAAGAGAAATGGCAAGAAAGGAAAGGTTATTATTGCAACAATAACTATTTCTATTGTTACATTCCTTTCAATTGATTATTTTGACACAATATTTGAGAAATCAAATATTTATAGTGACGATATTAGCTATCAGGTATCTGTAACAGCAGCATATAGTGACAAAGACAGACTTAGGGAGGATATTGAAAATACTAAAGGCGTAGATGGCTTCTATAGCTACGAATCTGTTTTATACTATTTTGAAAAAGAAGCATGGATGGGAGATAATTGGGAATGCCCAAATCGAGAGATTCTTAATCCTGACTTTTTGGCAGACGATTACAAAGCCTTAGAAGGAAAGGTAAGAAGAATTGCCCTTGTAATAATTGACGATAAAATGTTTACAGAGTACATTGAGCAAAATGGTCTTTCAAAGGAAGATTATTTTGGAGAACAGTTGAATGGTGTTATTGTAAACAATTTATACCATGATGAGAAAACAGAAGGATTATTCAACAATAAAATTTTAGGACAAAAGCTTTGCTATGATAATCCAGAGAATAATCCACCAGCTGTTACTATAACAGGACTTGTAAAGTACGATAAAAATAGTACGGTAAGTAATCTTTGTCCAAATGAAACAATTTCAATAGTTGTTCCATCTTCAATGTACTATGAGCGAATGAGCAAGATTGTAGACCCAGATGAATTAACATATACATATGCAATTATGTGCAAAAATCCAGAAAAAATGGAAAAGACTTTCTACGATATGTTAGAGAGGGGAGAATACAAGGCGTATAGCTGCTATAACATTACTAAGCTAGCACAGGGAATAAGAACACTTTCAACTGCGCTTAAAACAGCAGTATATGGATTCTCATCTTTACTTACACTTATCGTAATTGCGAATATCGTAAATACGATATCAACTGGAGTACTACTCAGAAGAAAAGAGTTCGCAATGTATAGATCAGTGGGTATGACAGATGGAGGGTTTAAAAAGATGCTGGTACTTGAAACTATTTTGTATGGATTAAAGGCACTTGGCCTTGGACTTCCAATATCTGTACTAATAAGCTTTTTGATGCACAGAACAATGACAAATCTAGTTATGCCATTTATGCTTAATTGGACATCATACATTTTGGTAATTATAGTAGTTTTTGCAGTAGTTTCATTAAGTATGCTGCTAAGCTCAGCTAAAGTTAAAAAGGATAACATCATCGAAACTTTAAAGGATGATATTTGCTAGTATTTTAACTGATTAAAATGAAAGTGAGGCCTGTGACTCAGCCTTCTTGCGAGGGCTGGTGCCATAGGTCTTTTTGTATACTCTAAGAAAAGTTGAGTAGGTGCTAAAGCCTGCCTGTTCGCTGGCAGCAGTAATAGGAATGCCAGAATCTATCAGGGACTGTGCCATAGAAAGTCTCTTCATGGAAATATAATTTCCTACCGTATATCCGGTTTCTTCCTTAAATGTATGCATCAAATAATAGCGTGAAAGAAAAAATCTTTCGCTCAAAAAATCCACTGACAAATCATCGCTAAGATTCTCGTTAATATATTGAATGATTGAATTGATTTTGGAACCGGCATAATTGGTTGATATATATTCAACCTCATCGCTGATGGCAGCACGGTTCAGCTCTACCATAAATTCTAGAAAAAGTACCTGCATGAGAAGTTCATTTGCATAAGCATCAAGGCCTAGATTATTAACAAGCTTTGAAACTGAAGCGGCCACTTTGGAATTCTTAAAGACATGAAGTCGTAATACATGTGAGTTGTTTTCCATGGCATTTCTAAAGCAATAGGATAAATCATTGTCTACATGACTGTATTCTGCCAGGAAATCTCTAGAAATATAGATAATGATTCGCTCATAAAGTGTCCCATCATGGAAAATAGGCTTATGAACCTCTCCTGCATTTACAAATACAATGTCATTTGGCTGTAAGTCAAAGGTCTGGCCTTCGATAGAATAGGAGGTATTTCCAGACAAATGAATTAAAACCTTGTGGAAATCGTGATAGTGAAAATCAATTTCTCCAAGATTAGAATCTGATAAATGAAAAATTTTAAAATTGGAATATAAATATCCTTTTTTCGAATACTCTGCCATTAAACACCTCTTAAAAATACTTTCGAGCTTTCTCAGTAAAATCATAGTCTCTATTCATAGTATAACTTCGATAGCACTATTTGCAACATATTCAGCACAAAATGGCATTAACACTCCAAAAAGTGCGGAGTATACTATGCTTATGAGAGAATGTAAATAGACTGTAATTAAGAAAGGATTCAGTATGAAATTTACAAAAATGCATGGCTGTGGAAACGATTATGTTTATGTAAATCTTTTTGAAGAGACAATCGATAATCCTACAGCGGTTTCAATCAAGGTTAGCGATAGACATTTTGGAATAGGTTCAGATGGATTAATTACAATTGGTCCATCCGACAAGGCTGATTTTAGAATGAGAATGTACAATGCTGATGGCTCAGAAGGTGAGATGTGTGGCAACGGGATTCGTTGCGTGGCAAAGTATGTTTACGACCACAAGCTCACAGATAAGACAGAGATTTCTGTTGAAACAGGAGCCGGTATCAAGTACCTAACACTCTATGTTGAGGAAGGCAAGGTGGCGCAGGTACGTGTAGATATGGGCGAACCAATTTTAGAGCCAGCGCAGATTCCTGTAGTTGCTGATGGCGATAAAGTGATTGATGAGCCAATTGAGGTGGGAGGCAAGACTTGGCATATGACATGTGTATCAATGGGCAACCCTCATGCAGTTGTTTTTGTAGATGATACCGAGAATTTTGAATTAGAAAAATACGGTCCACAGTTTGAAAATCATGAGAGATTTCCAAAGCGAACCAACACCGAGTTTGTTCAGGTGATTTCGCGAACAGAAGCCAACATGCGCGTTTGGGAGAGGGGCTCTGCTGAAACTTGGGCATGTGGCACAGGTACATGTGCTACTGTAATGGCTTGCATCCTAAATGGCAAAACCGATGATAAGGTTTTGGTTCATCTTCGTGGAGGAGATCTTACCATCGAGTACGACAGGGCCACCAATCACATCTTCATGACAGGCCCAGCCACCACGGTATTTACAGGTGAGATGTCTCTATAAATGTAATTTCCCGGCATAACTGGTTGGTGAATTCATCTGGTTAGAGTGGTAGATAATAGTGTAAATATAGAAGATATAAATAAAAGAAAATAATAATGTTGAAGTAGCTTGTAGTGGACAACCTCTGTGTGTTACTCAAGGAGAACATTTTTAGTTCGACGGAGTAATACTCAGGATTGTACACGTAAAAAGCGAGAAAAAGATCAGGAGATTTTATGAAATTAACAGATTTACTAGAGAATTTAGATTACGAGTTGTATGCAGGAGAGCTTGATAGAGATATCTCTACACTTGTATATGATTCGAGGAAGGTCGAAAAGGATTCTGTCTTCGTTTGCATCTCAGGTACGGTAAGGGATGCCCACGATTTTATTCCGGATGTGATTGAAAAGGGCGCTGGCGCTATCATCATCGAAAAGGATGTTAAGCCAGTTGAGGGTGTAACATATATAAAGGTTAAAAACAGTCGAGAGGCATTGGCATACACATCAGCTGCCTACTTTGGTCATCCAGCAAGAAAGCTTAAGACCATCGGCATTACTGGCACAAAGGGCAAGACAACTACAACCTACATGGTAAAGTCTATTCTTGAAAGTGCAGGAATCAAAACAGGTCTTATTGGTACAATCGAGTCAATTGTTGGGGATGAGCGAATACCAGCAGTTAATACAACGCCAGAATCTTATCGTGTTCAGGAGCTTTTCAAACAGATGGTAGATGCTGGTTTGGATGCAGTGGTTATGGAGGTTAGCTCACAGGCGCTTATGCTTCATAGAGTATCAGGCTTTACTTTTGATATAGGTGTATTTACAAATCTTGAGCCAGACCATATAGGTGAAAATGAGCATAAGGATTTTGCTGATTATATGCACTGCAAGAGTCTTCTCTTTAGGCAGTGCAAGACTGGTATTTTTAATGGTGATAGTGAGCATATCGAGGGTATTCTCAAGGGTCATACTTGTCAGGTGATTAAGTATGGCTACGGTAGAGACAACGACCTGATTGCTGAAAATGTAGAGCTTTTAAATGAAAAAGGAGCCCTTGGGGTAAAATACCACATCACTGGCAAGGAAGATATGACAGTTGAGGTAAATGTGCCAGGTACATTTTCTGTTTATAATTCCCTTACAGCAGTGGCGATTTGCAAGCAGTTTAATGTGCCTGAAGACAAGATTAAGTCAGCCCTTATGGACGTACATGTGAAGGGAAGAATTGAGCTTATTCCTGTATCAAGCAAGTTTACAGTAATGATTGATTATGCCCACAATGCTATGGCATTAGAAAGTTTACTTACAACATTAAAGGAATATGAGCCAGGCAGGTTGGTTTGTCTTTTTGGTTGTGGTGGAAATCGTGCAAAGTCAAGACGATTTGAAATGGGTGAGGTTTCATCCAAGCTTGCTGATTTAACAGTAGTTACTTCAGACAATCCACGTGATGAGGAGCCGATGGACATCATTAACGACATACTTGTAGGTGTTAAGAAGGCTGATGGCGATTATGTCACAGTGCCAGACAGAAAAGAAGCAATCAGGTATTGTCTTGTAAATGCAAAAGAGGGCGATATTGTGGTGCTTGCTGGTAAGGGCCATGAGGATTATCAGGAGATAAAGGGTGTTAAGCATCACATGGACGAGAGAGAATTGATAGCAGAGATTATCAAGGAGGACGGTCATGACATTATTTAAAGGTGCAGGAGTGGCATTGATTACTCCGTTCAATGCAGACGAAACCGTAAATTATGACATGCTAGGAACTCTAATTGACAGACAGATTGCAGCACACACCGATGCAATCATTGTGTGTGGAACTACTGGCGAACCAGCCACAATGACTGAGGAGGAAAAGCTTTCTGTAATTGAATTTACAGTAAATCGTGTTAATGGAAGAATCCCAGTCATAGCAGGTTCTGGCGGCAATTCCACAAGAATCGTCATAGACTTTTCTAAAAAAATACAGGCACTAGGCGTGAATGGCCTGTTGATTGTTACGCCTTTTTACAATAAGGCTACCCAGCAGGGGTTGTACGAGCACTACACAGCTATTGCAAGGGAGATTGATTTACCAATTATTATGTACAATGTGCCATCTCGTACTGGCTGCAATATTCTTCCAGAGACAGCCATGCGTCTTGGCCTAGAGAATCACAATATCGTCGGCATAAAGGAAGCCAGCGGAGATATTTCACAGGTTACCAAATTGGCAAGCCTTTGTAGAGGATGCCTTGATATATACTCAGGCAATGATGACCAAATTATTCCAATCCTTGCACTTGGAGGGGTCGGAGTAATTTCGGTACTTTCAAATGTTGCTCCAAAAGGCACTCACGATATGGTTATGGAGTACCTTCAGGGCCATGAGGACAAGGCGTTAAAGCTTCAGCTTGACTACTTAGAGTTGGTAAATGCCTTGTTCTGCGAAGTTAATCCTATCCCTGTTAAATCAACTATGAATATGTTAGGATTTAATGTAGGTAGTCTAAGATTGCCACTTACAGAGATGGAGGAAGAGCATAAGGTACAAATGAGCAAGCTCTTAAGCCGAATGCCTCAGGATATGCTCGCATAGCAATTGGAAAACAATTATTTTAAGCCGAAGGAAACGCCAATTACATATATTTTGGTGGCAATTAACATAATTGTCTTTATTGTGTTGGAATTCAGTGGCAGTAAATTTTTTGGCAACACCTTAAACGCCACTTATATGCTGGATAACGGTGCGATGAATCCATACTATATCCTTAGATATGGCCAGTGGTATCGACTTTTTACAGCCACATTTATGCACTTTGGAATTGAACATCTTTTAAATAATATGCTGCTGCTTTTCTTGATGGGACAAATCTTTGAAAGAGCAGTAGGTCCTACACGTTGTTTAGGAATATATTTGGGGTCAGGATTAGCTGGCTCCTTTTTGTCATTCTTCCACCTATGTCTCTTTGGAAAAAACGATGTGGTGGCTGGAGCATCAGGTGCTATTTTTGGTCTTATTGGCGGTATGCTTGTAGTGATACTAGTCCATAAAGGCAGGTATGCGGGCATAAGCTCTAGAAGAATGATTTTCATGGCAATACTCACATTATATTTTGGGTTTGCCACTGCCGGAACAGACAATTTTGGTCATCTAGGAGGCATAGTTGCAGGCTTACTTCTCACATTTCTTTCATACGGAATTCCAACTTTAATAAAAAATCGCTCCGTTGATTTTAAGGACGAAAAAACCTATACTTTAAATAACGATGATAAAAAAGAGGAGCAATAATGAAGGTAAATATATACTACGGTGGTAGAGGTCTTTTGGAGGACCCTACATTATATGTTATCAACAAGATGGAGCAGGTGCTTATCGAGCTCCAGGTTGAGGTAAATCTTTTTAATATTTACGAGCATAAAAATGCTATTTCTATGCTCCCACAGACATTAAAGGATGCAGATGGCATAATCCTTGCAACCACAGTTGAGTGGCTTGGAATCGGCGGCTACATGAACCAGTTTTTAGATGCCTGCTGGCTATACGCTGACAAGACAGCTCTTGCTACAACGTATATGCAGCCAGTTGTTATGTCTACTACCTATGGTGAGCGCGAGGCTATGGTAACTTTGGAGAATGCTTGGGAGATTTTAGGTGGTTTACCTTGCTCAGGGTTCTGCGGCTACGTAGAGGATTTGCGTGAATTTAGAGAAAATGTGGAGTATGCCCACATTATCGAGAAAAAGGTGGAGACACTATATCGTACTATTTCTCAACATACCAAAGGACTTCCAACAAGTAATCAGGCTGTGACAAGAAGCATTCTTCGCACACAGCAGTTGGATTTATCTCCACAGGAGTCAGAACAGCTCTCAAAGTTTGTTTCAGATGATGAGTATGTACAGACACAGAAGGCAGATATAGCGGACCTTACCAATATGTTTAGAGATATGATGGGACAAAAGCAGGAGGATAGTTCTAACGAGTATATCAACGATTTAAAGATACACTTCAAGGGCAATCCTGAGTTTAATGCCAAGTACCTATTCATGATAGAGGGCAAGAATCAGCCTCTTTTCGTGCACATTAATGGCGAGCACTTTGATAGCCACTATGGCAAGGAAGAGGGTATAGATGTATACATGAAGCTTTCTTCAAACATAATGGATAATATAGTTGCTGGTAGAGAGACCTTCCAACGAGCATTTTCCGTTGGAGATATGACTGCAAAGGGCAACTTTAGAACACTTAGAATGTTAGACGACATTTTTACATTTTCACACTAGGAGGCACAAGATGAAGGACGAGAAATGTATTTTTTGTAAGCTTGCAAATGGGGATATTCCTACAAACAGCATTTATGAAGATGACAATTTTAAAGTGATATTAGATGCAGACCCGGCTACAAAGGGACATGCACTTATTCTTCCAAAGGATCATTTTGCAAATCTTTTTGAGATTGATGATGCTGTAGCAGCAAAGGCACTTCCACTTGCTAAAAAGATTGCTAATAGAATGATGGAAAAGCTTGGTTGTGCGGGAGTAAACATTGTTCAAAACAATGGTGAGGCTGCCGGACAAACAGTTAATCATTTCCACATTCATGTTATTCCAAGATATGAGGATGACCCAGATAAAAAGATTTGCGGTTGGAGTCACCAGAGCTTTACAGAAGCAGAGACAGCAGCTGTTGTTAAGAAGCTTTCAATGTAATATCAATATAAAGTCAATATAAAGGGGCCGAGGTGGTCCAGGGGGACGGGGTTAGTGGTCCATAACTTTTCGTTATGGACCACTAACCCCGTCCCCCTGGACCACCTCGGCCCTCGAAACATTTAAAAATTAGGAATCTAGGTTAGTAGACCAAAGATTCTATTCCAAATTCAATTTTTTATTAATGATGTAGTGGCTAATGAAATACATTACTACCGTATATACGATATATTTAATCAGTGTAAATATAAGCGTTCTGAAAAGTGCTGTTGAATAGTCATCTATCACCATTGAGATAGAGTAAATTGAACCGATATTTCCTAGCTGAAAAACCAAAGATAAAATCATATCAATAATTCCAACTGCAAAGTTTGTGCCAAGGAAAGCTAACACAGCAAAACCTACCTTATGACTATTTGATAACTGTCCAATTGCAAGGCACATAATAATCTTATATATACCCATTATTATGCTAATCAAGCAGATTAAAATGATTATAGTATAGAATATAACAGGTGCTACGCCTAAATCTTCATAAATAAAAGATCTTAAGCCATCAAACATATCAGCAATGAATCCTAAAACTTCTTTACTAAAGCCAATAATGAAAAATGAAAGGATACATGTAGCTGAAATTGCAAGATTCCAGATGAAAAATGCTAATGCTTTTCCATTCATAAGTAAATCTGGTTGGCAAGGTAATGTTAAAGTTAAATAACCTTCATCGCCAAACATTGTCTTATAAAAGCGAGTAACCAACACAATAAAGGTAACAATGCTTGTAGCAAAAATTAGCATAATATAAAAGAAAATTGATAAACCAAGACCGGCTTGATAGCCAATTGCTCTTTCATTAAAATTTATGCTATCCATGGCTGTTAATTGAAATCTTAGGATGAGACTTAAAACGAGAACAGCCAATATAAGTGGTGTAATTATCTTATAAGTAGACTTAAACTCATACTTTAATATTTTTCCTAACATCTGAACACCTCCCTAAAATATTGATCAATTGTCTTTCCTTCGCGAGCTCTAATATTGTCGGCTGTATCAGCCTCAATAATTTGGCCATAGCGAATGAAAACAATGTCATCAAGAATGTCCTCAACATCAGTAATTAGATGAGTTGAGAGGAGGATAGCCGCATCTCTGTCGTAATTTTTAATGACAGTATTTAGGATGTAATCTCTAGCTGCAGGGTCAACTCCAGCGATTGGCTCGTCCAAAATATAAAGCTTTGCACGCCTTGACATGACAAGGATAAGCTGTACCTTTTCTCTTGTACCCTTAGACATAGTCTTTAGACGATCATCGGGATTAATATTAAGATTTTGAAGCATTTCATAGGCTCTGTTCACATCAAAATCAGCATAGAAATCCGCAAAGTAATTAATGATGTCAGCAACCTTCATCCAAGGAGCAAGGTATGTACGCTCTGGAAGATAAGAAATGATTGCCTTAGTCTCAGGACTAGGATTAAGACCTTGAATAGTAAGTCTTCCCGCATCTGGTGTCAAAAGACCATTGGCAATTTTGATAAGAGTGGTTTTGCCACTTCCGTTTGGTCCTAAAAGACCAGTGATTCGGCCTGGAAAAATATTAAGATTAACATTTGCCAAAGCAAACTTTGGACCAAATCTTTTTGACAGACCTATACATTGTAATAATGGTTCCATGTATTCCCCCTTTATTTTTTTAAATATTTTTAATGAGATCAATAATAGTGCTGTTGGCGTCTAACATAGCAGAGCCAGCCATTGTCTCAATAATACCATCTCTATTATTATAAACGTTTTCAACTGCTTTTATAAGTGTTTTGCTAGTTAAAGATTCCTCTTGAAGAACAGTAGAAAAACCTTGCTTTTCATAGCTTTCTGCATTGAGAATCTGATCCCCACGGCTTGCAGCAGCAGAAAGAGGTATAAGAATATTTGGAATCTTAAGGGCTAATATTTCACTTATGGAATTTGCTCCGGCACGGCTAATCATCAAGTCTGTCATGGCAAATACATCGTTAAGCCCATCATTAATAAACTCAAATTGTTTATAACCTTTCTCATCAAGGAAGTCTTTGTTGATATTTCCTTTACCAACTAAATGAACAATCTGAAATTTCTCTAAAAGAGCATCCAAAGATGACCAAACAGCTTCATTAATAAACTTTGAACCAATACTTCCACCCATAATAAGGATGACGGGCTTTTTGGTGTTAAATCCGCAGAAATCAAGGCCAGCTTCTTTTGAACCAGTAAATAATTCTTTTCTAATAGGAGAGCCGGTGTTAACAGCTTTGCCTGCAGGAAGGTACTTTAAGGTCTCAGGAAAATTGCAGCAAACCTTTGATGCAAAAGGTATAGCAAGTTTGTTGGCAAGACCTGGAGTCATGTCTGATTCATGTATGATCGCAGGAATTTTTTGACGTGCAGCAGCCATTACAACTGGAACAGAAACAAAGCCACCCTTAGAAAATACTACATCAGGTGAAATGTGTTTTAAAAGCTGATTTGCCTCAGAAAATCCTTTGACTACTCGGAATGGATCAGTGAAATTCTTCCAGTCGTGATAACGTCTTAGCTTACCTGAAGAAATGCCGAAATAAGTGATGCCAGCGTCTTCAACTAGTTTTTTTTCAATGCCGGTGTAAGAGCCAATATAGAATATTTCGTAGCCTGCTTCCACTAAATATGGAACTAGCGCCAGATTAGGTGTCACATGACCAGCAGTTCCACCACCAGTCATAACTATTTTTTTCATAAGAAACCTCTTGAGAATATAAATTATATTTTAAAACTATGGTAACAAAACACAATTAAATGTCAAATAATTGATGTATTAATAATTAATACGTGTTAAAATTATAACAGGTAGATTAATGTCTCAGGGAGAAGAGGGCGTAACTAATGAAGATATTGATTGTGGACGATGAAATTTTTGCTAGGAGAACACTCCAAAGATTACTATCCGACTATGACGACATAGAAGTTATCGAGGCCAATGATTGCTACGATGCCTACACAATGTACATGGAGTTCCAACCAGACATCGTAATAACGGATATTTTAATGAAGGGTGGAATTGGCGGAGAATGGTTAATTGAAAAAATCCTTGGAGAGGATAGAAACGCCAAAATTATCGTTTGCTCTGGCCGACCTAGAACAGAGCTTCTTAAGTATAAACTGATGGGCGCAAAGCAGTGTATTCAAAAGCCTGTCAAGTTCCAAGAGCTATGGGATGCTATCAACGAGCTTATGTAAAAATCCCTTAAAATTTGACAAAAAAATATAATAATGTTATATTAGCCTCTGTAACAAAGTTGTAATAATTAGTTATAATTTGTAAAAAACAACGGAGGCTTATGAGTAAATATAGCGAAATTCTTTCTGCGATGTACGCTAATCGTAGGGTATACATCAACAAGCGGACAATGCAGGGAGCTGCTCTGACGCTAATGTTATCTCTTTTGATAACAGGTGCATGGCTGAGTGCGCCAGTTGAAGAGAAAACCATTACAGTGATTGAGCCTGAGCATACAACTACAGCAGGTGTAAGTTCAGCCGTCTCTGAAATGACAGTTAGTGCCAGGGAATCGGACTTAGTTTATGCATCAGCAGATGTTACAGTGGTTTCGGCAACTACTGATCAAGTAGAGCCAGACAAAGATGACAAATACGATGAATGGGCTGACAAAGTCATGGCAGATGTAGATGAATATCTTTACATACGTTCAGAGACTGATGCTAATTCAGAAGCGGTTGGAAAGCTTCGTTCAGGTGACGTGGCAACGCTCATAGATGTATTTGACGGTTGGTATGAGATTGAGTCAGGAAATGCTCATGGTTATGTATCAGCTGATTATTGTGTAACAGGAATTGAAGCTTATGAGCTTGCAATGGAAGTTTGCAATTCTTATGCAAAGACAGATGTTGCAGGTCTTCGAATTCGAAGTGAAGCTTCAGAAGATTCGAAAATTTTGAAAGTTGTTCCTAAGGGAGCAAAGCTTACAGTCAATAATGATGCCCAGACAGTTGATGGATGGGTGGCTGTTACTTCAGAAGGTAAGTCAGGATATGTTAAGTCAGACTATGTTAAGGTAGACATGGATGCTGGCGAGGCTATTACCATCGAAGAGGAGGCAGCAGCAAAAGCCGCAGCAGAAGAAGCTGCAGCAAAGGCTAAGGCGAAGGCAGCTGAGGCAGCTGCATCAAATCAAGCCGTTATTAATTCGACAGACGATCTTACTCTTATGGCTGCTATTATTCAGATTGAGGCCGGAAACGAGCCTTATGAAGGACAGGTAGCGGTTGGCGCTGTTGTTATGAACAGAGTGCACAGTGGTGCATATCCTGGTTCAGTAAATGGCGTTATCTTTGCAAGAGGACAGTTTGCTACATCACGTATGTCTTCTGTAATTGCAAAGGGACCAAAGGCTTCATGCTATCAAGCAGCACAGGAAGCCGTTGCAGGCTCTGATCCAACAGGTGGATTAACACACTTTAGAAGAGCAGGTAACAGAGAAGGATTAATCATCGGAAACCACGTATTTTATTAAAAAGCCGTCAGAGGCGACGACTGATGTAAACTAAAATTAACAAATTTAGGGCTCTTGGGCTTTACCCAAGGGCCCTATTGTTGTATTATGGCGTTACATGTTACTAAAAATATTCGGAGGTACGTTATGGATTTAAAAGGCAAACATTTTTTAAAGATGTTAGATTTCTCTGCAGAAGAGATAAATGGCTTTATTGATTTGGCTTTGAGATTAAAAGCTGAAAAGAAACAGGGAAAGTCGCAGAAGAGCTATTTAGAGGGAAAGAATATTGCTTTGATATTTGAAAAGACATCTACACGTACCCGTTGTTCTTTTGAAGTTGCTGCTTATGACATGGGCGCTAATGTTACATACTTAGATCCATCTGGCTCTCAGATTGGTAAGAAGGAGTCTATTCCTGATACAGCAAGAGTCCTTGGAAGAATGTATGACGGTATTGAATATCGTGGATTTGAGCAGGAAAGAGTCGAGGAGCTTGCAAAGTATGCTGGTGTGCCAGTATGGAATGGTTTGACAAACGAATCACATCCTACTCAGATGATTGCAGATATGATGACTATAAAAGAGCACCTGGGCAAGCTTGAGGGTATCAAGTTTGTTTATATGGGTGATGCAAGATACAATATGGGCAATTCCCTTATGGTTACATGCGCAAAGCTTGGTATGGATTTTGTTGCATGTACTAACAAAAACTACTTCCCAGATGAAGCACTTGTAAAGCAGTGCCAAGAGATTGCTAAGCAATCTGGAGGTTCTATCACACTTACTGAGGATGTGGCAGAGGGCTGCAAGGATGCAGATGTAATTTATACAGATGTATGGGTATCAATGGGCGAGCCAGCAGACGTATGGGCTGAGCGTATTCAGCAGCTTTCACCATATCAGGTCAATGCTCAGGCATTTTCTTATGCTAAGACAAATGCAAAGTTTATGCACTGCCTCCCTGCTTTCCATGACTTAAAGACTACAATCGGACAAGAAATATATGAGAAGTTTGGCCTTGACTGTATGGAAGTTACAGATGAAATATTTGAAGGTGAGCGTTCAATAGTCTTTGATGAGGCAGAGAACAGAATGCATTCCATCAAGGCTGTTATGTATGCAACATTAGGCTAATGTTAGATAAGATAGTATACGAATTTTACGAATCAGTTGATTCTACAAATGAGCGAATAAAAGCCCGTGCCCGGGACGATGCAGGGCAGGGGCTAGTTATTTCTGCTGATGAACAAACAGCAGGAAAAGGTAGAGTTGGGCGCAAATGGGAAACGCCAAAACATGACACTGTTGCCACATCTATTCTTTTAAAACCGACAGAGATTTCTATAGAGTCAGTGGCAACTATAACTATCGTTGCTGCCATGGCAGTTAGATCTGCTTTGGAAAATTGTTGCGGTCTTGATGCTGAAATAAAGTGGCCAAATGATCTTGTCTTAGGTGGCAAGAAGCTATGCGGTATTCTTACGGAAATGGAGATGCGTGACGGCAGGGTGTGGTATGTTACCTGCGGCATAGGTGTGAATGTTCATAACAGGGATTTTCCAGAGGAAATAGCATATAAGGCCACGTCCGTAGATTTGGAGTTGGAAAAGTTAGAGTCCAATCAAAAAATTCATAGAAGCGAAATCATAAAAGCTATATGGGAAAGCTTTAAAGAGTATTATAATGTCTTCATACAAACAGGTGATTTGACCGGTTTAAAGGATGAATATCAAAAGCATCTTGCCAATAGGGGCAAGGTTGTCAGAATAGAGGCTAAGGAGAATTCTTATGAGGCCATTGCTCTTGGAATAAATAACAAGGGCGAGCTTATCGTCGAAGTAGATGGCAAAGAAGAGATTATTCGCACAGGGGAAGTTTCTGTGCGTGGAATATACGGATATACGTAGTAATCCTCTCTAGTGCAAAAGATAAGATGAGTGTCGACGAGTGAGGGGAAAAGAAAGGGACTACATGCAGGAAGAAACAGTTTTATGCGGCGCAAGCTGCTACACCAAAAAGTTTTATTTAAATCCAGAATTCGAGGGATTGCCACCTCTTGTTAAGGACGAGTTAAAAGTTATGTGTGTACTTTACACAGAGGAAGTAAGTGGAACAATCCAGATGCTATATGACGAAGATGGTTCTCTTAGAATACAGGTGGACCACAACGAGGATGACCTTTTGTACGATGAGATAGGGTCAGCCCTTGAAGTCAAAAGAATGCAAAGAGAGCGCCAGGAATTGTTCGAAGCTCTTGAAACATATTACAAGGTGGTATTCTTAGGAGAAGAAGCCTAGGCAGAAAGGAGTCTAACGGAATGTTACTTACAATTGATGTTGGAAATACAAACATCACAATGGGTGTTTTCGATGGAGACGATTTGCGAGGAAATTACAGAATAACAACCAAGATAAATCGTACATCAGATGAATTTGGAATTATTATCAAAGATATATTAAGATCAAATAATTTGGATGTTGACGGAATAGATGATGTTATTATCGCATCAGTTGTTCCAAATGTAATGCACTCCCTTACAAGTTCTATTATCAAGTACTTTGATATTCATCCAGTTATTGTTGAGGCTGGAATCAAAACAGGTATTAGAATTGCAACAGAGAATCCAAAGCAAATCGGTGCAGACAGAATTGTAGATGCAGCAGGCGCATATGAGCTTTATGGCGGCCCTGTGCTTGTTCTTGATTTTGGAACTGCAACAACATATGATTTGGTGGATGGTGACGGAGCGTTTGTTGCCGGAGTAACAGCACCTGGTATTAGAATTAGTGCCAAGGCATTATGGGAAGATGCAGCAAAGCTTCCAGAAATTGAAATTAAAAAGCCGGACAAAATACTTGCCAAGGAAACAATCTCATCTATGCAGGCTGGTCTTATCTATGGTCAGATTGGTCAGACCGAATATATCGTTCAGCACATGATTGAGGAAAGTGGATATGAGAATGTCAAAGTTGTAGCAACAGGTGGACTTGGAAACCTTATTGCCAGCGAGACAAAATGTATCGATGTCTACAATCCAGATCTTACACTATACGGAATGAAATTTATTTACGATAAGCAGAAGAGATAAAATAGACGATGATTGAAAAGTTAAAAATCGGAAACGTAACTTTAGAGAACAATTTGATTTTGGCACCAATGGCAGGCGTAACAGACCTGCCATTTCGTTTGTTATGCAAAGAACAAGGGGCTGCCCTTTGCTGCATGGAAATGGTCAGTGCCAAGGGAATTTACTACAAAAATAAAAATACAGAAAGCCTGCTTACCGTGGACGAAAGGGAGCGACCAGTTAGCCTTCAGCTGTTTGGTTCAGACCCTGCAATCATGGGTGCAATGGCTGCCAAAATTGAGCATCGTAATTTTGACATCTTAGATATAAACATGGGATGTCCTGTGCCAAAGGTTGTCAACAACGGAGATGGCTCGGCCCTTATGAAAAATCCTGTTCTAGCAGGAAGAATCATCGAGAGCATGGTAAAGGCGATTAAGAAGCCTGTCACTGTCAAAATCAGAAAAGGCTTTGATGAGGAGCATGTAAATGCTGTTGAGATGGCACATGTGGCTGAGGAGTCAGGGGCTGCGGCAATTGCAGTACATGGGCGCACCAGAGAGCAGTATTATTCGGGCAAAGCAGATTGGGATATCATAAGACAGGTCAAGGAGGCTGTCTCAATTCCTGTTATAGGAAATGGAGACATATTGGATGCCAGAGATGTAATAGCTATGAAGGAGCAGACCGGCTGCGATGGATTTATGATTGGTCGTGGAGCTCAGGGTAATCCATGGATATTCCACCAGATTTTACATTACTTTGAAACGGGAGAGCTTATTGGAAAGCCACCAATGGAAGAGATGGTGGCGACAATGTTGCGTCATGCCAAGCTTCAAATAGAATTCAAAGGTGACTATCTAGGCATACGAGAGATGCGAAAGCATGCAGCCTGGTACACGGCAGGATATAAAGGCGCAAGTAAGCTTAGAGGCAAGATAAATGATGTAGAATCATACGAAGAATTAGAGCAACTTTTCGAATCTTTTATGAGCCAATATCATTAGTTTTTCTAAATATTTTATGAACATGATTTGGAGTTCTTGACATCATTTTATGCGTGGCTTATAATTGCCTAAGTTGTTGAATTTAATAAGATTTTATAGTGGAATCTTTTTCTAAAAATATAAATCGATGGGGAAAGGAACTAATACGATGGAAGCAAAGAAGAATTTACTTACTGCCGAAGGACTTAAGATATTAGAGGACGAGCTTGAGGATCTCAAGGTCAATAAACGTAAAGAAGTATCTCAGAAGATTAAGGAAGCCAGAGAACAGGGCGATCTTTCAGAGAATGCAGAATATGATGCAGCCAAGGATGAGCAGAGAGATATCGAAGCTCGTATCGAGGAAATCGAGAAAATCCTTAAGAATGCAGAAGTTGTTACAGACGAGCACGACACAAAGAATATTAACATCGGTTGGACAGTTACCCTTCTTGATGTAGAGTTCGACGAGGAAGTAGAGTACAAAATCGTTGGTTCTACAGAGGCAAACAGCCTTAAGGGCAAGATTTCAAACGAATCCCCAGTTGGTAAAGCCATTCTTGGACGTAAGAAGGGTGATACAGTCACAGTTGAGACAGAAGCTGGTGAATTTAAGTACAAGATTCTTGCAGCTAAGAAGAGTAAATAAATACAGGTGATGACTATTTTTAGTGCCGCGACTCATTTGGGTCGCGGCATTTTTTTGACTAATGGCATCCCCTTGGGGGATGAGGGGTAAAAGGAGAAAATATGCTAGAAAAATTCAAACAAAAATACATCGGCGATAAAGCTTTTTATAAACGTTACATCTTTCTTGCAACACCAATGATTATCCAAAACGCAATTACGAATTTCGTTAGCTTTTTGGACAACATAATGGTAGGGCAATTAAGAGAGGAAGCAATTTCAGCGGTAGCTACAGTAAATCAATTAAACTTTGTCTTTTTGCTGGCTGTTTTTGGAGCAGCATCAGCAGGAAGTATATATGGAGCTCAATACTTTGGAAAGGGTGACCATAAAGGTCATATGTACACCTTTAGATTCAAATTGTATGCAACGCTTATAGCGACACTTATAGGAACACTTATCTTTTTATTCTGGGGAAGAGACTTAATATCTCTTTTCCTTACAGAAAGTGCAGGCACTTCAAAAGAAGTTGCTCTTTCGTATGGTATGAAATACCTAAAGATTATTTTAATTGGTTTAGTGCCTTTTGCAGTAAACCAAGCCTACGCGACAACTATTAAAGAGACAGGTCAGACTGTTGTTCCTATGGTGGCAGGAATGGTAGCAGTTGCAACAAATGCTATTTTGGATTATTGCTTAATCTTTGGCTTTGGACCATTCCCAAAACTAGGAGTGGAGGGAGCTGCAATTGCTACAGTAATAGCTAGGTACATAGAAGCTATTATTGTTATTGTCTGGGCACACACTCATCAAAAGGTTAATAAGTATCTTGAAGGTGCGTATATTGGACTTGGAATACCTGAAGATTTGTTCAAGAAGATTATTATAAAGGGTGCTCCACTCATGTTTAATGAGATGCTTTGGGCAGCAGGTGTAACTGCAGTAACTCAAAGCTACTCTGTACGAGGAATGAATGTGCTTACAGCCTTAAGCATATCTAATACAGTTTCAAATTTATTTAACATAGTGTTTATCCAACTAGGTGCATGTATCAGCATTATAGTCGGACAACACTTAGGTGCAGGTGAGCTTGAAGAGGCAAAGGATGCTGACAACAAGATGATATTTTTTTCAGTGGCATGTTGTACCGTGATGGCGATTATTATGTTCCTTTGCGGTGGATTATTCCCACAGATTTATAATGTTGATGAAGGGGTAAGGCAGCTTGCAACCAAATTCATTGCAGTATCTGCCATATGGATGCCATTTTGTTCCTTCAGCCACTGCGCATACTTTACCCTTCGCTCAGGAGGCAAGACGCTTGTCACCTTCCTGTGGGATTCAGTATTTGAATGGGTAATAATCGCACCACTTGCATTTGTATTAGCCCACTATTCTCCACTTGGTATCGTTGAAATCTTTTTCGTGGTTTGTGGAACTGAGCTTATTAAAAATATCACGGGATATTTCATGGTCAAGAGTAACGTGTGGTTGGTAACTATGGTATAGCCTTGACACTTAGTGAACTCTAGGACTATAATTGAATGACTTGCGTGATTTTATAAGAAATTTACATATATATTTTTAAAGGAGAAATTATGGCACAGCAGAATAATGGTGGCAACCAGGACGTAAATCAGTTACTTCAGGTTCGTCGTGAAAAGCTTGCAGCGCTTCAACAGGCTGGCAAGGATCCATTCGAGATTACAAAGTTTGATCAGACTCATCACACAGATGAGGTAAGAAATTTATATCAGGAGCATGAGGAAAAGCTTCTTGCAGGTCGTCAAGCAGTTAATACTGACGGCATGGACGAGGAAGCTGCAAAGCAAGCAGTTAACGATGATTACAATGAGCGTCGTGCTATCATGGATGCTGACCCAATTCAGGTTAGCATCGCAGGCCGTATGATGTTTAAGCGTGTTATGGGTAAGGCAAGCTTCTGCAACATCCGTGACCGCAAGGGCGATATTCAGGTATATGTAGCAAGAGATGCAATTGGAGAAGATTCATATGCAGATTTCAAGAAGTCTGATATCGGTGATATTTATGGTATCAAGGGATATGCATTTAGAACTAAGACCGGTGAAGTCTCTATTCATGCTGAGGAGATGACTCTACTTTCTAAGTCCCTTCAGATTCTTCCAGAGAAGTTCCACGGACTTACAGATACAGATATGAGATATCGTCAGCGTTACGTGGACCTTGTTATGAACAAGGATTCTCGTGATGTTTTCGTTAAGCGTTCACTTATGATGAAGGAAATCCGTAATTTCCTTGCAGAGCGTGATTTCATGGAGGTTGAGACTCCTATCCTTGTTTCAAATGCAGGTGGTGCAGCAGCTCGTCCATTTGAGACACATTACAATTCTCTTGACGAGGATGTTAAGCTTCGTATTTCTCTAGAGCTTTACCTTAAGAGACTTATCGTTGGTGGCTTTGAGCGTGTATACGAGATTGGTCGTGTATTTAGAAATGAGGGTGTTGATACTCGTCACAATCCTGAGTTTACACTTATGGAGCTTTATCAGGCATATACAGATTATGAAGGCATGATGGAACTTACTGAGACTATGTTCCGCCGTCTTGCAGAAAAGGTTGTTGGTTCTACAAAGATTTCTTATAACGGAATCGAGATTGACCTTGGCAAGCCATTTGAGAGACTTACAATGACAGACGCTGTTAAGAAATATGCTGGCGTTGATTTTGATACAGTTGCAGACGATGAGGCTGCAAAGGCACTTGCCCGTGAAAAGGGCATTGAGTTTGAGGACCGTCATAAGAAGGGCGATATCCTTAACCTCTTCTTTGAGGAATTCTGTGAAGACAATTTGGTTCAGCCTACATTTATCATGGACCATCCAATCGAGATTTCACCTCTTACCAAGAAGAAGCCATCTGACCCTTCAAAGGTAGAGCGTTTCGAGCTCTTCATCAATGGATGGGAGATGTGTAACGCATACTCAGAGCTTAACGATCCAATCGATCAGCGTGAGCGTTTCGCAGCACAGGATGCCAATGCAGAGGCTGGTGACGACGAGGCTGAGCACACAGATGAGGACTTCCTCAACGCACTTGAAATCGGTATGCCACCTACAGGCGGTATAGGCTATGGTCTTGACAGACTTTGCATGCTTCTTACAGATAGCGCTGCTATCCGTGATGTATTGCTCTTCCCGACTATGAAAAGTGTTAAGGACTGAAACCCAGTGTTTATGCGGGTTCCAAGCGTCGAGAAAACGAATTGACAGCAAATTGACATCAATCTTGTAAAGAATGATGAGTTGTTACAAAGAATCATAAGTTGTCGAGCA
>JAILGH010000102.1 GCA_024697025.1 Pseudobutyrivibrio sp.
CCAGAACCTTAAAAACAGTAATGTGGCCACCAGAATTAATATTACTATTATTAAAATTACGATTATTATTTTGAGAAGTATCTTCATTTTCGGTCTCCCAGATATTGTATTTCTAACAGCTTTACTTATTTTACCATTTTATAGGTGAAAAAAGTAAAGATAGTTATTCAGAATTTTAATGTCTTTAATCTATTTTATTGTGAAATATGGCATATTTTCAGCATTTTATGTATAATGTTTTATAAATTATTAATAATAAATGGAGGTATTTTTACTATGGCAAGATTTACTTTGCCCAGAGACATTTATCATGGACAGGGCGCACTTGAAGCTTTAAAAACATTTGAAGGCAAACGTGCCATCATTTGTACTGGCGGTGGTTCCATGAAAAGGGGTGGTTTTTTACAGAAAGTTGAGGATTATTTAAAAGAAGCCGGTATGGAAACCGAGCTTTTTGAAGGTATAGAGCCTGATCCATCTGTAGAGACAGTTATGAGAGGTGCAGAGGTAATGCAAAAATTCCAGCCAGACTGGATAGTTGCAATCGGTGGTGGCTCACCTATAGATGCAGCCAAAGCTATGTGGATCAAGTATGAGTATCCAGAGACAACATTCGAGGATATGTGCAAGGTTTTCGGGCTTCCTAATCTCCGCACAAAAGCAAAATTCTGTGCTATTTCTTCTACTTCAGGAACAGCTACAGAGGTTACTGCTTTCTCAATCATTACTGATTATCAAAAAGGTATCAAATATCCAATCGCCGATTTTGAAATTACACCTGATGTGGCTATTGTTGATCCAGAGCTTGCTCATACAATGCCACAGAAGCTTGTAGCTCACACAGGTATGGATGCAATTACACATGCAGTTGAAGCCTATGTTTCTACTGCTAATTGCGCTTACACAGATCCACTTGCTATTCACGCAATTGAGATGATTATGAACACTCTTGTAAAGTCATATAATGGGGATATGAATGCGAGAGATGAAATGCATGACGCACAGTGCCTTGCTGGAATGGCATTCTCAAATGCTCTTCTTGGTATTGTTCATTCAATGGCTCACAAGACTGGTGCTGCTTTTGCTGATTTGGGCGCTCACATCATCCACGGAGCTGCAAATGCAATGTATCTTCCAAAGGTAATTGCTTTCAACGCAAAGGACCCTGTAGCTAAAAAGCGCTATGGAGTAATTGCTGATTACATGCATCTTGGCGGTTCAAATGACGATGAGAAAGTTAAGCTCCTCATCGATTACCTGCGCAAGATGAATGATGACCTCAATATTCCTCATAGCATCAATCACTATGGTCCTGACGGACTTCCTGCTGACCAGGGCTTCGTACCTGAGGATGTCTTCCTTGAGAGACTTCATGATATAGCTGCAAATGCTATTCTCGATGCCTGCACAGGTTCTAATCCAAGACAGCCAAGCCAGGAGGAAATGGAAAAGCTTCTTAAGTGCTGCTACTACGACACTGAGGTTGATTTCTAAATTATTTATATTAAGCAAAAATTTAGGGAGGCGTTATGAAGTGTGCCCCAAACGCAATTTTAGGTGCACTTCACTATCGCCTCCCTTATCTTATATTTTTACGCAGACTTTTTCAGAACTGTATATGTTCTTTCCAACATTCCAATATTAATAACAGCAAATATCAGCAAATATAGCGGCATTATCCCAATACCAATTACCTCTTGGATATTTCCGAAAATCATCGGCATAAAGGTGCTTCCAAAATATGCAGCTGCCATCTGTAGTCCAATGACTGCAGCGCTGTATCTTTCTCCAAAGTTGGTTGGCGCCATGTGCTGAATTGCAGGATACACCGGCCCCATGCCTGTTCCAATAACAACAAAACCAATTGCCGCAGGAACAAAACTTGCCATCGGCACCATTACAAGAAGTATTCCTATCACTTCAACTATAATGCCAATTCGAATAAGTAACTTATCCCCCAATCGATTGGATACAAAACCAGATATTAACCTTCCCAACATCAGTCCACCAAATATAAGAGATCCAAATGAAGCAATAAGTCTATCTGACAGCCCCTCTTTAACACCTGCAAAATAGCTGGAAGTCCATAGAAAACAGGTTGCTTCTCCAGAACAATATGCAAAAAATGCAATCAATGTGAGAATAACTCCAGGTCTCTTTATAGCTTCACGAATTCCTGCAACCTCTTCTTTTTTCTCAGAAGCTTCTGTCTCATTCTTTCTCCAAAGAGGAAGGGAAATGATACAGATAAACAGGATGAAAATTTGAATATACGCTATCCAGCGATAACCCTCATTCCATCTGGCCTTACTCAAAGCAACTGCCATGATATTCGGACTGATGACTGCTCCCACTCCATAAAAGCAATGCAGGAAATTCATAACTGAGCCAGAATAATTATTGGCCACATAATGATTAACTGATGCATCGATTGCTCCCGCTCCAAGGCCGTAAGGAACTGCCAGGGCAAAAAGCATCCAGTAGGAAGTTGCAAATGAAAAACCAATTAGTCCCATGACTGTCAGGAAAATGGATACTATCACAATCCACTTTGTATGAAATCTTTTAATCATCCTAGGGCTGAGCAGCGCTGAGATAATCGTCATAAATGAAATGGTCATAGACACATATCCTGCATAAGACGATGGCACTCCAAAAGCCACCTGCATAGTTGGCCAGCCTGAGCCAAGCAAGGAATCCGGCAACCCTAAGCTGATAAATATTAAATAGATAACTGCGATTAGTAATGAATACATCTTTTTTGCTACCTCATTGTCGTATTGAATTCTCTTTAAAATCCAATCATATTATTTTTTCTTCTAATTATCAATGATTACATTAAGATATCCTTATAATCTGCTCATATAATTACTTATTTATAACTTAATCACCTCTGTGGCAACCTTTTCCTGAAATCTGGCATCATGCTCCACGATTAGCATCGTAGGACAAGCATCAAGGATTAGCTTTTCAATCTGCATTCTGGAAAACACATCAATATAGTTTAAAGGTTCGTCCCAGATATAAAGATGCGCAGATGTTATGAGGCTGGCTGCTATAAGGGCCTTTTTCTTCTGTCCCTCAGAGAAGTCTTCCATGTTTTTGCCAAACTGCTCTCTATTGAAATCAAGCTGTCTTAAGATAGCTAAAAACAGACTTCTATCCAGGCCCCTGTACTGACAGAAATCTTCGATAGTTCCTTTCAAAAATGAGGTATCCTGATTTATGTAGGATATTACTATACCTGAACCCACATTTAGATTACCATCTACTATTTCTAAATTATCTTGATTTCCAAATTCTCGGGCGTTATTGTCCCGTAGAATCGCTTTTATAATGCTGGATTTACCGTAGCCATTATGACCTGAGATTACAATTCTGTCCCCTTGTTTTATTTGAAATGTCAGTTCTTTAAACAATGGCGATGAACCTTTATAAGAAAGTGACAGTTTCTGAACATCTACCAGAATATTCTTATGATACTCCAGCGGCATCACCTTTAAATCCACGACATTTTCAATATCCTGTAACAGCCCTTCCTTCTCTTCTATTTCACGGTCCACTCTCTTCTCATAGGCCTTGACTCTCGCTTGCATCTTCTTGGTCTTAGCTCCAATATATGAGCGACTTGAAATGCTTCTATCAGTTTCTTTTATAGGATCATAACCGATTTTCGAACCTTCGCTTTTCTCTGCCCACCGGCCGGTTCTGTCAGCTGCAGCCTTTAGTTTTCCGATTTCCTTTAGATGCTTCTCATTTTCCGCCTTGGCAAAAGCATCCCTTTTCTCCTTATTCTCCCACCAGGTCGAAAAGTTTCCTGCCTGAACCTCTATAGTGCTTCTATTCATAACCAATACATGGTCGCAGACAGCATCCAGCAAATCTCTATCGTGAGACACAAGGATAAATCCCTTCTTGCTTGCTAGATACTTTTTCACCATATCTCTAGCGGCCTGGTCCAGATGATTTGTAGGCTCATCAATGAGAAGGAACTCATTTTCTCGGGAAAACAGAACTGCTATCATGACTCTGGTTCTCTCTCCATGGCTTAGTGTTTTTATTGGCCGGTACAAACATTCAGCATCAATCTGAATCTGATTCATCTGAACTAAAACCTGCCACTCTTCAATACCCGGCTTCCACTGGTCCAGTAACTCACCGGCTGTCTTTTCCACATCCTTTTGCGAAATATTATAAGGGAAATAATCGAAGTAGGTGCTGCTTGTAATACTCCCCTGATACTTGTAATCTCCC
>JAILGH010000021.1 GCA_024697025.1 Pseudobutyrivibrio sp.
CTTTAATGATAGATTTCAGGGCATCCCAATGGGTGGTTACACTCAGATAGTAGAAAAGATGCTTGAAGGTTCGGATGTGGCATTATCACAGGATTATTTTGACATGGTTGGCGGAGTAAAGAATGCTAAAGGAGCAACAGAGGGCACATTAAAGGATGGCACTGAGGTTTCTTGGAACAAGCTTATCTTTACAGGTCAGATTGATGAATATTATGACAGCTGCTTTGGACCGCTTGAGTATCGTTCAGTTAGATTTGAGACTGAAAAATTAAACGAAGAGAATTATCAGGGAAATGCTGTTGTAAATTATACAGAGGCAGAGGTGCCATACACTCGTATCATCGAGCACAAGCACTTTGAGTTTGGCAAGCAGCCTACCACAATTATATCTAGAGAATATTCTTCAGAGTGGAAGCCAGGCGTAGAGCCATATTACCCTGTTAATAATGATAAAAACAATGCAGTATATCAGCAGTATGCTAATAAGGCTAATACAGAATCTAATGTAGTCTTTGGTGGTCGTTTAGGTCAGTACAAGTACTACGATATGGATAAAGTTGTGGCTGCAGCGCTAGAGTGTGTTGCTGAAGAATTTTAATTAGATATTTAGAATTGGAGGATAATATGAAGGGAATAATTTTAGCAGGTGGTTCAGGTACAAGACTTTACCCACTTACAAAGGCTATCTCAAAGCAGATTATGCCTATTTACGATAAACCAATGATTTACTATCCACTTTCAACACTTATGTTGGCAGGAATTCGTGAGGTACTTATCATCTCTACACCAAGAGACCTTCCAGTATTTGAGGAGTTGCTTGGTGATGGAAAGCAGCTTGGAATGGATATTCAGTATGCTGTTCAGGAGGCTCCAAATGGTCTTGCTGAAGCATTTATTATTGGTGCAGATTTCATCGGAAGCGATGCTGTAGCATTAGTACTTGGCGACAATATTTTCTATGGTCAGTCATTCTCAAAGGTGCTTCAGACAGCAGCTAAGCGTACAGAGTCTGAGCCGGGAGCAACAATCTTTGGTTACTATGTACGTGACCCAAGAGAGTACGGTGTAGTTGAGTTTGATGAAAATGGTGTAGCTATCTCAATCGAAGAAAAGCCAGCTGAGCCAAAGAGCAACTATGCAGTACCAGGTCTTTACTTCTATGACAATTCGGTAGTTGAGATTGCAAAGACAATCAAGCCATCAGCTCGTGGTGAGCTTGAAATCACAGCAGTAAACAACGAATATCTTAGCCGTGGAAATCTCCACGTTGAGACACTAGGTCGTGGATTTGCTTGGCTTGATACAGGAAACCATGACATGCTTCTTCAGGCAGCTGAATTTGTAAGCACATTCCAAAAGAGACAGGGTATGTACATTTCCTGCATCGAAGAAATCGCATACAAGCGTGGCTTCATCGACAAGGCACAGCTTCTTAAGCTTGCTGAGCCTCTCATGAAAACCGCATACGGTCAGTACTTGGTAGACGTAGCTAATGGACTTTAATAAAAGCAGTTACAATATAATCTAGGTTTGCTGCAAATTCGCGTAATAAAACCTAGATGTATTAATTTAAACTAACGGACAAAATCTAACTTAAAGCTAAAGATGTGTTAATAAGCTGACCTTCTTTTTCACTCGTTACTTAGATGGTGCGTAAGCAGCATCTTATGTAACGCAAGTAGAAAAAGCAGAGCGAAAGCGTGTCAGCGTTTAATACAGCGATTAGCTGAAAGGTAGATTTTGAACATAGACTAAAAAATAGAGGTTTTATAATGGCAATTATAGTTGAGAAAAACGTAAATGGAATAGAAGGCCTCTGCGTAATTACACCAAAGGTTTTTGGCGACGATAGAGGTTACTTCATGGAGACATACAATGAGAACGATATGAAGGCCGAAGGACTTGATTACACCTTTGTACAGGACAATCAGTCTGCAAGTAAGAAGGGTGTACTTCGTGGTCTTCATTTTCAGAAGAACTTCCCACAGGATAAGCTTGTAAGAGTTATCTCTGGTGAAGTATATGACGTGGCAGTAGACCTTCGCGAAGGCTCAGCTACATTTGGAAAGCACTATGGCATTCTTCTTTCTGCTGAGAACAAGAAGCAGTTTTTAATTCCAAAGGGATTCGCCCATGGCTTTTTGGTAGTAAGCGATTTCGCAGAGTTCTGCTACAAGGTTACAGACTTCTATCATCCGAATGATGAGGGTGGTCTTATGTTTAATGACCCTGATATTGGGGTAAAGTGGCCTATTCCAGAGGGAATGACCGAAGCGGATTTAATCCTTTCAGACAAGGATAAGGTGAATGCATCTTACAAGGATTATTGTAAGGAGCATGGAATTAACTAGTTTTTAGTGGCAATTAACAATTTGGGAGCATATTTTTATGAACAAGTTTTTTAGAGTTGTTAGAGCATTTGTGCGTACATACAGACCTTTCTGCATTGGACTTGCAGGTGTTGTAGGTGCAGGTGCAATTGGAACAGGAGCATATGCGGCATACAACAAGTTTTTCGCAAAGCCAGAGGTTAGCGAAAAGGTCAAAGATGTTGAAATAGCAGCTGCAGCAGATGTCTATGTTCCAGAATTTCAAAACGTATTTTTAACAAGCGAGTCTTTGGAAAAAGATTTGACTTTATACATCTCTTCTGACGGAGAGAACTGTATAACCGGTGTACCTTTCCAGGTAAAACTTTTATCTCCAGAGACAGCAGAGAGCCTTCAATCGTATGTGGATGCTATAGCGGATTTGGATGCTCAAATCGCTGAGTATACAGCACCATATGTTGAGGCAGGTTTACTTACAGCACCAGTGACTGAGCCAGCAGCAACAGAGGATTCGGAGGAAGAGCCAGCAGCTGAGGAAACAGAAGCTGAGGAGCAACCTTCAGAAGAGCCAGCGGAAGCAGCAGAAGCTAGACCATCTCAGGCAGAGCAATTGCTTGAGATTTTAAAGGACAGAAATGTTCCAATCGCAGTTACAGATGAAAATGGTGATGTGGTTGACACACACCCATCAGATATAGAAAATGATCCTCTTTATCTATTACTCTTAGATAAGGAGACAGCAGTACAGGCTTTTGCAGTAGCGTTAAATGAAGCAGAGGGTACTGTTTATACAGACGATGACATGGATGGCGTTATTTCAGAGACAGACATGACACCAGGTGATTATGTTGCATGCATCGTAAATGATTTAGCCGACACTGAGGCAATCAAATACGAGCCAACTTCTTACAAGACAGAGGTCAACGTAAAGGACAAGGTTGAGCTTAAAGTTCAAAAGGAAATTATCAAGCAGGTTAAGAAGGATGCTCCTTCCGAGGATGGACAAAAGGAAGAGGCTATTCCTGTAGAGGCGGCGCCTAAGGACACTGTTGAGTTTGTAGAGTCTAGAAAAGTTGAGAAGGGTGGCACAGTTAAAGAGACAACAGATGTTGTTCCACCAAAGGGCAATGCCAAGGGAAGCAAGGCTACCAAGAAGGGTGAGGGAGTAACCAAGATTACTTACACACCAAAGGCAGGTACTGTCAAGGTTACAGTAGTTTGCAAGGATGAGTCTGGCAAGGAAATCAAGCGTGAAGTTAGGGAGGTTCCAAAAGGAAGCAATCAAACAATCGC
>JAILGH010000026.1 GCA_024697025.1 Pseudobutyrivibrio sp.
TTTAAGGTTCTGGCCATCCGTTGGCGCTACGCCGGACAAGGCTCATCAAAGGGAGTATGCTAAGAGTGATTTATTTTACGACAAGCAATTTCACAATGAAAATGAAATCCAGTTAATGGCAGGCAAGCAGGATGAGGCAAGTGATAGAAGGTTTCCTTCTGAGATGATAAAGGCTGAAACGCCTACATTTTCAGAGCATGGCAACAAAGGTGAGATAACCTTTACCTGGCTGGTGCCGATGCAGGGACTTGTATTTTACTATTTTGACATATGTCAACAATGGTGCTATATTATATCTGACATATGTCAGAAAGAGCGGAGGTTAAATTTTGCCTAGATTACCAAAATGTAGAAAGATTCAAGTGTTCCCGGATTACTATAGCTTTGTTCCAGAGAATGCTGAGGAGCAGGAGCTGGAAACAATCACACTTACTCTAGATGAGTACGAGACGCTAAAGCTTTTAGATGCGGAAGGTATGAATCAGGAGGAATGCGCAAATAGTATGGGTGTGGCCCGCACAACTGTCACAGCCATGTATGAGAGCGCCAGAAAAAAGATTGCCCTTGCACTGGTGGAGGGTAAGCGAATCCGTATATCCGGTGGTAATGTGCAAATGGATAGAAACCAAACTCTTTTTGAAACCAACTTAAAATCAAAAGGAGAGAAAACGATGAGAGTAGCAGTAACATATGATAATGGAAATGTGTTTGGACATTTTGGAAGAACCGAGCAGTTCAAAGTTTATGATATCGAGGATGGCAAGGTTGTTAATTCCCAGGTCGTAGGCACAAACGGCGAAGGCTGTGGAGCCCTTGCAGGTGTTCTTAATCTTGCAGAGGTTGATGTGCTTATCTGCGGCGGCATCGGCGGCGGTGCTGTTATGGCTCTTCAGGAGGCTGGCATTCAGCTTTATGCCGGAGCAAGCGGAAACACTGATGAGGTCGTAGATGCATTTTTAGCGGGTACACTTGCAGCTTCAGGCGAGGCAAACTGTTCGCATCATGGCGAAGAGCATGGTGAGGGACATAGCTGCCATGGCCACGGTCATGGAAGTTGCCATAACTAAAGCTTCCTAAATTTGACCAGAATATATATTACTATGCTTTGGATATTTGAGCGGTGCATTATGCATCGCTCTTTTAACTAGTCCATGATAAGAGACACCAGGCTTTATTCCAATGCCTGTGATCTCGTTCATGGATTCGGTAATTATTTGCCAAAGGTATTGCTTGTGATTGCGGCGGCTTTGCTGTTTGGCTAGTGAAATATAGTTGAGTATTGGGCCCAGCCCTTCGGTTCTGCCGAGGGCTGGGTCTTTTATGCATGAAGTAGATTAGCTATAATATTATAATATATAGAAGATATAGCCAATAATTTTAGGGAACTTTTGTAAACTATAGAGATAAAAAAGTTCCCTAAAATGCATTGAGTTTTAGGGAACTTTCTGCTAATATTCTTATATAAAAAGTTCCCTAAAGGAGATTTTTTGATGGATAGTAATTTTAATGTAATCCAGCAATTGTTACAGGAACGAGCAGATTATCAGGCTCGCTTAAATTTGATTCCATACGATGGCTCACCAGAAGTAAAAGAAAATAGTAGTGGGAAATACTTGTATATTCGAAAAAGAGTGAATGGCAGATTAACTTCCACTTATGTTGATGTTTATTCAGATGATTTGTATCAGTTATTGCTTCGCAATGCAAAGGAGGCTAGAGAGCTTAAAAAGCAGATTCGAAGAGTTGATAAAGAACTTGCTGCGAATGGTTATACTCAAAATGCACTTTCACCTGAGGTGATTTCAAATCTGGACTTTGCCAGAGCCAATATGAAGTCCAATATCTATGATCAAGCTGTATTGGAAGGTGTTGCAACAACATTTCCGCAGACAGAGGAAATCATTGAAAATGGCACCGTTAATGGTATGACAGCTGACGATGTGCAAAAAATTCTTAATTTAAAGCATGCGTGGGAATTTATACTTGATAATGATGTGATTCAGGCTGACAGTAATTACTATTTGTTGTGCCATATAGCAAAGCTAGTAAATGAAGGATTTTTTCATGATGGTGGAAGAATACGAGGTGTTCCAGTCTCAATTGGTGGCACGAAATA
>JAILGH010000074.1 GCA_024697025.1 Pseudobutyrivibrio sp.
TTTATTCGTAAATACGGTATAGATATTATGGTGGAGACAGCTCGCTATTGGTGCACAAGAGTGGACAAATTCCCTGATGGAAGCTACCAGCTTTTGGGAGTTATGGGGCCGGACGAATATTTACCTATCACAAGCAACAACCGCTATACCAACAAGATGGTTAAGTATTCTCTTGAGCAGACAATACTTTGGCTGAAGCAGTTTAGGCCAGAGCATCTGAATGTCACAGATGAGGAGATAGCTCTCTTTAAAGATGTGGCAGAAAATCTGAGGCTGGAGCTTGAGTCAGATGAGGGAATAATACTTCAATGTGATGAGTTCTTAAATTATGCAGATGTAGATTTTGATTCAATATGGACCGATAGAAGCAAGTGCTTTGGAACATTTATCTCTCAGGAGAAAAATTACCGCAGCAAGGCGCTTAAGCAGGCGGATGTTCTTGAGATGATGATGCTGTTTAGAGATGAATTTTCTAATCAGGAGCTTCTTGCAAACTATGATTATTACGAGCCTATTACAACCCATGATTCATCTTTATCTGCAGCAGTTCACGGAATAATTGCTGCATGGCTGGGCAAGATGGATGAAGCAAAAGCATTCTTAGACAAGGTCATCAACATCGATATGGATGACACAAAGCTTGGGGCAGAGGAAGGCATACATATTGCCAACTGTGGCGGCCTGTGGCAGCTGGTAGTCTTTGGATTTGCCGGAATGAAGACCGCATTTGAATCTGATCAGATAGAATTTGACCCACATCTGCCAGAGGGCTGGAAGAAAGTAATCATCCCTTTAGAGATAAATGGGGAAGTGAAGCGTTTTGAGATAGAAGGGTTGAAATAAATGAGTTAAGGATTTATAATACACACGAACAAATGCAGAGTAGACGATAAAGCGTTAAGTGTCAGGTGAACAGGGAGTTGTCACTTGGACGAAGGATTATCCGCGGTTTTATGGTCGCATCCCGCTGCTACATAGATGTGCGAAACGCACCTCCATTGTAGACAAAAGGAACTGCAAAGGAGGTGCTTTTTTATGAATAAATTAAAAGAAACAAAGACACTTGTTGTTGCGGCTATGCTTGTTGCCATTGGCATAGTTCTGGGCTTTTTCAAGCTTCCAATCAATCAGTTGATTGAGATTCGCTTTGGCTCACTGCCTATTTGTATGGCAGGAATGATGTTTGGGCCAGTGGTAGGCGGTGTAGTTGGAGCCCTGGTTGATATTGGTGGGTATCTGGTAAAGCCTACCGGGCCATTTTTCCCAGGGTTTACCCTTAGTAGCCTTGTGGGCGGTGTGATTTTTGGATTGATGCTTTACAACAAAAAGATGACATTTTTAAGGGTGCTTGCTTCGCAAATCGTATATACGATAATTGTGGGAATAATAATGAACAGCTACTGGCTGAACTTGCTTTACCTTAAGAACGGATACTTGGCGGCGATTATTGCACGTCTTCCAAAGGAATTAATTATGATTCCTATTTATTCTGTCCTTATTTACAGTCTGTTCAAGGCTTTTAGCAAAGTTAGATATGGCTCGCCAATTGTTGGCTGATTTTACGGCAGAATGTTAAAATCAACATCCTTTTATCCGATATAATTCATATAATAGAATTATTGTCTAGAACTTGGAGGGGTTGGTATGAATATAAATGCTTCTGCTTTGAATGTAAATCATCACAAGAAGGTGCAAAGCAACCTTCTTGGCAATAAGGCTGAGAAAGAAAAAAAGAATAAGCTTTCTACGAATGTAGATAACGATAAAGAAAAAGATAAGAAGAGACTTCGTCGCAGCGAAGCCTATAAAGTCGAACTTTCTAATCTTAGAGTAAAGAAGTCAGAAAAGGTTGAGTCTGACAATGCCAATGCTCTAAACGGAAGTAAAAATGACGACATAGAGAATTTTGATACCTTATCTGGAAAAGCTATTGATGCAAGTGATCCAAATAGAACGAAGACTGCAGAAGAAGAGTTTACTGATAGACTTAAAAAAGCTATCGACATGATTAAAAGCGGCAAGCAGCTTTCTAAAAAGCAGGAAGACTGGCTGAATGGTGAGTTGGAGGCGCTTGCGTCCACAAGATATGATTTTTCTAAGAGTCTTCATCTCACAAGAGAAGATAAAAGTATTTTGGATACATTAGGCGACAATATAAGACAACGTCAGGAAATTTTCAATAATTTGCTTCAGGAAATCAATTCTTATGAAGGACAAAACGGATTTAGCCTCGGTGAAATCAATGACTTCCTAGAGCAAAAGCAAATGGAAGATGACCTTAAGATATTGAGAGAATCTATAAAAGACAAGGATGAAGAAGCGGACGACGAGGAAGTAAAGGATAAAGATAATGTCGAGGAAGAGGACGACTTTACAAATCAGGCCGAAGAAGTAGAAGACGAGATGAAGGAAGACCCTCTTAAGGATGAAAAGCGTGCTGCGGAAATCATTGAGAAGAATATAGCTGATATTGATGGCTTAAAACCTCAGCAAGAGGAGGAAAAGCTTCTTAGCGATATTAGCGATGCAAAAATTGATAGCTCATATAAGGAGTTGGAAGAATTCCTTAAAAGCAATGACTTCAGCTTAGATGAAAAGGCTGATGCGCTAGAGGAATTCAACAGCGAATCTTTCGGTTATGCTTTCAAAAGAGAATCATATAGAGTTAAAGCTGAGTATGATGCAGAGACAGTTATGTTTGCAAGGATTTTGCTGTTGCAGCATGATGACTTGAAGGAAGTTATTAAGAAAAATCCTTATAAGGTTCCTGTGATTGATCAGGATACAGTTATTAATTTATTGCAAAGATAAACCAGGGCGGCAATAGCCCAATGTTAATTTAATGACATTGGACTACTGCCGCCATTAATTTTTGAATATTTTAAAGATTTAAGAGGATTTGAGCAATCATAGACTACTAAGCATGCGTACTTTTGATGTCTTGTAGTTCAAATCTATATTTTTGCTTAACTTCCGGATATTTATTATGATCAACTTCAGATAAAAACATTTCCTTAGGTCTTACCCAAAGGGAGCCATCGTCGTAAAGCTTGCGATAGATGACCATTTCCTCCTGGGTTTCTGAATCCAAAGCAATGTCCTCAACTAAGTAGTAATCTCCCTTAAAGTGTTTATACACTCTGTGTAGTTGTAATTCTTGCATTTACTGCTCCTTATATTTTTTATAATCCAAGTTTCTTTTCCTTTTTTATGGGGAAACAATTATCCTAAAAATATTATATTACTAAAATAGAATGGGGCAATATTTGGAGATGAATTTTGGAAAAATATATTAGGGGTGGATTAGACGAATTTTTGAATATAGATTAAAACGAGTGTATAATTTGCTTATATTATTTTAATAGAGAAGGCGAGGGGGATGGATGCTTACATACCAGAAACTTACAGAAGAGCAGGTAGATATTTTTATAGAAATGCGAATTAGCCAGCTGCGGGAAGAGGGGGTTATGGAATGAAAGAAAAAAAGAGCAAACTGATTTCATTTGTGGAGCTTACTATAGGGGCTATTGTGGCGGCTTTTGCAATCGAGGAATTTCTTGTGCCAAACAATATCTTTGATGGTGGCGTCACGGGTATAAGTATGATTGTGGCAAATTTCACACCAGTACCTCTTGGAGTTCTTATTGTGCTTATAAACGCACCATTTGTTGTGTTGGCATTTAGGAGAATGGGGCATCAGCTGGTTTTTAGCATGATTTATGCCATTGTTCTTTTTTCAATAATGACGGGCGTGTTTGAGCCGGTAGAAAACGCCACCGATCAAATGATTCTTGCAATAACCTATGGCGGAGTGCTGCTTGGACTTGGAGTTGGACTGGTCTTAAGAGGTGGCGGATGTTTGGATGGCACCGAGGTAGTTGCAGTAATTTTAAATAGAAATTTATCTGTATCTACAGGACAAATCATTTTGATTTTTAATGTATTTATTTTTGCAGTGGCTGGATTTGTTTTTGATGTAGATAGAGGTATGTACTCGCTGCTTATGTATTTTATCTCATCTAAAGTGATAGACGTAGTCGAAATAGGATTTGAAAGTGCAAAATCCGTAATGGTAATTACCGATGATGGGCGAAAGCTTGCGGATGAGATATATAAAAAGCTGGGAAGGACTGTTACCTTTATGAGAGGTGAAGGCTTGGTATCCAACAATGAAAAGGATGTTTTGTACTGTGTTGTCACACGTGCAGAGATTCATGAACTTAAGGAACTTCTGCGGGATTTCCCAGGCAGTACATTTACAACAATTTCTGAAGTGTCAGAGATAGTGGGCAGTCATATTAAATCTAATTAATTCTTAATATTTTAAAGCCTCTAACGACTGAAGTTTTGCGGATAAGACTATTTCTTAATTTTCGGGAAAGTATATTTAACTGCATGATTATAGTATAATAAACGCGACACGATATTTGTTTTGTTGTTAATTAAGGAGGATAATGAGAATGATGAAAAGACGTGTTTCGTTATTTATGGCTGCGCTTCTATGCGCGACAACGCTCTTGGCATGCGGTAGTGTAGCGAAGGTTGATGAGACAGCTGATAATGAGCAGCAGGAAACTGTTGATGAGACACAAGAAGTAGAAGAGCCTGAGGTTGAAGAACCTGAGGTTGATGAGACAGATGAGGAAGAAGTTTCAGACGTAGAGTATGATAGCAAGTGGATTATGGGCACTAAGCTAGATAATCTTGATAAAGAAAAGACTGATCTTACAGAGCTTATTAGCGGCAATAAGGTTACTATGCTTAACTTCTGGGGAACCTTCTGCGGCCCATGCATTGATGAGATGTCTGGTCTTGAACGGATATATCAGAAGAATAAGGATAAGGGCCTTGGCATTGTTGGAATGACTGTAGATATCGTTGACACTGACGGAACCTATTTTGAGTATTCTATTGAGGATGGCAAAAATATAGTTGAGGAAACAGGTGTTACTTATCCTATTTTAATTGTATCTAAGGAGATGAATGAAAAATTTGAGTCGATGCAGTATGTACCTACGACATTTATCGTAGATTCTGAAGGAAATTTACTTTGCGAACCAATTGTAGGTTCAAAAAGTTCAAAAGAGTGGCAGGAGATAGTTGATAAGTACCTTGATTAATCACTGCTTTAATGAGGTGTTTATGAAAAACAAAAGATTTGTGACAGTCATTTTAATTGTTATATCCATCGTTTCATGTGTATATGGTGGTTTGACAGGAGAAATTAGGACTGTATATCAAAAGGCTAGCAACATTTGTACGGAGTGTATAGGAATTGGATAACAAACTTCGAAAACACGGTATTATTAGAAAGGCCATTCAGGCTATTTTTGGAATACTGACAAATGGATATTTTAAAGGGTTCTTAACCGGAACTATTTACCAAGGTCCATTAAAGAGATTTTGCGTCCCGGGGATGAATTGCTATTCATGTCCTGGGGCTTTGGGGGCATGCCCTATAGGTGCCATGCAGTCTGTCTTCGATGGGCGACGAAGGAGATTTGCCTTTTATGTTGTAGGATATTTGGCTGCAATCGGGCTATTAGTAGGAAGGTTTATCTGCGGGTGGCTTTGTCTTTTTGGATTGATTCAGGAGCTGCTTTATAAGATTCCAACCCCAAAGTTTAAAGTCCCGGAACGGCTGGATAAGATTCTTAGATATTTCAAGTATGTATTGCTTATACTGTTTGTATTTGCACTGCCATTTTTTTACAGATCTTCCTTTGGGGCCGGAGATCCATTTTTCTGTAAATATATTTGTCCGGTAGGAACCCTTGAGGGCGGTATTCCTTTAGTATTATTAAATTCAGGAATGCGAGCTGCAGCAGGAGCGTTGTTCAGATGGAAATTTGCCATTTTGATAATCTGCATTTTGGCATCGATTTTTATTTACAGACCTTTCTGTAAATACATGTGTCCACTTGGAGCGTTCTACGGTCTGTTTCAAAAGATAAGCCTGCTAAGGCTTTCCATAAATGAAGACGCCTGCATTAATTGCGGCGCCTGTCAAAATATCTGCAAGATGAACGTGGACCCTGTAAAGAATCCAAACAGTGCAGAGTGTATTCGCTGTGGTGAATGTGTCAAAGCCTGTCCAAAGGCTGCGTTGACCTTTTCAAAAAATAAATAGCTACTGGTAGAGTCTGGCCACTTCCGGCCAGACATTTATATTTCTATTATAAATTTCATCAAATTGAGAAATCGGTGTAGGGGTAGCTGTTCCTATTTCGATAGTTACGCTAGGAGCTGCTTCCACTGAGCCAAAATAATCTGCAAAACTTCCGATAGCATTTCCGCAGTAAAGCTTTTTATATCCTGTAATTGAACCAACTAAATTGGCCATGTTCTTGCAGCCGATAGCGACCTCAGCAGAATTGGTGCTGGCGCCGTAGTAGATTAGCTCGCCCATGGAATGGTAATTTATGCAGGTGACGAAATCATTTTCATTTAAAAGAGTTGCCATGACCAAAGTTTCAACCTCTGATAAAGGAGTCGGGCCAGGGTAATTACTTAAGCTAGGCTTTTTGGCAGCATTTGGCGCCTGCCCAAATCCCAATGGAAAATTGCGATTTAAATCCACACCATTTCCGTTGGACTTAATCCTTGGTGTGCCGCCAAACTGACTGATGGTGACTCCGTCAGGATTAATCATAGGCAACACATAAAAACATACAGAGTCAAACATCTGTCTGTAGGTAAGGCCGTTGGCCTGAGGTACATCATAATTTAGTATATATTCTTCAAGCATTCTCATTACAAGTTGCGATGTCATGTATTCTCTAGCATGAATCGAGGCTGTAATCAAAATCTTGTTGTCTGAGGCAAGATTACCAAACTTGAGTAAGCACACACTTCTACCCTGAGACGTTGTAGTTAAAGTAGAGTAACATACAAAATCCTCGTGACCAGCGGAAATACTTATAATATCTTCCACCATCTCATCATAAGAGTAAATTTGCTTAGACACATCTACATAAACAAACCCCATAGCCTTTGCCTGCAATGGATTACCTATTAGAGCAACCATTAATATTAAAATAATTATTAATTTACCCCTACACATGTAAATAATTATATACTGAGAGTGTGTCCATTAGATGGTAGAACACAAGAAATGAGTATAATTTTGTTTAATTTTAAAGCGTAAAATGTTAAGATTGATATGTGAGATTTCAGGCTTTTAACTGTTGAATTTTAAACAAGAGATATGGATGTTGGGAGGAGTTTATGCAGGAGAAGCTTAAGAAGATTAGAGTGTTGTTTGGGGATGTGGATAACACCTTGCTATGCCTTAAGATGTACAACGATGAGGGGAAGCGAATTGTTGGTTTTGAGGATGCAGATGATTGGCTCAAGTACAACATCAACAACAACGCCTATATCAAGTGTCAGGCTCCGCGAGGAGTCAAGAATCTTATCGACGATTTGCATTTTAAGCAGGGAGTCAAGATTTACGGGCTGACTGAGTGTAGCAATTCATTTGAATACAACTCGAAGTTTAATCGCCTAAAGGAATGTTATCCGGGCATGTTTGAGCATCACGGTGATTTGATTTCTACAGAGTCAAGGCACAAGAAGGTGCTTATCATGAAGATGATAGCCGAGCGTGATGGCTACAGCATGGACGAGATAATGTTTATTGACGACAGCTACACGGAGATAATGGAGGCCTTTGGTGCAGGTATTTTATCTATGCATACAACAGAGGTAATGGAACGTTTTATGTAAATGGAATTGAACGATTTTAAATCGTTTAAATAAAGGAGGTAGAAAATGGTTTTAGTAATTATTTTGGCGGTCATAGCTTTAATTGTGGTTTGGGCAATTGGCACATACAACTCACTTGTAAGACTGCGCACACAGGTAGAGGAAGGTTTCTCTACAATGGATGTTTATTTGAAAAAGAGATTTGATCTTATTCCAAATCTTGTTTCAACTGTAAAGGGCTACGCAAAGCATGAGGCTGAGACACTTGAAAAGGTTATCGCAGCTAGAAACAGTGCTTATGCAAGCGGCAACAAGGAAGATATTGCTCAGGCTGAAGGTCAGTTGACAACTACATTGAAGAGCCTTTTTGCACTTGCTGAGAGTTATCCAGATTTAAAGGCAAACACTAACTTCATCGATTTACAGAATTCTTTAAAGGCAATCGAGGAAGATATTGCAAATGCTAGAAAGTACTACAATGGTACAGTCAAGACATACAATACCAAGATTCAGCTATTCCCTACATCAATTATTGCAGGTATTTGCCACTTTGAGAAATTCCCATTCTTCGAGGTTTCAGATTCTGCTGAGCGTGAAAATGTTAAGGTGGAGTTTTAATTGAATATGAAAAAGAAATTGAACAGATTTCTTTCATTAGTTGCAGCAGTTGTGGTATGTGCTTTTTTCACCTCCGCAACTGCCTTTGCATATGATGATAGAGAAGATTATTATATCAAAGACTATGATGTAAACATTACCGTAAATACGGATAACACTTACGACATAGTAGAGACATTGGTTTACGAATTTAATAGACCTCATCACGGACCAACTCGTACGTTTGTTGAGAATCATACTCGTCAGCGTGAGGATGGTAGCAGTGATAAAATTAAGGCCTACGTTTCAAAACTAAATGTTTACTCTACTGATGCGGTTGATGATATAGCAGAGACCTCAACTACTACTAGAGGAGACACCAAGTATAAAACCATAAAGATTGGTTCCTCTAGCCAGGAGTACACAGGTGAGCATACTTATCAGATTAAGTATAAATACAACATAGTTACTCCGGACCCTTTGGAGGACAAGGACGAGTTGTATTTCAACATCATCGGTACACAGTGGGATTGCTATATTGACCATGTAACATGGACAATTAACCTGGCAGAGGATTTTGATGCATCTACAGTGGGATATTCTGTTGGTGCCGCTGGAGATGCAGGATTTAGAGAGGAATTCCTTACATCCAATGTTGAAAATCACGTGATTAACGGAGAGTACAACAATCCGCTAAATCCTTACGAGGGCATTACAATCAGAGCTGAGCTTCCAGAAGGCTACTTCGTGTACAAGGATTATTCGAAGGTAGCATATGCGTTGTTTGCAGTTCTTGCTGTAATAAGTGGGTTTGTAATGATGTATAAGCCAGGAAAGCGTCCAGTAGAGGTGGTGGAATTTTACCCACCAGACAACATCTCTCCAGTTGAATGTGAGATGATTTATACAGGAACTGCTCCTTCTAAGGCTATGGCATTATTACCACACCTTGCCAATAAGGGATATTTCAAAGTTATAGAAAAGGAAAAGGGCAAATTCGAATTTGAACTTACCAACGCTAACTTTGATGGGTTAAGTCGTGAAGAGTATACCTTCCTTGATGGAATGTTCCCTGACAGAACAGAGGGTGTCATCGTTACAGAAAAAGAGCTTAAAAAGAACAAGTTCTATGAGGTGACAGAGGCTGTAACATCCTATGTAGGATTAAAGGCCACTAAGCTTTACGACAAGAAGTCAGTGCTTAGAACCGTCTTAGCTTTGCTTTGGGCGGTGGCGGTATTTATCCTTGTGATATGGCTAGATGTTAAGTTTATTAGCAACGGAACAGTAGATGATATGATAATGTATGTTGCTCTTGCTGTTGTGCTTCCACTAATTGGAATTGTGGTTAACAAATGGAATAATGTGGGCACTTGGCTTTTAACGATAGCGGTATTTGCAATGATGATTGGTATCAACAAGTTCTTGACCAGTATAAGCTTTGTAAGCGTAATCGTAGCTTGCGTATTGGCTTTCTTATGTGGATTCTTTGGGGCAAGAAAGCTTCAACGCTCAGAGGAAAATATGCCAATCTACGGTAGAGTCCTTGGATTTAGGAACTTTATCAAAGAAGCGGAGCTAGATAGACTTACAATGCTTTGCAAAGAAAATCCAAACTACTTTTTTGATATTTTAGGTTATGCTTATGCTCTAGGATTGTCAGGAGTTTGGATAAAGAGATTCGAGCAGTTACAGATTCCAGTAGCTGAGCCAGTATGGTATGTGGGCGCTTATCCATATAGCATGCATAGCTTTAACAGAAGCTTTAATAACATGATGACTCGTGAAACTGCTAATTTGGCCACAGCTCCCGCTTCAGTAAATTCAGGCGGTGGCGGATTCTCCGGAGGAGGATTTTCAGGCGGTGGTTCCGGCGGCGGTGGCGGCGGAGCTTGGTAATATAGACTTGCTATTACCTATAAGAATACTATATAATAAGTAACCAGATATAAAGTGTTAATAAAAAGGTTTTATTGCATAAAAATACCTATTTAATGCTATAAAAGAGGAGGAAATTATTATGGCATGTTTTTTAGTACCTGCTGGTGAAGGTATCGTTACAGAGATTGTAAAAAAAGCAGAAGCTAAAAAGGAGCAAAATGGCAAGAGTACTCACAGCGATGAGACTAAGATTCCATTTAGCAGAAAGTTAAACTGGCTTTCAAAGCTTTTATGGGGTGGCTCAATTCTTTTGGCTTTTGAGCACGTATGGCATGGAGAGGTAGTACCATTCTTCCCATTCCTTACAGCTATGTCAGATCCGGCTGACAAGGCAGAGATGCTTCATGAGATGAGCACAGTTGGCGTTTCAATGGCTATTTTAATCACAGTTGTATGGATTGGAATGTGCGTTGCAGCTGACGTTATTGTAAAGAGATCATTATCAACTAAGACAACAGCATAAAGGAGAGCGAAGTTATGACATTGTTATTAACAGTATTTGCCGCAGTTATTACTACAATTGTTTGGTACAATCGTAAAAATGATGATATGAAGCTTGGCGTTCTTATGTTTATGTTCTGGGGCGCTTCACTTATGTGGCTTGTAGATGCAATTTTTGAATATGCAGAGCTCGGCGCAGATTATTTTGCACCAGCAGTTGAGGATATGATAAATGATACATTCTTAGGATTGTCAGTTATCGCCTTAGCATTTGTAATTTGGGTTGTATACTTGCTTATCAAAGACCCAAAGGGCGTAGTTAGAAAAGCAATTACAGCTGAAAAATAATTTTAAAACTCAGGAGATGGGACATGTGCCCATCTCTTTTTTTATTGTATTAGGAAATTTCTCCTACGGAGAAATCTTAAATTAAAAAAGCTCGCGCGGACTACTTGCATTTTGCATAAAAGAGTAGTATGATACTACTAATGATAATTGGGGATAGTTTCGAAATATATGTGGTTTTAGATGCATAATCTTGTGTTACACATAAATATGAATGTGGATTATTATGTACGAACTGTTAAATTGTTAGTAGCCACAATTATTAATAATATAATCCATAAGAGGTGAATAATGTCAGAAATTCAGGATTTATTAAATAGAATAGCGGATATGCAGGCACAAATAAGAGCTCTGCGTGAAGAGAAAAAGCAAGGTGAAGATTTTGTAAAGATGATTTCCGATGGAGCAGAGACTTCTAACTTGGCTTGTAAAAGTAAGCGGAGGAAAAAAAGCGAATTCTTTGCCGTGGAGAGTGAATCTACTTTTGCTAATTCTTTGGGCGAGAGAGTTAATTCAAATTATGGGCAGACTCGTCAAGATAACATTCAGGATGGTTTTGATGAGATAATTAAGATAGCAGAGAAAAGAATAAGTGACATTGAAACAGAGATAAATTCTTTGAATAATGAGATTTCACTTTGTAATAGTAGGATAGAAGCAATCCGGCAGGAAGAAGAACGTAAGCGCAAACAAACTTTGGGTTATTAAACTGTTTTATAGGGAGATGTAATAATGGATTTAAAGATTAATGATAACGAGTATACCAATCATATTAATATTATGTTGAATGCTTTAGATGGAATAGAAAATGCAGCTAAAAATGCTATAGAAGTTACAAATGATTTGATTGAAAACTACTTTGTGGCTGACAAGGTTGATAAAGCTATATATTCAAAGCTTAAGTTGATAGAGAACTTTATAGAAAACTTAAAAAATGAGTATGCAGATTGCCAAGCTGAAGTTACTACATTTTTAGATGATATTGATGCAAATGATGCTAGGTTGAGGGGGTGACCAAATAATGCCAATGGGATTAACAGGTAAAACAGCATATAAACTAGCATATAAAGATATAGATGAAAGAATAGTTAAATTAAAAGATATATCAGCATCGTTGTTGGATTTAGCTTTAATACTTGATGGATTCTGTGATTCTAAGGGTGGTTCTAAAGATGCCCTTTCAGATGATTTTTATCAGTTGGCAGAGGCTGGTTTTGCTCTACATCAAGCATTAGAATCATTGGCAGAAGATATTGATAAAGGTAAGACTAAATTTAAAGAAACAGATGAAAATCTTGCTGCATACTACATGCTTCTTTAGAAGCTTTGATTTCTTTTGAGGAACGCAAAAAATGCTTTTTAAGTGGAGGATGATGGATTAGGAAGGATAATGCTTAGTGAATAAGACTTTAAAGACGGTATTAATAATAATCGTTTTAATAGCAGTTGTGATTATATATGGATGCGTGCGTAACCACATTTCGGAAGTTCAACGGAAGAATTACAAACTTAATGCTAGGCAAGTTGCTATATTAAAAGAGGAAGAAATGCCTACTGAGTGGGATGAGCTTAATAGTTATCAGCAAGATTGTATTAAATCGATTGAGGATATGCTTGAATACTTGGAGAAGAAGTATGATAAGGAGTTTTGCTATGGTGGATACAGGGCAGCTGACTGGATGGATAATGAGCAAGAAGAGTTATTAGCATATGCAAAGGGAGATGACCGAGAAACAGACTGCTTTGCTGTTAGACCAACAAAAAAGGGGTTTGAAGATGATTATCCAACAGTCTATTTGTGGCCTGAGTATGTTGAAAAATATAGTAAGCAGATAAAAGATATTGTTGGAGATGCAAAGTTTGTATGCTTCCCGATAATAGGCGAAAATGATGGAAAAAAGGCTAAGCATACTAGTATAGACATTGTTATTTCTTACACAGATGATTATAAGAAAGTTGGTGAAACGATATATAAAAAATTGCTTACAAATGAAGAAGATGTTGGAAGAATAGTAATTTATGTTACTGATAGTGAATATATTGAAAAGATGACATTTGCCAACTGGAAAGAAATATTAGATGAGGATAACATAATAGATCACTTTAATAATACGGAGCGCTCTGGTGAACGTATAGGCGGTTGGGAAGAATAGTAGCAGTTCATGACAGATGAGGAGGGATAAAACCCAATGAAGAAGGCTTTAAAGATTATAATAGTTTTAATTGTAGTAATAATAGTATATGGAGGCGTACGTATCGTGATTTCACAAGTTGAGATGAAAAATTATAAACTTAATGAAAGACAAGTGGCTATATTAAGAGAGATGGAAATGCCAACTGAGTGGGAGGAACTTGATAGCTATCAACAGGATTGTATCAAATCTATTGAGGATATGCTTGAGTACTTGGAGAAGAAGTATGATAAGGAGTTCTGCTACGGAGGATACAAGGCGGCTGACTGGATGGATAATGAGCAAGAAGAGTTATTAGCTTATGCAAAGGGAGATAACCGAGAAACAGACTGCTTTGCTGTTAGACCAACAAAATTTGGTTATGAAGACGATTATCCGACAGTCTATTTGTGGCCTGAGTACGTTGAAAAATATAGCAAGCAGATAAAAGAGATAGTTGGAGATGAGAAGTTTGTATGTTTCCCGGTAATAGGAGAAAATGATGGAAAAAAAGCCACACATACTAGTGTAACTATAGTTCTATCATATTCAGATGATTACAGAGAAGTTGGCGAGGCAGTATATAAAAAAATTTTGAGTAATGAGGAGATTGGTACAATTGATATTTATATCACAGAAAGTAAGTATATTGATGGTATGACATTTGCTAACTGGGAAGATATTTTGGATGAGGACAATATAATTGATGATTATTATAGTATTAAAAATTCTGAAGGTCGACAGAGCAGATGGGGAAATGATAGGGAGTAAGTCATGACAGATGAAGAACTTTTACTTGTCGAGCAATTAACATATATTGACAAAGATGTTTTGAAAAGTGCAGGAATAAATCCTGATGACTTTAAATTTAGAGATAATAAAACAGTTAAGGATACTTTGGAACTATTTGGTCCCAAGGAACTTCTGAAATTACGAGAAGCAGATAAAAAAAAGTTGCTTGGTGATGCGGAGATTGGTGGAGCGTTGATGAGCGGCAACGAGATAGCTGATGTTATTGAGGCAGCAAAGTCCAATGAAAATATTAAAAATCTTAGAATTGTAAAATCGTACACCACCGAAACAAGAAATGGTGACAAGGTTACCTTAGGTGTATGCTATCAAGATCCCAGCACCAAGAAATCAGATGCTATTGTTACATTCAAGGGGACTTCAGGATACGATGAGTGGAAGGATAATGTAAAAGGAATAAATGTATCTGATACCAAAGCGCAAAAAGAAGCAAAAGATTTTATTGATAGAATCCCAAGCAAATATAGAGATATAACCGTTGTTGGGCATTCCAAGGGCGCAAACAAAGCTATGTATGTTACTATCGCAGACGAAAGCAATAGGATAAATAGATGCGTAGCTTTTGATGGTCAGGGATTTTCCTATAAATTTATGCATAAATATCGTGAGCAAATAGCAAAGAGAGGAAATCTGATAAAGAATTATTCTCTTGAAGACGATTTTGTACATATTTTGATGCTTCAAATACCTGGAAGTGAGCAAATTTTTTGTAAGGGATATGGTGTTGATGGAGTCGCACAAAATCATAGTCCCAATTCATTCTTTATGACTCATAATGGGAGTATGCTTTTAAGTAAGGGTAATAAGCCACACTTTGATATTACCAATAAAGAGGGAAAGATTGTAAAAGAGATTAATGGATTTATTAATTATGTCATGGCTCATTCTACAGAGGAGGAGTTAAATGAAATTACAGTTACATTAGGACCATTTTTAGGGAAATTAGTTGGAGAAGGTAAAGGACTTTCTGAATCGTATAAATCAATGAAAGGCAAGGGCTCTGATTTAATTATAAGAAAAATCGATGAATATTTAAGATATAAGGAATATTCTAAAGGTGTCCCTCAACTAATTAAGAAAGAAAAGGTATATGTAGAAGGTTATTCGGAAGTTTTGAGAAATTATACTGATGAATTCTACGAATATTTAATGAGTACATATGATACTATTGCTGAGGTTGAATTTTTTGACGTTAATAGTGCTATTTCAAATTTTTATGGTGATAAATTTTTGAATCATATAGACCCATCTTTCGAGGCAGATGGTATCCATAAAGAATATACAACAGCACAAGAAAATGATGATAATCAAAGAACAGGCATAGACGAAGTTTTTAAAGCTGCTAAAGAGTTAGACTCAGATTATAAGACTGTAATTAAAAAAAGAACTGAAAGCGTAACTGCATTAACAGAACAGTTTTTAAAAGATTTTGGTCTGAAAAATTAATAAAAGAAAAATGGCGTGGCTTGGGTCGCGCCATTTTTGTCGAAAGGAGTTTTTTATGAAAACTAGTTTTTGTACACAACTTTGAAGTATAATATATACTGAGTTGTGAAAATGATTTTTAGGAGAGGCTAAAATGGGTGAAGTAAAGGTTATAGAGATTGGCGAGAGCATATTTGCTGAGAATGATGCAGCAGCAGAAAAGATACGTCAGCAGATGAAAAGTCAGGGCACATTCTTTTTGAATGTCATGTCAGGGCCGGGGTCAGGAAAGACCACTACACTTTCTGCGATTATTAATCGTATGAAGGATAAATATAAAATAGGCGAAATGGATGTGGATATTGAGACAAGCATCGACGCCCAGAGAGTGGCAGACGCCACAGGCGTTGAGTCTATACAGATTCACAACATGGGCCTGTGCCACATTGATGCGGATATGACATCTCGTGCGCTACAAGAATATGACACTACCAACTTGGATTTGTTAATCCTTGAAAACATAGGCAATTTGGTTTGTCCTGCAGAGTTTGATGTGGGAGCGAATAAGAATCTTATGTTGCTTTCAGTTCCAGAGGGGGATGACAAGCCACTCAAGTACCCTCTTATGTTTGAGATAAGCGATGTGGTTTTGATTAACAAGATTGATACGCTTGAGTATTTTGACTTTAGCAAGGAAAAGGTTACAGAGCGAATCCTTAAGCTCAATCCAAATGCCAAGATTTTCTTTGTCAGCGGAAAGACTGGCGAGGGCTTAGATAAGGTGGTGGATTGGTTAGAGGAAGAAATTGCTGCAGTAAAGTAGTTTTTATAGAGGGGAGCACCTATGGGCGAGAATTTTGATGCTAAGGATGATATTAGGCAGGCCTTAGAAATCATTAAAAATAGCAATAATACGGGGGAACTTAGCATGTCGGTCTCTGCCATCTGTCAAAACGAGAAGGGTGGCAAGTACGCTTATGTAACTTTTACAGATGGAGTCAGAGATGCCGAAGGACGTATTCCAGAATGTAACATTACCAAAAATAATGGATTCGCAGAAATCGAAGTCAAACAGTTGGAAAAGTACATGCAAGACAATCTAGATGAGTTAAAAAAGATGGCGGCTGGGATAGATATATTCTCTGCTTTTACCAAGTGATAAGCGTATTTTAGGCAGAAGAAGTTTTCTAAAATATAAAACAAGACCTTGTAATTTAAATGTAAATTACAAGGTCTTTATTATT